>JAFXLG010000036.1 GCA_017531305.1 Alistipes sp.
GAAAACTTAAGAAAGAAGAATTTTTAAAAGTAAGAAACAATGGCAAGATATATTGGACCAAAGTCAAAGATCGCCCGTAAGTTCGGCGAAGCTATCTATGGTGCGGATAAGGTGCTTGAGAAGCGCAACTATCCTCCAGGACAGCACGGTCTTGCTCGCAAGCGTAAGAAGAACTCTGAGTATGGCGAGCAGCTTTCAGAGAAGCAGAAGGCTAAGTATACATACGGTATATTGGAGAAGCAGTTTGCTCGTACCTACGAGGCAGCAGCTCGTATGGGTGGTATCACAGGTGAGAACTTGTTGAAGCTTCTCGAGTGCCGTTTGGATAACGTAGTATATCGTTTGGGTATTGCTCCTACACGTGCAGCAGCACGTCAGCTCGTATCACACCGTCACATCTGTGTAAACGGCTCAGTAGTGAACATTCCATCATACGCTCTTAAGGCAGGTGATGTAGTATCAGTACGTGAGAAGTCAAAGAGCTTGGAGGTTATCACAGCAGCAGTATCAGGCTCAGCACGTAGCCGTTACGCATGGTTGGAGTGGGATGGCGCAACAATGAGCGGTAAGTTCCTCCAGAAGCCAGAGCGTGAGGAGATTCCTGAGAACATCAAGGAGCAGTTGATTGTCGAGCTTTACTCGAAGTAGTAATTAAACAAATTCAATTTATTATGGCAATATTAGCATTCCAGAAACCTGAAAAGGTTATTATGCTTGAGGCTACGGCGTCATACGGAAAGTTTGAGTTCCGACCATTGGAGCCTGGCTATGGCATGACTGTCGGCAACGCTTTGCGACGCGTTTTGCTCTCATCATTGGAGGGTTATGCAATTACGACCGTAAAGGTAGCCGGAGTGAACAATGAGTTTGCCGCTATCCCGGGTGTGATGGAGGATATGATGAATATCATCCTGAACCTTAAGAAGGTACGTTTTCTTCACACAGTCGAGAACTTGGATTCAGAGAAGGTTACAGTAAATGTAGCAGGCGTTACAGAGCTTACAGCAGGCTATATCTCTAACTACCTTTCATCGTTCAAGGTTCTCAACCCTGAGTTGGTTATCTGCCACTTGGCACCAGGTACCAAGATGCAGATCACAATCACCATCGGTAAGGGTCGCGGATATGTGCCTTCAGAGGAGAACGCTACACCAGACATGGATCTGGATACGCTTCCTATCGACTCTATCTTCACACCTATTAAAAATGTCAAGTACTCGACTGAGGACTACCGCGTTGAGCAGAAGACAGACTACGAGAAGTTGAATTTGGAGATTACCACTGACGGTTCGATTCATCCAAAGGAGGCCTTGAAGGAGGCAGCCAAGATTTTGATTCAGCACTTTATGCTCTTCTCAGACGAGAAGATCACCATCAACATGGACGATAACAGCGAGAACGATACATTGGACGATGAGGCATTGCGTATGCGTCAGCTTCTGAAGACCAAGCTCTCGGATCAGGATTTGAGTGTTCGTGCGCTCAATTGCTTGAAGGCTGCTGATGTCGATACAGTTGGTGATTTGGTTAAGCTTAACCGCAACGACCTTTTGAAGTTCCGTAACTTCGGTAAGAAGTCACTCACTGAGTTGGATGAGTTGCTGGCATCATTGAATCTAAAGTTCGGTATGGACGTATCTATGTACAAACTTGATAAAGAATAATTATGAGACACAATAAGAATTTTAATCACCTTGGCAGACAGGCGGGTCACCGTAAGGCGATGTTGTCAAACATGGCGTCATCACTTATTCTGCACAAGCGTATTGAGACTACTGTTGCTAAGGCTAAGGCTGTGCAGAAGTTTGTAGAGCCATTGGTAACAAAGTCTAAGGAGGATACTACTCACTCACGCCGTGTAGTTTTCTCTTACCTCAAGCAGAAGGAGGCAGTTACAGAGTTGTTCCGCGCTATTGCTCCAAAGATTGCAGAGCGTCCAGGCGGTTACACTCGTATCCTCAAGACAGGTTTCCGTCTTGGTGATGCTGCTGATATGTGTATCATCGAGTTCGTTGATTTCAACGAGGCATACACATTGGGTAAGACCGTAGCTGCAGCAGCTACTGAGGAGGCTAAGCCAAAGACTCGCCGTTCACGTGCGAAGAAGGCTGACTCAGCAGACGCAGCTCAGAAGGCTAACGTAGCAAAGGCTCCAAAGGCTACTGCTGCTAAGGCTAAGGCTGCTCCTGTAGCAAAGAAGACAAACGTAGGTAAGAAGATGTAATTTTTACATTATATTACTGTTGACCCGTTCCACATCGCGTGGGGCGGGTTTTCTTTTTTTTCTGGGGGGGGGAGGAAAGGAGTGGAGAGAAGGAGAGGGAGAACGAGGAGAAGGAGTAGAGTAGATGGAGCGTAAGTTTTTAGGTAGAGAAGTAATTGTTGTGACCTAATTTTTGTTACTCTTTCTCTAAGTAGCGATTTTATTGTTACCTTTGCCTTTCGAAAAGAGTTTAATATGGTTAGTCCGTTCAGAAATATCATTCGTGGCGAGGTTGGCGAGCTATTCCGCTTGGGTGTGCCGATTGTCGTTGGGCAGTTGGGCATCATCATCATGAGCCTTGCTGATACCATGATGGTGGGGTGGTACGGCACCAAGGAGTTGGGTGCTGCCGCCTTTGTCAATAATCTCTTCAATCTGGTCATAATTTTTGCCGTAGGATTCTCCTATGGCATAACACCCATCGTGGGAGCCTTGTTTGGTCGCAAGGAGAGGAGCGCTATCGGCGGTGTGTTGCGTAACGCGCTGTGCCTTAACTGTATGATGAGTCTGGTGCTGATGAGCGTGATGGGTATTCTCTACCTTAATCTCCATCGTCTTGGGCAACCCGTAGAGCTGATAGCGTTGATGCGCCCCTATTTTTTGGTGTTGCTCTTTTCGCTGCCCTTCACCATGATTTTTAATGCCTTCAAACAATTTGCCGAGGGCATTACCGATACCAAAACCCCAATGTATATCCTGCTATGCGGCAATATGCTCAATATCGTACTCAATTGGATGCTCATCTATGGTCATGGTCTGCCAGAGCTTGGTTTGTTGGGTGCGGGTGTGGCAACTTTGATCTCGCGTGTGATGATGGTTGTGATTTTCGCGCTGATATTTGCCCTGCGTAAGGGCTATTTGCCATTTAGAGAGGGATTTTTGCAGTCGAAGATCAACCGTCAATCATTGTCCGAACTCAATCGCATGGGACTCCCTATCGCCCTGCAAATGGGCATGGAGACCAGCTCTTTTTCGCTCGCTACAATCATCGTGGGATGGATCGGCACCTCAGCGTTGGCGGCGCACCAGATTATGAATACCGTGGGACAGCTCGGCTTTATGCTCTATTATGGTATGGCTGCGGCGGTGGCTGTGAGGGTGAGTAATTTCTACGGTCGCGGCGAGGTCGATAATCTGCGTCACTCGGCACGAAGCGGATTTTATATTATTTTGGTCATGGCAGCCTTTGTCTCGGTGGGTATGCTTATCTTTCGCGAGAGCATCGGTGGGCTCTTTACCGACAACGAGGAGGTCATCGCATTGGTGTCGGCTATCGTTATCCCATTTGTTGTCTATCAAGTGGGCGATGGCTTGCAGTGCAATTATGCCAATGCTCTGAGGGGTATCTCAGATGTGAAGCCTCTGACGCTGTTTGCCTTCATAGCCTATTTCGTGATATCATTGCCTGCGGGATATCTATTTGGTATAGAGTTAGATATGGGGCTTGTGGGCGTCTGGTTGTCGTTCCCTCTGGGACTTACTACGGCAGGAGTATTGTATTACCTCAGATTCCGCTATCGCACAAGGCGTTTATTATGATAAATTCTCTTCCTCCTCGCTGATTGCTTTGCGCAGGAGATAGTATAAGAAAAAATAGGCTGTCGCAACCTTCTGGTCGGACAGCCTATCTTATTTAGAACAACCGATTGAGGATTAATCCTCGTCAGTATCTGTGTAAGCCTTCAAGAGCTTATCCTGAACATCTGATGGAACCTGCTCGTAAGAAGCGAACGCCATAGTGTATGTTGCAGCACCCGATGTGAGTGATGACAATGAAGTAGAGTAGCGATACAACTCTGCCAATGGCACGCGAGCGTTCAACTTATCGAAGCCCTTGTCTGACTCCATACCCATGATCATGGCACGGCGGTTCTGCAAGTCGCTCATCACAGCACCCATATACTCACTTGGTGTCAAAACCTCTACAGTATAGATAGGCTCCATGATCTTTGGACCTGCCTGACGGAATGCATCCTTAAATGCGTTACGTGCAGCGAGCTTAAATGAGATTTCGTTTGAATCTACTGGGTGCATCTTACCATCGTAGATCACAACGCGGATGTCGCGGGCATAAGAACCTGTCAATGGACCCTCATCCATCTTCTCCATGATACCCTTCAAGATCGCAGGCATGAATCGTGCATCGATAGCACCTCCAACAATTGAGTTGTAGAACTGAAGCTTGCCGCCCCAATCCAAATCATACTCCTCCTTGCCCTTGATGTTCACTGTGATATCCTTACCACCAACCTTGTACTTAGTAGGCTCTGGCATGCCCTCATAATAAGGCTCGATAACCATGTGAACCTCACCAAACTGACCTGCACCACCAGACTGCTTCTTGTGACGGTAGTCTGCCTGAGCTACCTTAGTGATAGTCTCACGATATGGGATCTTTGGAGCGAAGAACTCCATCTCGATCTTATTCTCCGAAGCGATCTTAGTCTTCAAGATATTCAAATGGTGCTCACCCTGACCCTGAATGATAGTCTGCTTGAGCTCCTTAGAGTACTCAACAAGGATTGTAGGATCCTCATACTTCACATCGTTAAGGATCTTACCCAACTTCTCCTCATCGTTCTGCTCCTTAGCCTTTACTGCAGCGCGGTAGCGTGGCTCTGGGAATACGATAGGCTCACAAGCCACAGGAGTAGATGGAGCTGCCAATGTGTCGTTAGTGCGAGTGCCCTTGAGCTTCACTGTGCAACCGATATCACCAGCCGAAAGCTCAGTCACCTTGATACGGTTCTTACCTGCTACGGCAAACAACTGCGAGAGCTTCTCCTTGTTACCTGTACGGCTGTTCACAAGCTCCATACCCTCAGTTACCTTACCACGTACTACGCGGAAATATGTAATCTCACCGATATGCTGCTCGATCTGGCTCTTAAATACGAACAATGCTGTAGGCTGAGTCTCGTCTGCTGCCAACTCCTCGCCCTCTGTCGAGAGGAACTTAGGTGCTACAGATGGACCTGGAGCCACGTTGATGATAAACTCCATCAGACGCTTTGTACCGATATCGCGCTTTGCCGAGCAGCAGAAGATAGGCATGATGTCACGATTAGCAACACCCTTCTTCAGACCTGAGCGAATATCATCCTGAGTAAGCGAGCCCTTCTCGAAGTAAAGCTCCATCAATGCGTCATCATAAACTGCCGCAGCCTCAGTCAACTCCTGATTGAGCTCTGTAGCGTGATCCAACTCCTCTGCTGGGATCTCCAACTCCTCGCGAGTACCGTTCTCGTCTGTGAATCGGTACATCTTCATCATCAAAACATCGATGAATGAGTTAAAACCTGCGCCCTGATTTACAGGATACTGCACGATCACAGGCTTCACAGGTGAAGCGGCGCGGATGCCCTCCATCATATTCTCATACGATGCCTTCTCGCCGTCCAGCTGGTTGATCACACCCACCAATGGCTTGTTCAGGATGCGGGCGTAGCGTGACTGCAACTCGTCACCTACCTGCCAACCGTTTTGCGCGTTCATCACCAACACACCCACGTCACCTACCTTAAATGCAGAGTATAGGTTACCGCAGAAGTCGTCCGAACCCGGGCAATCAATGATATTGAGTTTGCGATTCATAAACTCTGTGAAGAGGGTAGTCGCATAGATTGAGCGTTTGTACTCGTGCTCGATATCGGTATTGTCCGACAAAGTGTTGTTAGTCTCGATACTACCTCTGCGGTCGATGACCTTGCCTTCGTAAGCCATCGCCTCAGCCAAGGTAGTCTTACCAGAGCCTGGAGCTCCTACAAGAACGATGTTCTTGATCTCTTTAGCTGAATAGTTTTTCATATTCTTAGAAGTTTTATTAGGTTTTTAGTTAGTTTTTAGCCTTTGAAATATAAAGTTACGCATATTTTTTTAATCTACAACCCCTGAGCCTAAAAAATCATGCTTTTGCCCCAATTTTTTTGTTTGACTGCCTGCGCTCTTGCCCCAGACCGCCCAGAGGCTCCCGACCAAGCAACCCTCACAACCCACCCGACCGCACAAAAAATCACCCGACCGCACACAAAAAAATCACCCGACCGCGCACAAAAAAAACACCTGACCCACATTTGGATCAGGTGTTTTGTTAATTCTATACTCTTCGATTGACTTAGAATACGAAACCGACACGAAGTGTTGGAGCTGCCAAGAAACCGATGTTGTGACCATCAGCTGCCAAGTTAGCCAAACCCTCCTGAGGCTTGTATGAAGTCATGTTGTAAGTGTAAGCCACAGGATCTACAGAGATACCTACGAACATACCCTTAGCTACGAAGTAGTCAGCACCGAATGTAAAGCCCACGCGAGCATTCCAAGTCTCGGCAGTTGACTTACCCATAGAAGTCCACTCATCATACTTCTCCTCGTTGAGACCGTATGCGAAGCCGATTCTAAGACCGGTGTAAACCATCAAATTCTTCACGCTCTTCACATTGAAGTAGCGGTCAATGCCTGCGGTAACGTTGTATGAGAATGAGTAAGAGTCAGCAACAGCGCGGTAGTTAGGAATCATACCGAGGTTGTCCTCCAAGCCCAAATTCTCATCTGCCGTACCGGGAACTCCTGTATAACCTGGGTTATTAGAGAAGTTCAAACCTCCACCCAAGCTCAGTTTCCAAGCGTCAGATACGAACCAGCCGCCTTCAAGACCTACCATGAGCTTCTTCTGTGACCAATCTGTCGAAAGGGCAGAAGCCTCATAAGTAGTCAAGTTGCCTGGCAATGCCTTTACGCTTGCGTAACTGTTATATCCTACGGTTGCTGCCAGAGTTACATCACCCTTCTTAGGAGTGTTGTCCTGCTGAGCAGAGCTCTGAGCAGCAACAGTTGTAAGACATAATATGGGTAGAACGGCTGATAATAAAAGCTTTTTAATCTTCATTATTCCTTTTTTTTAGCCGTTTCTTGTTTAATTACTCAGCCAATGCAGCGTCCAACTTAGCCTTAGCCTCGTCAACTGCCTTCTGAGCTGCAGCTACGCGTGCCTCTGCCATCTCGATAGCCTGCTGCAATGCAGCCAAAGTCTCCTCGTGGTTAGGATCAGCGATTGCCTCCTCAAGAGCTGCGATCTGCTCGTTGTAGTACTCGATGTCAGACTCGTACCACTCGATATAGTTGTTGTACTGGTTAACTACAGACTCATAGTTGTCGTCAGCTGCATAAGCCTCGCGCAATGCCTCGATCTCAGCATTGATCTCGTTGTACTCATGAATTGTTGTGCGATATGCTACATACTCCTCAGATGCATACAACTCAGCATACCAGTTGTTCAACTCCTCATAAGTCTTCTCATCGTCAGCGATAGCAGCCAACTCCTTAAGCTCCTCGTATGCAGCGCATGCGTTCTCATAGTCACCTGTGAGAATTGCGTACTGAGCAGCACAGTCAGCAGCCCAACTCTTTATATTCTTGATATCCTCTTCTACCCACTCTTTCATCATACGAGTGTCATTCAAAGTAGCCTCAGCCTCATCGAACTTATCCCATGCCTCATAGAGTGCATCCAATGCCTTCTCATAAGCAGCCCAAGCCTCATCAAGAGCCTTAGTCTCCTCAGCTGTTGGGTTCATGAAGTCCTTTACTGTATCATAAACATCCAAGTAAGCCTCATAAGCTGCATCACGCTCCTTCTGAGCTGCGTCCTGAGCCTCCTTAGCCTTAACGTAAGCCTCTACAGCATTCTTGTAAGCTACATACTCACCCTCGCTTCCCTTCTCAGTGCTGTTAGCCTTCTTCTCCATCTCTTCAGCCTGCTTCAGGAACTGATCCATATTTCTCTTGTAGTAGTGGTTCTCAAGGTTCTGACCCCACATCTTCAAGTAAGTGTTGAAGTTCTCCTCGTTAACCTTCCAAGCACCCTTGTTTGGAGAGTACTTAGGGTAACGTACAGTCTCAACATCATCACAACCCTCGAATGTGTACTCTACTGTCTCATAATCATAGCTATATGGTGCCCAACCGAGCTCCTCGTCCTTCTCGAATACAGGGTAGAAGTCCATATAATATGGGTCAGCATTTGGCAAGTAGTAACCGATAGCGTTAGTCTCCTGATTCCATGAAAGAGCATCCAAATCTACTTCGTAGCTAAAAATCCATGGATCGCGGTTTTCACCATTCCAAAGAAGATTATACCAATTGTCCATGATTGTAATGTAACGATCTACCTCAGCAGGGAACTCAGGTTGTGGGTTAGCCTCAAGGTAATCGTTGAAAGCATTATAAGCCAACTGATATGCTGTGTAAGCAGGGAAATACTCAGCCTCCTTCTCAGCGATCTTAGCCTCCAACTCCTCGTCTGTCAAAGTTACATACTCAGCGAATGCATCAACGCGAGTCTGGTACAATGCGATATTTGCCTCAGCCTCAGCGATAGCCTCCTTGTAAGACTCGATAGTCTTAGCATAAGCCTCCTCGTCAGCGATGATACCCTCCTCAGCTGCTACATAGTCCTTCTGTGCATATACCAACCAGCTCTTTGCACTGTTCAAGGCTGAAACTGCACTTGAGTACTCGTTGTACAAAGCCATGTAGTTAATCTTCTCAGCATTCTCAAGGTCCTTAGTTGCATTGATAACCTCCCACTGCTGTCTGAGCAAATCAGCCTCGTAGCGAGCCAAGTCAACCTCCAACTGTGCCTCCAAACGAGCCATGTTAGCCTTAGCCTGAGCGATCTGATACTCATAGGTAGCCTTGTTAGCCTCCAACTGAGTCTTTGTAGCCTCCAAACGAGCGAGAGTCTCCTCCAACTCAGCCTCCTTAATCTGAACATTGATAGCAGCGATCTCAGCCTCGATCTTCAAAATCTCAGCCTGTGCCTTTACCTGCTCAGCCATAGCCTGCTGGTAAGCAGCCTCAGCTGCCTTCAAAGCAGCATCTGCCTGTGCCAAAATTTTAGCAGCCTCAGCCTGTGCGTTGTTCAACGCAGCCTGGCTCTTAAGCTCCTCTGTCTTTGCGTCACGGATGTCAGTTACTGACTGTGACTCCTGATTGTCAACGCAGCTCCAAAGTGTCATAACACCCAAAAGTGCTGCAAACATCATAAATCTTTTCATGATTTCTGTTTGTTAATGTTAGTTAATGAATTAAAAAAGTTTGAAAAAATTGTATTCTTCTTATGTTTTTCGAGGTTTTCACCCCGTTTTAGTATAAATAAATAAAATTTACATCGCCGCCTTTATGCGACAAAGTAAATGATAGTTTAAATAATCCTTGTAAATATCTGAGTTGTAGTGCCTTACTGTTAAAAATCCCCCCCCCGAATTTTGGCGTTTTCTGAGAGGTATAAAACTGCTGCGAAGGTAAGCAAAATATCCTTTTTTACCAAATTTATGCCCGTTTTTTTCTTCTTTTCTGCGCGTGTAATATGGCGCAACGGAAATTTATGTTGATACGCTTAAATTTTTCAACAGAAGAGGGGAAAGCTTCAATGAAAAACTTTCCCCCTCCGTGAGATACCTTATATATAATATTATTTATAGACCTCCTCGCGGGGTAGCATCTTCGGCAGGTTGGCAGTACCCAAAACCATCAATGCCATGGCGGCTGCCGCCTGCTCCTGATATTCGGGGATGCTCTTCTGGTAGGTGTCGCGCTCGGTGTGCCAGATCTCGTTGTAGCTGAAGCCGTAGCCCTTGACATCGGTCCACTCGCTCATCTGCAAAGCAGGGATGCCCGCCACAGCAAAGGTCGAAGCATCGTTGCCGCCCAGATTCTTTGGTCTCTCGCGGGGCTGAAGCTCGCGGATGGTGAAGTTGTAGTCGGGGTATAGCTCCTGAATAGGCGCGGCAATCTTCTCGTACTCTTTCACAAGCGACTTAGGCGCAGAGAACGAGGTGTAGGGCATAGGTCCGCCATCGCGGTTGAACATGTTGGAGATCTTGTCGGCCTTGTCGGGGTGTGCCTTGAGCCACGCCTGCGAGCCGAGCAAGCCGAACTCCTCAGCCGCAAAGAGGATGAAGACGATGGTGCGCTCAGGCTTTGCGCCCGACTGCGAGATCATGCGTGCAGCCTCCATCACCACGCTTACGCCCGAACCGCAATCCACACCGCCCGTAGCGACATCGAAAGCGTCCAAATGAGCACCCACCAAGACATACTCATCGGGGTATTTCGAGCCCTTGATCGTAGCCACGATGTTGTGGTACTTCACAGGACCGAGCTTGAAGTGGTTGCGGATATCGAAATTCAGCTCCACGTGGCGGCGTTCCTTAGCCATGCGGTAGATGTGGTCGAACTGATGCTCATCGAGGATGATGTTCGGCACCGTGGGTAGCGAATCGAATGGGATGTTATGACCGATCACATCGCGGTCGTAGAGCGCAGTCAGAGGGGTTGTGCCCTTCTGCACGAAGCCCAAGATGCCCGCCTCGACCATCTCGTTGTAGAACAGAGGCGCGGTGTCGTCATCTATAGGCTTGCGCTCGCCATCCTCGCCTGCATGCTCGCGATTCCACTTCTCAGCCTCGGCGTTGGCGGCGATGATCTCCTTGCGCTTGTTGTCCCACCAAGGACCGTAGCCAAACGACCAGCCACGATTATGACCATTGAGAAGCACCCACGAGCCCTTCAAGAGATGCTTCACGCGTGCCACCTGCTCGGCGGTGCGTGGCTCGATCACGACATGACCCTTCTGAGGTCCTTTGGTACCAGAGGTATAGGAAGGGGTGACAAAGTGGAGCGTGTGCTGCTCTTCGCCTGTCTGGTAACCCCACCAGCCGCCGCGGTTAAATCCCACGCTCAACTCACCAGCCTCCTCGACAGAGACCTCCAAACCCCACTTTTCGAAGCAGCGTACCGCCCAATCTGCGGCGTTGTCGTAGGCGTCAGAGCCTGCCACACGTCCGCCGAAGCGGTTGCAAAGGATATCCAGATGCTTCATCACCTGATTGTCCTCCTTTGCCATCTGCTGAATCTTCTTTACGGCTGCATTCTGTGCCCAAATTGACGCAGGCATCAAGAGTGCTAAAAATAGTAATAGTTTCTTCATCTTGAATGTATTAAAAAAAAGAAAATGCCCAACCTGCTCAAACGGGTTGGGCATAGAGTGGATATAGTTAGCTTACTTTACCTTCTGCCAGATCAAAGCCGAAGAGCCAAGGATAGCTGCATTCTTACCCTGAATACCTGAAGGCAAGAGCTTAACCTTGTTCTTGAAAGTAGGCAACATATGCTCCTCCATGTACCACTTAGTAGGCTCGAAGATATACTTGCCAGCCTTAGCCAAACCACCGAAGAGGATGATAGCCTCAGGTGAAGTTGTAGCAACCAAGTCAGCCAAAGCCTTACCCAAAACCTCACCTGTGAAGCGGAATGCCTCGAGTGCGATAGGGTCGTTCTTGTCGGCAGCAGTTGACAACATCACAGCCTCGAACTTAGAGTAAGGGATCTCGCGCAACTCACTGTCGTTGCTCATCTTAGCCATCAACTCAAAAGCGGTACGCTTGATACCTGTAGCCGATGCATAAGCCTCCAAACAGCCCTTTCTGCCGCAACCGCAATCACGACCTGTTGAACGGCTGTCAACCATGATGTGACCATACTCACCTGCGAAACCATCGTGACCGTAGATCATCTCGCCGTTGCTCACGATACCAGAACCAAGACCTGTACCCAATGTGATTACAGCATAATCCTTCATACCCTTTGCGCTACCGAATACGCCCTCGCCGATAGCTGCAGCGTTAGCGTCATTTGTGATAGCTACCTCCACGCCTGGGAATGACTTCTTGATATCATCCACGAAGTGGAACATACGGCGAGACTCGTCTGGATTAGGCTCGTCATCGCGGAACTTCCAAAGGTTAGCTGGAGTCTCGATCATACCTGTATGGTAGTTGGCGTTAGGTGCGCCGATACCGATACCGATCAACTCAAACTCGAAAGATACGCTGCCGATAAGTGCGTGCATACCCTCGCAAAGAGCTGCGATATAATTCTCATAGTCGTCAAATTTCTTGTACTTCTCGGTAGAGATTACAGACTCGCAAAATACGGTACCCTCCTCATCAACAAGACCAAACGCAGTGTTTGTTCCGCCGATATCGATACCCATAGCCAATTTTTTCATAATGTTTTTGGTAGTTTATAGTTAAATAAAAAATAAATTCCTATGCGGTTGGTTTGTCAAAGTTAAGTATAAAATTCTTTTTCTTCAAACTTTTTCTTAAATTTGGGGCATGAACAACGAAAAATAGTATTCAAGCGATGAGAAACAACGATCAGATCCTCGAATTATTTGAGAATAATTTGGCTCAGATGCAACTCCCCGAAGAACCAGGGCTACTCTATAACCCTATCATCTACGCTATGTCGGGTGGCGGTAAGCGTATCCGCCCCGTATTGCTTTTGCTTGCGTGTGAAGCTTTTGGTGGCGATGCGGCGGAGGCAATGCCTGCAGCTTTGGCGGTGGAGATGTTTCACAACTTTACGCTGCTGCATGACGATATCATGGATAACGCTGTGGTAAGACGCGGTAAGCCATCGGTATATGCCAAGTGGGGCAGCAATGTGGCTATCTTGTCGGGCGATGCGATGATGATCGAGGCGTATAAGCTCTTGCGTGGTGTGCCAGAGGATAAACTTGCACGCATATTGGATATCTTTACTCCTATGGCGTTGCAGGTATGCGAGGGACAGCAGTACGATATGGATTTCGAGAAGATCCAGAAGGTTGCCGTTGCCGAGTATATGAACATGATCGAGCTTAAGACCTCGGTGTTGCTTGCTGGTTCGGCAATGATCGGTGCGGTGATCGGTAACGCTTCGGAGGAGGACTGCCGCAAGATCTATCGCTATGCTTTGGAGCTGGGTTTGGCGTTCCAGTTGCAGGATGATTTGCTGGATAGCTACGGCACAGTCGAGGAGTTGGGTAAGCGCATCGGTGGCGATATCTTGGAGGGTAAGAAGACCTGCCTGATGCTCAACACCATGAGTCGCGCTACGGAGGAGGATCGTGAGGTGTTGTGTCATACCCATTTGGATGAAAAACTCTCGGATGAGGAGAAGATCCAGCGCGTGAAGGCTGTCTATGATAAGTACGATGTTCCGAAGGTTATCAACCAGCAGATCGCGGTGCGCTTCGAGCGAGCTATCTCGATTTTGGATACACTCGATATCCCCGCTGAGCGTACCGAGTACCTGCGAGCGTATGCTCAGAATCTGATGGGTAGAAAGAAGTAGCAAAGCAGAGTGTGGAGATGAATATCAGACGTAAAGATATAGAAATCATGGCTCCCGTAGGGTGTATGGAGTCGTTGCATGCCGCCATCGAGGCGGGTGCCGATGCCATATATTTCGGTGTGGGAGTATTGAATATGCGAGCAAAATCTTCGGTGAATTTCACTTTGGATGATCTTGCCGAGATAGTGAGTATAGCTCGTGCAGCGGGTGTCAAGAGCTACCTTACGGTCAATACCGTACTCTATGACAACGAGATGGAGGCTATGTGCGAGGTGATAGATCGCGCGGCGGCAGAGGGCGTTGATGCCATCATCGCAGCCGATGTGGCAGCCATCATGTATGCTCGCCGTGTGGGTATGGAGGTGCATATCTCCACCCAATGCAATATATCTAATGCTGAGGCTGTGAAGTTTTATTCTCAGTGGGCAGATGTTGTGGTTTTGGCACGCGAGCTAAGCCTTGAGCAGATTGCCCATATCTCGCGTGAAATAGAGCAGAATCAGATCGTAGGTCCTCGCGGAGAGTTGGTGCGAATCGAGATGTTTGCCCACGGCGCGTTGTGTATGTCCATTTCGGGCAAGTGCTACCTGAGCGAACATGAGGAGGGGTGCTCTGCCAATCGCGGTGCTTGTCGCCAGATTTGTCGCCGTAAATACCAGATCAAGGATCTGCAAACGGGGCGCGAGTTGGCAATCGATGGACGTTATATCCTCTCGCCGAAGGATCTGTGTACGATAGATTTTCTGGATAAGTTTATCGCAGCAGGTGTAAGGGTGCTTAAGATCGAGGGTCGTGCGCGTGGTGGCGAGTATGTCAAGCGCGTGGTCGAGAGCTACGATGCGGCACTCCGTGCCATGGAGCGTGGCGAGTATAATCAGGAATTTGCCGAGGGGTTGAAGCAAAAGCTCATGACGGTATTCAACCGCGGCTTCTGGGAAGGGTACTATGCTGGTCGCCCTATGGCGGAACATACCTCACACTACGGCTCATCGGCTACCGAGCGCAAGGTGTATGTGGGTAAGATCACCAACTTCTTCAAGAAGATCTCGGTTGCCGAGATTTTGGTTGAGTCGGCATCGCTCAATGAGGGCGATTCGCTCTTGTTCATGGGCGAGACCACAGGCGTGAAGGAGTGTCGGGCAGAGAATATCGTTTTGCACGAGCAGGTGGTAAAGCAGGTCAGCAAGGGGAGCTATTGCTCGATGAAGGTAGATAGCGTGCTGCGCCGAGGCGATAAGCTCTACAAGATGGTGCCTGCCGACCACGAAGATGTCCCCAAATACTAAACAGATAAAGTAAAAACTTAAAACTAAATAAAACTATGTTTACAGCAGAAATCTATGCTCAGCGCCGTGCCGAGCTTTGTCGCCGAGTTGGTGATGGTTTGATTCTTTTGCCTGGCAATGTCGAGGCTCCTTTTAACTATCCTAACAATACATACTCTTTTCGTCAGGACTCCACTTTCCTCTACTATTTTGGTCAGAACGTGCCTTCGCTGATGGGTGTTATTGATGCCTCTACGGGCGAGGCTACGCTCTATGGCGATGATTTTACTGTCGAGGATATTATCTGGATGGGTCCTCAGGCTACCATTCAGGATCTTGCTTTGCAGGTAGGTGTGTCTAAGTCGAAGCCTATGGCGGCTTTGGCGGCGGATCTGCAGCTTGCCATTTCGGTAGGTCGTCATGTTCACTACCTGCCTCCATATCGAGGCTTGACCAAGCTCCAGTTGTCAGATCTGTTGGGTATTAAGCCTGAGATGTTGCACGCCCGCAAGTCGTGGGATCTGATCTTTGCCGTAGCCGAGATGCGCGAGAAGAAGTCTGCAGAGGAGATTGCAGCTTTAGAGGAGGCTTTCGAGATTGGCTATCAGATGCATACAGCAGCCATGCTTCACACACGTGCAGGACGCTCAGAGCATCAGGTTGCAGGTATCGTGGGCGGTAAGGCTTTGGAGTATGGTACAGGCGTATCGTTCCATACCATCCTTTCGCAGCATGGCGAGGTGCTCCATAACCACGACCACTCTGGTATCTTGACCGATGGTCGCTTGCTATTGTGCGATGCTGGAGGCGAGCATGTGAATGGTTATGTTTCGGATCATACCCGTACATTCCCTGTAAGTGGTAAGTTCACCCAGAAGCAAAAGGATATCTACAATATTGTTCTCAAGGCTCACGATGATGCTGCGGCAGCACTTCGCCCAGGCATGATGTATATGGAGCTTTCGGATGTTGCTCAGCGTACGTTGCTTTCGGGCTTGAAGGATCTGGATCTGGTGCGTGGCTCGGTGGATGATGCTATGGCAGCAGGTGCAGGCTATCTGTTTATGCCTCATGGTTTGGGTCATGGCATTGGTCTGGATGTTCACGATTGCGAGAATATCGGGGAGCGTAGCTTCGATATGTCGGAGGTTGAGGAGCGTTTGAAGGCTTCGGCAACATGTATCAAGCGTCAGTATTGGCGTTTGATGCCTGGCACAGTCCTCTCGGATGAGCCTGGTATCTATTTCGTACCTGCGTTGATCGACAAGATGGAGGCTGAAGGCAAATATAAGGGTATCGTAAATTACGAGAAGCTCAAGGAGTATCGTGATTTCGGTGGTATTCGTTTGGAAGATGATTTGGTTGTTACCGAGACCTCTGGTCGAGTCATTGGCAACAAGCAGATTCCTATCATCGTTGAGGATGTCGAGGCTATTGTCGGCAAGGCATAGTTAAACACTTTAGAAAGAGAATAATCCATGCAAAGGCTTTTTCTCTTCCCCACGCAAGAGGAGGCTCAGACTCTGCAAAGACTCTCACCCCAAAGCCCATGCCGCATAATCGGTGTGGGCATGGCTCAGGCTGCGGCAGGCGCGGCTCGAGCCATCGTGGAGTGTGGGGCGCAGAGTGTGGTCTTGTGCGGTGTGGCGGGAGCTATGAGTGAGCAGTTGCTGCTTGGGCAGGTCGTGGAGGTTGTGGAGGATCGTGTGGCGGGTTTGCCAGAGCGATTTTCTCATGTTTATAGCTCCGAGCCCCAAACCAACTATCAGGCAGTGGCTTCGCTTACGGTGAGCCATACGGAAGATGGTTATCTGTATAGCGATACTGCTCCAGCATATCCACTTATCGAGCAGATGGAAGGTGCTGCTGTATGTGCCGTTGCCGAGCAGTTGGGTGTGGAGTTTTTGCACCTTAGAGCTATCTCCAATCGTGTGGGCGATCCTTTCCCGAAGTGGGAACTCAGTCGGGCGTGCGAGGCTTTGGCTGAGGCGTTATCCAAATTATAAATTTGCTACCTAAAATCCTAACCCTATGAGAAATCATAAATTCTTTTCCTTTGCACTGCTTGTCGCACTCTGTTGCTCGATCTTGGGCGTTGAGGCGCGTGAGCAGAGTTCAATCCGTGCGGTAGATCTGCGTTGCGAATATGCCGCTGACCCCATTATAGATATTGCTGCGCCACGCCTAATGTGGATTAACGAGAATCTGGCTCAGGCACGCGGCGTTGCCCAAACGGCATATCGTGTGAGGGTAGCCACCTCGCCCGATGGGTTCGATAATCCTGTTTGGGATAGTGGTAAGGTGCTATCTGCGGAATCGGCATTTGTCGAGTATAAAGGCTCAAAACTCCTCTCGCGTACATCTTATTGGTGGCAGGTGATGGTTTGGGATGAGAAGGGTAGAGCTTCCGAGTGGTCCGATGCAGCACATTGGCATATGGGCATACTTTCTGCAGATGAGTGGAAAGGTAAGTGGATCGGTGCGCCATGGCAGGGTGAGGACTCTTACGATGTGATGGGTAGCAAGGATTTTGTCCCTGCTCCGCTTTTGCGTAAGGAGTTCAAGGTGATGAAGCCCATCAAGGAGGCTCGCTACTACGGTACAGGCTTGGGCTATCATGAACTCTATATCAATGGTCAGCGTGTGGGAGAGGATTATCTCTCGCCTAATCAGACCAATTATGACCGCCGCCCCAATCTGGTAAATCGCGGTATCGTGGTTGCCGATCCGTTTGAGGAATATACCGTCATGTACCTCTCGCACGATCTGAAGTCTCTGCTTGCGGAGGGCGAGAATGCTATTGGCGTCATTCTGGGTAACGGTTTTTACGATATCACCACCCATTGGGTGCAGGGTTATGGTACACCTCGATTCATAGGTCAGATCGAGATCCTCTATGAGGATGGCACAACACAGATTATCTCTTCGGATGAGTCGTGGAGTGTGGAGCGTAGTGCCATTGTGAGCGACCAGATATATTATGGTGAACATTACGATGCCCGCCTTGAGCATGAGGGTTGGTCTACTGCTGCCTATGATGATTCGGCATGGGTGAAGGCTACAGAGAAACGCGCCCCATGTGGTAAGCTGATCCCACAGAATGGTCCTGCCGATCGTATCACAGAGCGATTTGCTCCCGTAGAGTTTGAGAAGCGCGAAGACGGCATCTATAAAATAAAATTCCCTGTCGAGGTGTCGGGTTGGGTGGCTCTGAAGAATATCAAGGCTGAGCGCGGTCAGAAGGTCGATATCAAGTACCTTAGTGAGTCCCCGGGTAACGGAGGCAATAGCTATATCGCCAAGGGTACGGGCAACGAGTCATATCATGCGCGTTTTACATGGTTCGTATTCTCGGAGGTGGAGATCTCAGGTATCGACAATTTGTCAGCCGAGCAGGTTGAGGCACACGCCGTAAATACAGATGTGAAGCCTGCGGGTAAGTTCGAGACCTCTAATGAGTTGATAAACAAGATAAACGAGATATGGCAGCGCAGTCAGTTGGATAATATGCATGGCTCTATCGCCAGCGACTGCCCTCATCGTGAGCGTTCGGCTTATACGGGTGATGGTCAGGTGGCTTGCGTTACGGTGATGCATAATTTCGCTACGCAGACATTCTATAATAAGTGGATCCGCGATATCCGCGGTGCGCAGACTCAGGATGGTTATGTCCCCAACGGTGCGCCATGGCAACCAGGGTGTGGCGGTGGTGTAGGCTGGGGAGCCGCTATCGAGATCATGCCGTGGGAGTTCTATCGTCACTATGGTGATCGCCGTATGCTGGAGCAGAACTTCGATGCCATGTGCCGTCACGTGCGTTGGATGACTACGTGGATCAACGAGCAGGGCTTGATGCACGCCCGAGATCCTCAGCAGTGGAAGAATCTAGGCGATTGGTTGCCTCCACGTCAGTTGCCACGTGCCGAGTTGGTGCATACCTTCTTCTTGGTGCATTGTGCCGATATCGTTGTTCGTACGGCTCATACTCTGGGGCTCAACGAGCAGGCTAAGGAGTTCGCTGCAATTCGCGATAAGGCTGCGGAGGCATTCCATCGTGAGCTCTACGATCCTACCACAGGCTCTTATGGCAAGTATGGCAGCAATGTCTTGGCTCTGAAGATCGGAGTGCCCGAGGAGCGTAAGGCTAAGGTTGTGCAGGCGTTGAAGGATAACATTGCCGAGGTGAACGACCATCTCGATACGGGTATTGTGGGTACTCGCTATTTGTTCGAGATTTTGGTGGAGAATGGCATGAAAGATTTGGCTTATAAGATCATCAACCAGCGCGACTTCCCATCTTTCGGCTGGTGGATCGAGCAAGGCGCAACCACCACTTGGGAGAATTGGGATGGTCGCGATTCGCGCAATCACCCAATGTTTGGTGGCGGTATCGGCTGGTTCTATCGTGATTTGGCAGGCTTGGAAGCGGTGGATGCGGGTTATCGCTCGTTTGAGGTGCGTCCTGTTCTGCCCGAAGGCTTGGATTGGGTACATTATGAGCATGATACAGCCTATGGTACTATCGACATCAAGTGGCAGCGCGAGGCAGACGACTTTACCCTCTCGTGCGTGGTGCCTGTAGGCTCTACTGCTACCATTTGGGTGCCTTTCAGCGGAGCTGAGCCAAAGGTTCGGTTGGATGAGAATATGATCTGCAAGGGCGTGCGTGACGGCTATGCACTCTATAAAGTCAAGTCGGGTAGCTATACCTTCACTTCAAAACTCTGATTACAATGAAGGAACTGAAACTCTCCATATCGCCATGCCCCAACGACACCTTTATGTTCCATGCCATGCTTCATGGCTTGGTCGATACCGAGGAGCTGAGCTTCAAGGTGGAGTATCACGATATCGAGGAACTCAACGCTGGAGTGCTTGGTTGCGGGGCAGATGTCAGCAAGATAAGTTGTGCCGTTCTGCCAGCCATCCAGAAGAATTATCTGCTGCTCGATAGCGGTGCTGCTTTGGGGCGAGGTAACGGACCTCTGCTGGTGCGCCGCAAGGGTGAGTGTGGCAGGCTGAAGCATATCCTTGTCCCAGGTGAGCATACCACCGCTAATGCTTTGATCGGTAGGCTCTTTCCTCAGATCGAAGCGCGCGAGCCACGCCTCTTTTCCGCGATTGCCGAGGCTGTAGAGCAGGGCGCAGCCGATGGAGGAGTGCTTATCCACGAGGGCAGGTTTGTCTATCAGCGGCGTAATCTGGAGCTGGTGGCGGATCTTGGTTTGGAGTGGGAGCGCACGACTAAGTTGCCATTGCCATTGGGTGGAATCGTCATACGGCGTGAGCTGGAGGCACTTCGCCCTCAGGTGGAGCGAATCCTCAGACGCAGCATAGAGTATGCCTTCGAGCATCCTATGTCATCGCGCCTATACGTCAAGGCTCATGCTCAGGAGTTGGAAGATGATGTGATTGATAAGCATATCGCGCTTTTTGTCAACGACTTCTCGCTTTCGCTTGGCGCAGAAGGACGCCGAGCCGTGGAGTTGCTCACAGGTGTAGAGATATAAAAATTCCTCTTGCTATACAACTTCAAAACAAAATGAGCCTGTCTAACAAATTGTGGACAGGCTCATTGTATTTTTAATCAGTCGTTTACTTTCGTTTCACTCTTATTGTTGAGAATGAGTATGCGGGCATGGTGTAGTCAAACTCCTTGCCGACCTCTATCTGACTCTGCTGTGGGGTGGCGTTGCGCTCTGCGGGCGAGCCACTGAGCAGTGTGCAAGTAGCCTCATTTTGCAGCTCGGGGCAATTATCCATCACCACTCGTGTAGATACCTCAGTAGGCAGCAGATTCACCATCTTGATGATTATGTCGCCACTCTCCGAGTCGCTGACCACCGATGTGGCAATGCGTTTGCGTACATCCTCGCGGCGACTCTCAACTCGAAGCGAAGAGTCGATATAGCTGTCGCCACTATTGTTGCCAAAGATCTTCTGTGTGTAATACCCAGGGGTGAGGTCCACGCGCGAAGAGTTGAAGTAGATCATATCGGGATTCCAATTTGTAGCCTCATAGCGTGCCAGAAGCGGTGCGTAAGAGGTCATACGCACGATGTCAGCGTTGCGCTCCACGTTTATAAGGTGTAGAGCCTCGCAGAGTGCTGTCTCGATGTTGTTCTGACGTCCTGCCAAGTGGCAAGCATACTCGCCCAGATAAACCTGTGAGGCGTTACGATCGTAGTGGTCGTAGTAGTCTTGGTTGTGGATAAACCAACCGGGCGAAACGTAGTAGTGTTCATCGACCATTGGCACCTGCTTCTGCTTTGCCAATTTCCATCCCCACTCATAATCCGATCCCTCGTAGAATGGTCCTACCGTACCGCAGATGGTAATTTCGGGATGTTTCTCTCTGACGGCATCGTAAATCATGTTGAAACGCTCGGTGAAGACCTCCGAAATCAGATCCTCGTTGCCGATGCCGATATATTTCAGATTAAATGGCTCTGGATGTCCCGCCTCGGCACGCAACTTACCCCACTTGGTGCTCTTGTCGCCGTTTGCCCACTCGATCAGATCGAATATATCCTGAATATACTCATCCATATGCTCCATATCCACTCCTCCTTGCTGTCCATGACCGTGACGCCAAGAATTTTGGCAAGGCACAGCGGCTGGTATTACAGGCAGAGGCTCGGCTCCGATATCCTCGCAGAAGAGGAAATATTCGTAATAGCCTAAACCCAAAGTCTGATGATAATTCCAGATGTTGGGCATATGCTTGCGCTCCTCTAACTTGCCGATGGTGCGCTTCCACAGATACATATTATCCAATCCGTTGCCATGTGCCACGCAACCACCGGGGAAGCGGACAAACTTTGGCTTTAGGTCGGCTATCGCCTGCGCCAGATCGGCACGCAGACCGTTGCGTCTTTGCTTGAATGTGTTGTGCGGGAAGAGCGAAATCATATCCATATGTACCTCTCCCTCGCCAAGAGGCGTAATCAAGAGTCGTCCGCGTTCGCACGACTTCTCCGCTTTGAGTGTATATTCGCTCTGTCGCCATGCCGAGGAACTGATTGTTACGCTCTTCGATGCTACGATCTGCCCATTCTCATCCACGAGCGAGAATTTCACTCGGCTCGATTTTGAAGATGGCGATGCCTTGCGCGAGAAGAAATTTAGGTGGTAACTCTCGCCCTGCGTGAGCTTTATGCCGAAGTATCCGTCATTTTCTAACGTAGCACCAGCGTGAGTGGTGCCGAGAGCGAGATAATGGCTGTTGTTGGCATGTATAGGATTCTCCTGCAGAACCTTGATTGTAGAGCCTTCGCCCTTAAGTTCCCATGCCGTGAGCGAGTGCCAAGAGCCATGATCCAATGCCGAGTATTCGAAATCTCGATTCTCAATTAGTTCGCCATAAAGACCGCCATCGGCACCGTAGCTGATATCTTCGAAGAAGATTCCGATCAACTCGTTGCTTATCTGCTTGTGCTGAGAGCCATCTATCCGTAGCTGGCTCTTTACGGGTTTCAGGTCGGCAAAGCGTACAGGATCCTGCCCCATATGCTCGTCCAGCTTAACCTGTCGGTTTCTTAGAAAATCATCGCGCTTAATGAGTTTGTCGATCTGCTCCCACTCCACAATGTGGATCTGTCCTTGCAACTCTCTGCCGTCCAATTTTATACTCTTAAATTCAGGTGAGAGGCAAGACTCTCGTGTTTTTTCAGACTCGTTTGTCGAAACATTTGCCTTATGCCAAGTGCGGAAGTCGGTGGTGTAGTAGGCAAAAATCTCATTCTGCAACGTAGAGTACATTACAACCCAACCATTACCATCACCGCCGCTGATCAGAACGGGGCGGCGGCAACTGCTACCCTCGACATAGGGGTAGTCCTGAGGTTTCCAATTGATCAGATCGGGGCTTTCGGTGTAGGCGAATTGGGCGTTATCCTCTCTGGGTGAGAATACACAACGCCACATTCGCTTCTCATCACGCACCAAGTGAAGGCTTGTCATCTTCTTCTCTGCGCCCCATGTGCCGAAGTCGCTGTCGAAGAATGTGCGCCCATTACCTATCGAGCTCCACTTCACGCCATCGGAGCTGAAGGCAAATGCCAATCCTCGCCCATTGATGTAGGAGAAGAGATACCCTTTGTCGGGTTTGTTGGCATAGAGTGTCAGTGTTGAAGCGATGCTCAAAATGAGCAATAAAAATCTTTTCATCTGTATCTTTTTTCAGGTTAGTATTCTCTTATTTCTCTTGCCTCTATTTCTCTTGCCACTCGGAGTAGGGGTGGCGCAGCAGTTGTGAGTTATAGTAACGTTTGTCGCCCGTAACCTCCTCACCCAACCATTCGGGGCGTGGGAACTTCTCGTTGATACTGTCGAGCTCCACCTCGGCTACCGTCAAACCCTCGTTTGCGCCGTAGAACTCATCCACCTCAAATGTATGCTTGCCCACGTTTACAAGATAGCGGCGTTTAGAGATATGCCCTCGACTAAACGAGAGCAACTGTCGAGCCTCCTGCACGGGTATCTCATATTCCCATTCGCTGCGCGAGATACCGTTGTCGGAGCGACCTTTTATGGTGAGAAATCCCTGCTCATCGCGTGTGCGTATGCGCAATGTCAGATCCTCGGATTTGGCAATGTAACCCTGCTCGATGTACGAAGATGAGCTTGCCAGAGCCTTGTATTCTCCACGCACGAGGAATTTACGTTCAATCTCTTGTTTCATTTTGCGTATGGTTTTCTGCAAATTTACTATATTTGTCCCAAATAAATTAATAAAAATAAGGATTATGCGTAAAATAGTCTCTTTCGCCATCGCATTGGCATTGGTTACATTGCTCTACTCTTGTGACTCAAGTCAGGGTCATCTGGAGCGTGCTGAGCAGATGCGCCTGAAAATTTATGAACTCTATGATGTTGATCAGACAGCTCTTTTGTCGGAGAATTATCCTCAGGATGCACCCGATCAGGTGACATACCTTGCCAACGGTCTGCCCGATTTTAAGAATCAATACTCTTTCCTTTGGCCATACTCTGGCACTCTTTCGATGATGTCGGCACTCTACGAGGCAAATGGTCTGCCTGAGTGTCTGCGTTTTATCGAAAATCAGGTACTCCCAGGTCTGGAGAGCTATTTCGATAAGAGCCGCGAGCCTCATGGCTACTCATCCTATATCACCGTAGGTACGTCAGATAGATTCTATGATGACAATATCTGGCTGGCAATCGACTTTGTCGATCTCTATACCTTAAGTGGCGAAAAACGCTATCTGGAGAAGGCTCAGCAGATCTGGAAGTTTGTTATGAGTGGCTATGACGATAAACTCAATGGCGGTATCTATTGGTGCGAGCAGAAGAAGGAGTCGAAGAATGCCTGCTCCAATGCGCCAGCGGCAGTTTGCGCCTTGAAGTTGTTTGAGGCTACGGGCGAGCGAGAGTATCTGGCTATCGCTACCAATCTCTATAAGTGGGTGGTGAGCTGGCTGTATGACGAGAACGAAGGACTCTTTAGCGACAACGTCAGCGTTTTGGATTATAAGGTCAATAAAGCCAAGTATTCATACAACACAGGTCAGATGATTCAGGCGGCAGCCATGCTCTATCGCATTTCCAACCAACCACACTTCCTTGAGCAGGCTCAGTCGTGTGCCGAGTATGCTTATCAGCGATGGTTCAAGGAGTATGATGGTCAGATGATTTTGGAGTCGGGCGATGTGTGGTTCGATGCCGTTTTGCTCCGTGGTCTGATCGAGTTGTATGAGATAGATGGTGATTCGAAGTATATTGATGCCGTAGATCATACACTTCGCTATGCGTGGAAGCATGGTCGCGATGAAAATGGACTCTTTGGTAAGTACCTTTCTCATCAGCAGGAGGGTAAGCCTAAGCGTTGGTTGCTGACTCAGGCTGCCTATGCCGAGATGTCGGCGCGTATGGCGTCTCTAAAGCGATAGCGGGATGTACGCCTTGATTACGGGTGGCTCATCGGGCATGGGTGAGGAGTTTGCTCGAGAGTTGGCTGCGCGAGGCTACGATATTCTGGTGGTCAGCAATCGGCAAGAGGAAAATAATCGTGTATGTGAGCAACTTACTCGCGGTTTTGGGGTAAAAGCCTTGCCTATCTATTCTGATCTGACGGCTGCCACCGCTGCCGAGGAGTTGTATGCTCAGGTGCAGAGTTTGGGTGTCGAGGTCGAGGTGCTGGTGAGTAATGCTGGTGTGTTGCTCTTTTCGCAGATGCAGCGCACCTCTTTGCCCGAGTTGGATCGTATCATCGCTCTGCATTGCACCACTCCCACCAAATTGTGCCGTCTCTTTGCCGAGGATATGGCTCAGCGAGGGCGTGGCTATATACTTTTGGTAAGCTCCATCACGGCATGGACTCCATTTCCCACAATCTCACATTATGCCTCCACCAAAGCCTACCTGAAGAGTCTTGGGCAAGCCTTGTGGTATGAGTATCGCGGGCGTGGGGTGGTCGTCACCACGCTTATGCCATCGGCTGTCGATACGCCGTTGTATGATTTGAGTGATAAGATGCGCCGCCGCTTGCGCCTTTGTGGTGTGATGATGAGTGCCCAGAGTGTTGTGCGTAAGGCGTTGAAGGCTATGTTTCGTGGTCGGGCGAGATGCCTGCCAGGAGTGATGACCAAGCTCGAGGCGGGCTTTTGTGCCATCATGCCTCGTTGTCTAATGCTGCTTGTGATGCGTATCCCTGCGGTAAGAAGAATTCTTGAGCGAGTTTAGCACCTCATAAGTTTAGCACCTAAGTTTATACCCCACACCTCGGATATTGACAATCTCCACACTCTCATCCTCCTCAAGATGGCGTCTTAGGCGCGAAACAAAGACGTTGAGGCTTCGCAGATTGTAAAACGAATCATCTCCCCACAACTCTCTGAGTAGAGATTCGGTCTCTACCGTCTGATTCATGTTGCGACATAAACGAAGTAGCACCTGCGCCTCGCGTGCCGAGAGCGAGACATTTCCTTTTGCTGAAGAGATCTTCGACTCCGCGGGATAAAATTCAAACCGTCCGATGTTGAATACATTTTCGTTTGGCACTATGCTCTGAGTGCGTCCCAAAAGCGAGTTTACCCTTACGATTAACTCATCTATGGCAAAGGGTTTTCTTAAAAAATCATTTCCTCCCACCTCGAAACCGTTGACCACATCCTCGGTAGCCGAACGTGCCGTCAGAAAGAGAATCGGTGCGGTGCAACCCTCCCTGCGCAGAGCCTTGACCAATGAGTAGCCATCCATCTTGGGCATCATCACATCGGTCACAATCACATCGGCTCGCTCTTTGCGCCACGCCTCCAATGCCGATAATCCGTCATAGACCGTGCGCACGTTGAAGCCTTTGTCGGTCAGCGTGTCGGTCAGAATCTCAGCCAACATCAGCTCATCCTCGACCAGCAGTAGGTTAGTTTTCTTCTCGTTCATCATCGGGTAGTGTTATTCTTATTTTTGTGCCTTCGCCCTTGCGACTTGTGGCGTTTATCGTGCCACCATGACGCTCCACGATTATCTTCGAGTAGTACAATCCCAAGCCAAAGCCACGCACATCCTGCACATTGCCTTTGGGTATGCGATAAAACTTCTCGAAAATATGTTTCAGGTGCTTCTGTTCCATGCCTAAGCCATCATCCTCGATCTCTATTACGTATGCCTTGCCCGAATGGTAGGCACGAAGCGTGATGTTGACACTCTCGGCAGAGTATTTTATCGAGTTGTCGATGATGGTCGAGAGTATGTTGCTCAGGTGGAAACGATCCGCCTTGATGTATAGCTCCTCTGGCGAGTCGATACTCAGCCTGATAGGCTTTTCGCTGCGTAGCTCTACACCTTGTTGCAGCTCCTCCATGAGTGCGCCGAGCGAGAAACGCTCAATCGTGAGTTGCTTTCTGTCTCCACTCTCCAACGATGCTGCCAAGATATGCTCCACCATTTTGGAGAGTTGTCCGAGTTGCAAGGCTGTGATATCCAGATAGCGTTTGCGCTTCTTGGGGTCGCTGTCTGCCGAGAAGTTGCGCAGGGCATCGTTTGCCGCCACCGCCACCGAGATTGGGGTTTTAAGCTCGTGGGTGATGTTGTGCGTCAGATCTTGTCGCATCAGCTCCAGATTCTTCTGCTCAAACATCGTGCGTACCAAGTAGATCAACACCCCCGCCATAAGCAGTAGCATCAACGCCGAAGAGAGAATCAGCCCCCACGTCTCCTGCAAAAACTTATCGTAAGGCACGCTGATGTGCAGTCTTAAAGCAAACATTCCATCATCGTCAATGTCGATCTCGAATGTGGTAGGGTTATCTATCAGCTCACGCTCGCCCAGCTGCATCATCACTCGCTCCTGGCTTATGCGCTCGATGATCTCAACGGCATAGGGTTGCAGAGCATCCAATTCCAAAAGGTTGGGCGTGAAATAGAGTGCAAACTCATCCAGATCAATGCGTATCTGCTCCGAGGGCATAAATCCCAAAGTGGGATCCATGCGGAATACCTTATATATAGTTTTATATGTCGCCGACTCTGCTCTGCGCTCGAAATCCTCCACCGTGTCGCGGTAGAGTCTCCACACCCATGCACCTTGCAGGGCGGTCAGCGCGAGGAGCGATGTGACCACCATGATGGATATGTTGCGAAATGTCGAGCGACTGATCATAGCGTTGGTTATTTCTTTTCTACAACAAAGGTATGTAGAAAATAGGCAAATTCAAACGCCGTTAACATTTGTTAACATTTATTAACACTTTGTTAAACCTTTTTTCTTGATTTACGCCTTATCTTTGCCATAGGAAAAGCGCGCAAAACCTAAAACCTAATGTTAACTGAGTAAAAACTATTAAATTATCTAAGAAGATGAAAAAACTATTATTTATAGCGTTGTCTGTTGTGCTCTGTGGCTCGGCTATGGCACAGCTCAAGATTACGGGTAGGGTTACCGATCAGTTGGGGTGTTCTTTGAGGAATGCTATCGTGCAGGTCGATGGAAAGGAGAATCTCAAAACTACCACAGACAAGAATGGAGAATATACCATCACGGTCCCTAAAAACTCAACACATCTTGTTTATGATTATCCCAATATGAATAAAACAATGGTTGAGATTCAGGGTCGCTCGAAGATTGATGTGTCGTTGAATTTGGTATCTCATCTGCAGGAGGTTTTCTATGGGACTAACGACAATAGCAAGATTCTCTATCTGGTAGATGGTAAAGTTGTCTCGAAGGAGCTCTTCGATCAGATCCCACAGACCGAGATCAAGGATGTCAATGTGATGAAGGGTATCTCAAGTGCTGTGGTGGTTAATACCAAGAGTGGCAGCAATGTGGTTGTTGGTGCTTATTCGCGTCCTCAGCAAGCAATGCAAAGACAATCAAATGGAGCAAGAATCGATCATCAAACGCAAAAGACTCTGCATGAGACCGAGGATGAAATATACATGACGAATGTGGAAGGTCCTATTACAGGAGAAACATATATATGGGAGGATGGAAAAGAGGTCTCGGTCAAAAAGGATGTGCGAGGTACTGTAGTTAGTGTTAGCAGTAAATATGACACCGAAAAGAAGGATCAGCCTTTGTGTGTAGTGAAGTCTGCCGATGGAAAGAGTTTTACTGTTAAGGATATCAAGGGGATCGTGGTTTCAGATATTAAGCATGTAACCGTTATAAAGAGCAGTTCTAAGGCTCTCGAAGAGTTCAAAAAGTATGGCGACACATCGAACGGCGTTATTTATATCGAGCTTAAAGATAAAATTGATGAGACGAAGAAGTAGGGGAACTTTTTTGAGGAGAGAATAAATACTGGGCTGATCCGAATAGGAATCAGCCCAGATTCTTGTTGTCGGCACGTCATTCCACCGAACAGAGTGAGGAATGGAATCTCTAACGACCTTGGTTGAGGGTAGAGATGCCATTCATCGGGCTTCGCCCTCTGTGGCATGACGCACCCGTAACGGGTGTTCTATGAGAGGGAGAGTAAACGCACTGAAAAAAGGTAAACATGAAAATAATTACCGTGCGCCAGCCCCAATTCAGAATTAGGGGTTATATCGCTCCCTGCTCCAGCATAGCCTGCGCAACCTTCATAAAGCCTGCGATGTTGGCTCCCTTGACGTAGTTGATCGTGCCATCTGCCTGCTCGCCGTAGCAGACACACGCCTCGTGGATCTGCGACATGATGTAGTGTAGCTTCTTGTCCACCTCCTCGGCTGACCACGAAAGGTGCTGAGCGTTCTGCGTCATCTCCAAACCCGATGTCGCTACGCCACCTGCGTTGACCGCCTTACCGGGGGCAAACAATATGCCTGCTGCTTGGAACGCCGCTATCGCCTCTGGTGTGCAACCCATATTCGATACCTCAGCCACGCACCATGTGCCACCAGCCAAAAGCTCCTTGGCGTCAGCCTCGTTCAGCTCATTCTGGAATGCGCAAGGCAGAGCAATATCACATTTGATGCTCCAAGCCTTCTTGCCTGCAACAAATGTTGCATCCTTGAACTCCTCGGCAAACGGTGCTACGATATCACGATTCGAAGCACGAAGCTCCAACATATAATCCAACTTCTCCTGAGTCATACCTTCGGGGTTGTAGATCACGCCGTCAGGACCCGAAATGGCTATTACCTTGGCTCCCAGCTCGGTAGCCTTGGTTGCTGCACCCCATGCCACGTTGCCGAAGCCCGAAATGGCGATGGTCTTGCCCTTGAGATCCTTGCCTGCCTTCTGCAACATATGCTCTGTAAAGTAGAGCGCGCCGAAGCCCGTAGCCTCAGGACGGATGAGCGAGCCACCCCATGTCATGCCCTTGCCTGTGAGTACACCTGTGTTGTATTCGCGTGCCAGCTTCTTATACATGCCATACATGTAGCCAATCTCGCGTCCTCCGACTCCTACATCGCCCGCAGGAACATCGGTGTCGGGACCTATATTCTGCCACAACTCCAACATGAAGGCTTGGCAGAAGCGCATAATCTCGGCATTGGATTTACCCTTGGGGTTAAAATCTGAACCGCCCTTTGCGCCACCCATCGGCAGAGTAGTCAAGGCGTTCTTGAAGGTCTGCTCGAAGCCCAAAAACTTGAGCATCGACAGATTGACCGCATTGTGGAAGCGGATGCCGCCCTTGTAAGGACCAATGGCACTGTTGAATTGTACGCGATAACCTATGTTTGTCTGAATCTCGCCGCTGTCGTCAACCCATGTTACGCGGAATGTGATTACACGGTCAGGCTCGACCATACGCTCCACGATCTTTGCCTTCTCAAATTCGGGGTGCTGGTTATAGACCTCCTCGATAGACTCCAATACCTCTCGTACCGCTTGCAGATACTCGTTCTCGCCCGGATGCTTACGCTCCAGATCGGACATTACTTTTGAGACGTTCATAATCCGAATAGATTTTAGTATATTTTCTGTTCTAATTTTAAGGTTGTAACTAAAATGCTTATTGTAGCTATACAAATATAAGATATTTTTGCAAAAATTATCATCTCGATCCATAAATTTTCACTTTTATTAACATAAACCGATCCTCGGATGCTATAACGCGCCAACTTTACGTTATATATAATAAAAATGGGCGAATAAACGTGATTTTAAAATATTTTAACGAAATTTGTAGCTGAAAACATTGCAATTATGTCAGAGCAGAAAGTAAATACTACACCCGAGCAGACCACACCATCCTGTCCTGAGGCTCAGTTGGAGTCTGAGACCAAAAAGAAGGTGCGTTCGCCATGGGGTTTCGAGGAGGATGAGCTAAAGGCTGTCGAGGAGTCTATGCGCCCACGCGAGGTCGAGGGTGGCGAAGAGGATTTCGATGGTCGCAAGGTCGAACAGCGATTTAATAGTTATATGTTTCATGGCATGGTGGTGGGAGCTGTTGTCGGCTTCTTGTTGGGTGGACCTGTGATCGGCTCTACCACACAAGGCATGGGGCTGTGTATGCTCATCGGCTTGGTCGTGGGAGTCTTTTTTGAGCGAAAACCTAAGAATAAAGAGAAAAAATAGCAGCGGGAGTGTAGTTTTTTGCACCTTGCGTGCGACTAATTGAGTGGAGGAAAATTTTGAGCGAGGAGTTTAAGTCCTTTTGTAGGGCTTTACCGTTTAATATATTGTGAGGAAGATAAATCTTTTGATAAACCAAAATTTAATTGATATGAAAAAGTTTTTTGTAACATTAATGATGCTCCTTTGCGCAGCCTTTTCGTTTGCTGTGCAGGCGCAGATCAATCCTCAGCAGGCTATCCCTGCCGATGAGCAGATCCGTAAGGGTGTTTTGCCCAACGGTCTAACATATTATGTTCGCCATAACGAAAAACCAAAGGGTATGGCAAACTTCTATATCGTACACGATGTAGGTGCTATTCAGGAGGATGACAACCAGCAGGGCTTGGCTCACTTCTTGGAGCATATGGCTTTCAACGGTACGAAGAACTATCCAGAGAAGACCATGATCGAGTATCTGGAGAAGATCGGTGTAAAGTTTGGTGCTAACCTCAATGCCTTCACATCATGGGATTTGACTCAGTATTTCATGACCGATGTGCCTGTTGCACGCGAGACCGTTATCGACTCTACTCTTACGATCCTCCACGATTGGTCACACTTCATTGCCCTGAAGGAGAAGGAGATTGATGCCGAGCGTGGCGTTATTCAGGAGGAGTTGCGTACTCGTGACGGTGCTTCATGGCGTTCGACTATTTCGATGTTGAAGGCTGTGGGTAAGGGTACAAAGTACGCTGAACGTAACCTGATCGGTCACTTGGATGGTCTTAAGTCATTCTCGTATGACGACATCCGCAGCTTCTACAATAAGTGGTATCGCCCAGACTACCAGACAGTAGTTGTCGTGGGAGATATTGATGTAGACAAGGTTGAGGCTAAGATCAAGTCTATCATGGCAGATATCCCTGCTCCTGCTGCCGATGCAGCTCAGAAGGAGGTTATCGTAGTGCCAGACAACAAGGAGCCTATCGTAAGCATCTTTACCGACCCTGAGCAGCAGCGTTCTCAGTTGCAGATCCTCTATAAGTCGCAGGCTATGCCTAAGCAGTTGAAGGGTACGGTGATGTATGAGTTGCTTAGCATCATGAAGTCGTACGTTTCGGTGATGATGAACGAGCGTCTGAACGACATCGCGCGTAAGCCCGATGCGCCATTCCTCTCGGCTGGTTTCCAGCCTGCTTCAGGCTTTGGTATCTGCCCTACATTGGATGTTACGGGCGGTAGCTTGATGACTCAGGATGGCAAACTTTTGGCAGGTTACAAGGCTCTGCTTACCGAGATGGAGCGTATGCGCCGCCATGGTTTTACCGTAGGCGAGTGGGAGCGTGCTAAGCAGAACTTGTTGCAGTCTGTTGAGAGCCAGTACAATAGCCGTGAGGATCGTGAGCATGAGTACTACGCACAGCGTTGCATCGACAACTTCCGCGAGGGTACTCCTATTCCTGATGCTAAGACAGAGTATGAGTTGGATAAGCAGCTCATCGAGCAGGTTTCAGTCGAGGCTATCAATCAGGTTATAGCTAAGATGTACGATCCGTTGAAGAATTGCGTTATCATCGTAAACTCTCCAGCCAAGGATGGCGTTGTCGTTCCAACCGAGGCTGAGCTTGTGGAGGCTTTGAAGGCTGCCGTTGCTGCCGATGTTAAGCCTTTCGAGGATAACGTGAAGAAGGAGCCACTGATCTCAGATGAGTCAGCATTGAAGGGCTCAGTTGTGAAGAAGGCTAAGCAGAATGAGACTTTGGGTACTACCGAGTGGGTATTGCGCAATGGCGTGAAGGTTATCCTCAAGCAGACTCCATACGAGGCTGACAACATCACAATCAACGCCGTTTCAGACGGTGGTGCAGCGATTTTTGCCGATGAGCAGTATTATTCGGCTCAGTTGCTTGGTTCAGTGATGTCGATGTCGGGTATCTCGAAGTTCTCGGCGAGCGATTTGCGCAAGCAGCTCTCTGGCAAGCAGGCAAATGCTGGTATTCAGGTGGGCACATATATGCACAGCGTTGTTGCAAACTCAGTATTGAAGGATGTGGAGACCATGATGCAGCTCTTGTATCTGAATTTCACTGCTCCACGCTTCTCGGAGGATGATTTTGCAACGCTGATGAATCGCTATAACTCTATGTTGGCAAACCAGTTGACTAACCCTGATTTCATCTTCCGCCAGAATATGCAGAAGACTATCTATGGTGACAACTACCGTCAGCAGCAGCTTACTCCAGAGCTTTTGCAGACCATCAAGTTGGAGGATATGGCTTCGATCCATGCCAAGTTGTTTGGCAATGCAACCGACTTCACATTCTACGTTTTGGGTAATATGAGCCCAGAGGAGTTGAAGCCACTCATCGAGAAGTATATCGGCTCTCTGCCAGCTCAGAAGAAGCCTACAAATAAGTTCGTGGATGATAAGGTGCGTGCCGTTGTTGGTGGTGCTGTCAACGACTTCAAGGCTAAGATGGAGCAGCCTAAGGTATCTGTTTCGTTCACATTCCATGGTCAGATGAAGAACACCATTAAGGATGATGTTGTGCTTACTTTCCTCACTTCAGCTCTTGATAACCGCTATCTAAAGTCAATCCGCGAGGAGAAGGGTGGTACTTACGGCGTAGGCGTTGGTGGCACACTCATGGTTAAGCCTGTGGAGCACTATTTGGTTCGCATCCAGTTTGATACCAACGAGCAGATGGCAGATGAGTTGAGTCAGATCATAATTGACGAGATCGAGAAGATCGCCAAGGAGGGTCCTTTGGCTGAGGATATAGATAAGACTCGCGAGTTCTTGTTGAAGGACTATAAGAAGAACCTTGAGCAGAACGGCTGGTGGTTGCAGACCATCAACAGCTACTACCGCTACGGCTTGGATAATGTCAACGACTATGAGGCAGCCGTAAACGGTGTTACTGCAGCAGATGTTCAGGCTTTGGCTAAGCGTCTGTTGGAGGACAAGAATATGATTAAGGTCGTTATGCGTCCTGAGAAGTAATAAGAAGGCTTCTAAACTATGGGAGAGTGTTCAAAATTATTGGGCACTCTCTTTGTTTTTACGCCGATTTTTCTCTAATTTTGGGAAACAAAAAACTATACCTATGAAATTCTCTATTACAACCCTGATTCTTTGTGCGATGTTTCTGTCGGCAAACTATACCGCTAATGCTCAGATTACGGTAAATTCTTCGGTCAAGGAGGTTAAAATCGCGGGTTATGTCGGTCATCGCATAGATGAATGTATCGAACATCGTGTCAAGGCGCAGGATGTCGAACACCTTGTTGAGCCGTTCCGCTATCGCACTGAGGGAGGTCGTTGGCAGAGCGAGTTTTGGGGCAAATGGGTGCAGGGTGCTATCGCCTCGTACCGCTATAATCGCGATCCCGAATTGTATGAGATCATCCGCCGTAGTGTCGATGGCATGATCTCTACCCAGACTGCTGAGGGTTATATCGGTAACTATAAGGAGGAGGATCAACTCAAGCAGTGGGATGTTTGGGGACGTAAATACACCTGCTTGGGATTGGTGGCGTGGTACGACCTTTCGGGCGAGAAACGCGCTTTGGAGGCTGCCTGCCGAGTGCTGGATCATTTGATGACTCAGGTTGGTCCTACCAGCCAAAGCAAACGAGGTATTGCCTCTACGGGTAACTATCGCGGTATGGCGAGCTGCTCTATTCTGGAGCCTGTGGTATATATTTATAACCGCACCCAAAAGGCAAAATATCTCGATTTTGCTCACCATATCGCCTCGGAGATGAATAGCTCAGACGGCGGACCAGAACTTATCTCAAAGGCATTGGCAGATGTGCCTGTAGCTCAGCGTTTTTCTCATCCTAAGACTTGGTTTTCGCGCGAGAACGGCATGAAGGCATACGAGATGATGTCGTGCTATGTCGGATTGCTCGAACTCTATAAAATCACAGGCAAGGAGGAGTATCTCGAGGCTACCAAACGTACCGTTCAGAACATTATAGATACCGAAATCAATATCGCAGGCTCAGGTGCTGCCTATGAGTGTTGGTTTGGTGGCAAGGAGCGTCAGACTTTGCCTACGTATCACACCATGGAGACCTGCGTAACATTCACATGGATGCAGATCTGTGATCGCCTGCTCTCTTTGACAGGCAATTCTCTGCTGGCGGATGAGATCGAGCGCACGATGTATAACGCGCTGATGGCTTCATTTAAGGGCGATGCCTCGCAGATCTCGAAGTACAGTCCGCTGGTGGGCTGGCGTGCCGCGGGCGAAGAGCAGTGCGGTATGCACATAAATTGCTGCAATGCCAATGGTCCACGTGCCTTTGCTTTGATTCCTCAGACGATGTATAGAGTTGTGGATAATGCGATTTTTGTGAACCTCTATGCTCAATCGGAGGCTACGATGGAGGTGGGCGAGAAGCGCAAGACGCAAGTGCAACTCGTGCAGAATACCACATATCCCGAAGCTCAAACCATTGAGATAGATGTTAACCCCAAGCGTGAAAGCAATTTTCAAGTGGCGTTGCGAATCCCTGCGTGGTGTGATCTGGAGCATGTGTCGGTTGAGGTGAATGGTCAGGCAGAGAAGGTTGCGATGCATGGCTGGCATATTATTACGCGCAATTGGCGTGCGGGCGACAAGATCACGCTGCAGCTTGATATGCGTGGTCGTGTCGAGACCTTGAATCATTGTCAAGCCGTAGTGCGAGGTCCTGTTGTTTTGGCACGCGACAGCCGTTTTGGCGATGGCTATGTGGATGAGAGTCTTGCAATCCAGAGTGCTGGCGGTTATGTGGAGTTGCAACCAGTAGAGACTCCCGATTTTGCGTGGATGGCATTTTCGATGCAGGCTGTTCAGGGCACCGATATGGAGGGCAACGGCAAACCTTTGCCTGTAAGGTTGTGCGATTTTGGCTCGGCAGGCAACACATGGTCCAAGTCGGATCGTTACCGAGTCTGGTTGCCACAGACGCTCAACGTGATGAAAACACCTTATAAGCCATACAATCTGCCTTAATCTCAGGGCTTAGATATATCGCCTTGCCATCGTTCACTCTTGTGGGCGGTGGCTTTTTTTGCATGGATTTTGTAGCGAGTAGAGATGAATCAAAACTAAACGCAGTATGAAAAAGATCTATTTTACACTCCTGCTCTCGCTCTTCGGCTTAGGCTTGGCTTTGGCAAACGATAGCGAAAGGATAATCAAAGTCTCGGAGCTGCCGCAGAGGGCGCAACAATTCATCAAACGCTATTACTCCATGGCGTCTGTAGTTCGTGCAATATATGACGATGATGTGTTTTCGCGAGATTACGAGGTGTGGCTCGAAGGTGGCGTGCATATCGAGTTCTCGCAATCGGGTGATTGGACCGATGTGGAGTCTCGCCACGGCAATGTCCCTGATGATATTGTCCCTGCGCCAATAGCGATCTACGTCTCACGCCATCATTCGGGGGCTCATGTGGTGCGTATCGAACGCGATAAGGCGGGTTACGAAGTTGAGCTTTCGGATCATAGTGAACTCAAATTCAACAACCGCTTTAAACTTGTCGAGGTCGATTGAGCTCGCCCCGACAAGCTGAAAAATCCTATTCACCCCATATCAGACATACGGGCATGCTCAACGTGATCTTTTTGCCCGTAGGGGTGAGTTTTCCGCTTTTGGCATCTCTTTCGAAAATCTCAATCTGGTCGCTATCTCGCTCGGCAACAAGCAGGTAACGACCATTTGGCGTGAGGTTGAAGTTGCGGGGATGTATGCCTGTATCGGTGTATGCAATTTTCTTCAGCGAGCCATCGCGCTTGACTTCGAATGTCGATACGCCGTCTGCCTTCAGGCGATTCGAAGCGTAGAGGAATCGTCCATCCTTGCTCATGTGTATGTCGGCACTGCCTCTGCCTCCCACGCTGTCCGAAGGGAACGAAGCCACCACCTTGAGCCCCTCTTTTGACTTTTTGAGCTGCGTTACCTTGCCCGAATACTCATTTATCAGATATGCCATCTTCTTGCCTACCACCATGTGGCGAGGTCCCGAGCCCTTTTCGATGTGGGTTGTGTGGCGGAGTGTCAGCGGTGGGGTGATCTCATATACGGCATCGCATCCCAAGTCGGTCACATATATGCTCTTACGGTCAGCAGCCTCGAATATGCCATGTATGTGTGATCGCAGTTCGGGTGTTGAGAACTTCTTTAACTGTGGCTCTCCCAAAGCTCCATCTTCGCCCAACTTAAATGCAGTCAGCGATCCTCCCATGTAGTTTGCCGTATAGGCATAACCCTGATGTAGAGCCACATGGCATGGTGAGCCTCCATGCGTAGGCTGGCTGTTGATGAGCGTGGCTGAACGAGTTTTGCTATCGTAGCGGTAGGCGTTGAGTGCTGGAGCTTGCCAACCCTCACTTACTGCATAGAGATATTTCTCATCCTCAGAGAGTGTCAGAAACGAAGGATTCGCAACTTCGACAAGCAGCTGCGGCTGGCTAAACTCGCCACTCTGCTGGTTGAAGCGGCAGGTGTATATGCCTTGACTGCCTTTGCCTGTGTAGGTTCCTATCAGTAGTGTTATCTCATCGTTTTGGGGGCTTTGCCATGAGAGAAGGCATGGGATGAGCAACAACATCGTAATCAACTTTTTCATCTGTTTATGAGTTTTAGGGTTCGTGATATCCAAAATTACTGAAAATTTATTATTTTTACATTGTCTAAGGGCGGATTTTACGTTAAAGAGTCTGCCGAATGTTAAATTTGTTGCACATAAAACCAAAAATATCATGAAAGTTGCAATTCCTACACGAGATGGTCATGTCGATGACCACTTTGGACACTGTCACCATTACACGATCTACACCATCGAGCAGAAGAGTATTCTCTCGGTAGAGGAGCTGCCTGCGCCCGAAGGTTGCGGATGTAAATCGGGTATCGCTCCGATTCTTGCTCAGATGGGAGTGGAGGTAATGCTTGCTGGCAATATGGGGCAAGGTGCGAAAAATGTTCTGGAGAAGAATGGAATCACTGTGCTGCGAGGTTGCTCAGGAGCTGTTGAGACGTTGATTAAGTCCTATATCTTGGGCTTTGTCTTTGATTCGGGTGAGGCGTGTGCACATCACGAGTGTAAGTAATTTACTTGCCACATTAAAAGTGACGCCCGCAATAGAGCATTGCGGGCGTCACTTTTAATTCACTTTTTCTAAACTAACTCTTCCGCTTTTATTTCAGTTTGATATAGATCACACCACCCGAAGTGTCGCCATACTGAGCAAACTCCGCGCGAGCCGTCTCGTTCTTAATTACGGTGACAGCCTCGATGGCGTTGTTGTCGATGCTCTTCATATCATCAACCTTATAGGTCTTACCTTCAGCATCTTTCACCACAACCAGCGGCTGAGCCTTGAGCTTGATATAGACTACACCCTCCGATGTATCGCCATACTGAGCGAACTCTGCGCGAGCCGTCTCGTTCTTAATTACGGTGACAGACTCGATGGCGTTGTTGTCGATGCTCTTCATATCATCAACCTTATAGGTCTTACCCTCTGCATCCTTCACCACAACGAGTGGCTGAGCCTCATCGTTCGAACCATTTTGTTGTGCTGCAGCTACGCCACAGATCAACACAGAAACCAGAATTAAAAATAAATTTTTCATAGTTTTCTTTTAAATTAGAAGTTAATAAATTTGTCATTAAGGTTTGCGCGCTTTCCTTGATACAAAGATAAGGGGCAATGGAGCAAAAAAGGTTTAACAGAGTGTTAACAAGTGTTAACTAATGTTAACGCGGGCTAATTTTTCTGTAAATTCTTAAAAATAGGGGTGCGCTTTAACCATTTTACCAACTCATAAGTATCTGAAAAACAAAAGAGCTGCCCAACAAATCGGTTGAACAGCTCCTCTATTCTAAAATCTATCGCTCTCCCTACTCATCGTAGCTGCTGTTATCCCAGCAGTGAGTACAAAGACGCTCCTTTGGCAGACCGATAGCCTTCACCAAGTCATCCAGACGCTGGAACTTGAGCGTGGTGAGTTGCAGATGGCGACACATCAGATCGACCATCTCCTTATGCTTCTGGCTGTCGGGATTTGCATACTCCTCATATACCGCATCCGAGAGCTTATCTGTACCCTCCATGTCGCGTATCACGCGGCGAGCATATAGGTCGAATGTACTACGCGAAGTCGAGAAGTTGAGGAATCGGCAAGGGAAGATCAGCGGTGGGCAGGCTATACGCATATGTATCTCCTTGACTCCCGAATCCAGTAACTTGACCACATTATCCTTGAGCTGAGTGCCTCGTACGATACTATCGTCCATAAATACGATCTTCTGATCGCGTGTAAACTTGCTGTTGGGCAGAAGTTTCATCTTTGCCACCAAGTCGCGCATCTTCTGATTCTGAGGCATGAAGCTACGAGGCCATGTAGGTGTATATTTCACAAACGGACGTTTGTATGGGATTCCCATCTCGTTCGAATAACCTATGGCATGACCAACGCCCGAATCGGGGATGCCTGCAGCGAAATCTGGTTCCAACCCCTCATCGCGTTTTGCCATAGCAGCACCACATCGGTAACGACAGTCCTCTACGTTGATACCCTCGTACCAAGCCGATGGGTAACCGTAATATATCCAAAGGAATGAGCAAATCTGCATGCGATCCTTCGGCGGAGTGATCTGGCGTACGCCGTCAGCTGTGATCTGCACAACCTCGCCCGGACCTAAATCTCTCACATAATCGTAACCTAAGTTATCGAAGCTCGAACTCTCGCTGGCGCAGACATAACCCTTGTCATTCTTACCGATGATGATCGGAGTACGACCAAACTGGTCGCGAGCAGCATATATCGCATGGTCGGTCAAGATAAGCATCGAGCAAGAGCCTTTGATCTTGCGGTGAACAATCTCAATACCATCCTTGATCGACTTGCCCAAGCCGATAAGTATGGCAACCAACTCCGTAGCGTTGATCTTCGAATCCGACAACTCGGCGAAGTGGTGACGCTCGTCCAAAAGCTCTTGAGTAAGCTCCTCAATGTTGTCGATACGTGCTACCGAAGCTACCGCGTAGCGACCCACGTGCGAAGTGATGGTGATAGGCTGCGACTCGCAATCCGAGATTACGCCGATACCCATCGAAGCATTGTTGAATTTAGGTAATTCGCTTTCAAACTTATTGCGGAAATATCCATCCTCCAGTGAGTGGATCGAGCGGATGAATCGACCATCCTTCACAAAAGCCATACCTGCTCGCTTGGTGCCCAAGTGAGAGTGGTAGTCTGTACCGTAAAATACTTCATTTACACATTCATTGCGTGATACGCAACCGAAAAAACCTGACATATATAAGGTCGTTTTATTGTTTGGGAATCTATGTTTAGCACCCGTGCTTCTCGGCTAAATTCAGCTCGCGAAACGGCGTAACGGTCACAAAGGTAATAAATTTAGTCAAAAAATATCTTCGTGGCTCAAAATTTATCGGTATTATATAGTTTAATGTTGTAACGATAACGTCACTCCACCGAGTCGTAGGCGAGGATTGGAGTCTCTAACGGTAATTCTTAGTGTAGAGATTCCAATCATCACTCACTGAGGGTTCGTGATGTGGAATGACTTAAAACAACACTAAAGTCATATACTCAAAATTTATTATGCCTTAACTCTCTATCTTAGCTTCACGGCAGTACCGACAGCCGAGACCATAAACATAGCTTTGTCCTTGCTTGAGATCTCGTTGAAGTCGATTTTTAGGCCCACCACAGCATCGGCTCCCATTCGTATAGCCTTGCGTTCGATCTCCTCGATGGCGGCGGCATAGGTTTTGTCCAATTTGTTCTGGTATGTTGATGATCGACCACCGAAAACATCGGTGATAGAGGCAAAAAAGTCCGAAAAAACATTTGTTCCGACAACTACATTTGCCGAACTCAGACCGATGTAACTCTCGATCTGGCGTCCCTCGATAGATGGGGTTGTAGTGATAATCATAATAGCTGCAATTTTAATTAAAAATTCAAGATTATGCAGAGTGCCTCGAGTTAGTTCCTTGCTGCTCGGTAGAGATCATTACTCTCATAGCTTTGGCTTCGCGGTATCTGTAAAAAAATACTTTTATTTATTCTCCTCCTTCATGGCGGCATTGAAGCAGTGGCGACATAGTGGCTCGTAGGTCTGCTTCTCGCCCAACATGACGAGCTTGTCGTTGTCGCTCAGACGGTGTGAGTGTTGCGCAGGCGAACCGCAACGCACGCATATAGCGTGAACTTTGGTCACGTGTTCAGCCGTAGCCATCAGTGCAGGCATAGGTCCGAATGGCTTTCCCATATAATCCATATCCAGACCAGCAACCACCACTCTGATACCCGAATCTGCCAACATACGGCACACCTCGACTATGCTCTGGTCGAAAAATTGTGCCTCATCAATACCCACCACATCGACTCCGCTGGTCAAGAGTGGGATATTCTGAGGTGACTCCACAGGTGTGCAACGTATCGTATGTCCCTCATGCGAAACCACGTCCTGAGCTGAGTAACGGGTATCTATGACGGGTTTGAATATCTCTACCTTGAGATTGGCAAACTCGGCACGTCTTAGACGGCGAATCAGTTCCTCGGTCTTGCCCGAAAACATTGATCCGCAGATAACCTCGATCCAACCTCCGTGTTTATGACTCTCTAAAAACATCGTTATTAATTGGCTTATGCTCGATAATTAGCTTTTGCAAATTTTGGTGGGTGAAATTTTACTCCTCCAAGCGTGTGATCTTAGCTCCCAAAGCGTTCAGACGACCATCTATATCTCTGTAACCGCGGTCGATCTGCTCAATGTTCTGTATCACGCTTGTGCCCTCGGCACTCATGGCTGCGATAAGCAGAGCCACACCCGCACGAATGTCGGGCGAAGTCATCTTGGCTGCACGCAGACGATGTGAGTGGTCATGACCGATGACAGTTGCGCGGTGCGGATCGCAGAGTATAATCTGAGCCCCCATGTCGATGAGCTTATCCACAAAGAAGAGTCGGCTCTCGAACATCTTTTGGTGAATCAGCACCGTACCTTTTGCCTGAGTTGCCACCACCAAGAATATAGAGAGTAGGTCGGGCGTAAGTCCAGGCCATGGCGCATCGGCTATGGTCATGATCGAACCATCAATAAAACTCTCGATGCTGTAGTGATCCTGCTGAGGGATATAGATATCATCGCCTCGCTGCTCGAAATTGATGCCCAAGCGGCGGAATTGCGCAGGGATAATGCCTAAATTTTCGTACGAAACATTCTTGATTGTAAGCTCCGATTGCGTCATGGCTGCCATGCCGATAAAGCTTCCGATCTCGATCATGTCGGGCAACATCGTATGCTCCGTACCTCCCAACTCCTTTACACCTTCGATGGTCAACAGATTGGATGCTATGCCCGAGATCTTGGCTCCCATGCGGTTGAGCATCTTGCAGAGCTGCTGCAGGTATGGCACGCAGGCGGCGTTGTAGATGGTGGTTGTTCCTTCTGCCAATACCGCTGCCATCACTATGTTGGCAGTACCCGTCACCGAAGCCTCATCCAGAAGCATGTAACAACCCTTCAAACGCTTAGCCTCTACCGAGAAGAACTCCTCAGTCATGTCGAAGTTGAACTCTGCGCCCAACTTCTGGAATCCCAAAAAGTGAGTATCCAGACGTCTGCGACCGATCTTGTCACCGCCGGGTTTAGGCATATAACCCACACCAAAACGAGCAAGCAGCGGACCGATCATCATCACCGAGCCACGCAGGCGGCGACAGCGTTTGAGATAATCCTCCGTGCGCAGATAATCCAAGTCTATATCTTTGGCGGTGAAGGCATAGCTATCCGATGAGAGTCGCTCGACCTTGACGCCCATCTTCTCCAGCAGCTCGATAAGTTGTATGATGTCGAGAATCTGCGGTATATTGTTGATTACGACCCTTTCGGGGGTAAGCAATGTGGCACATAGAATCTGAAGTGCCTCATTCTTTGCGCCCTGAGGCGTTACGCTGCCGTGGAGTCGATGTCCTCCCTCTACTTTGAAAATTGCCATAGTAAGTGAAATTTTTATCAAAGATAACGAAATATAGTGAACTCTCAAAGCCGAAAGCTCAAAATGATAGCGTATTTTTCTGATGCGCGAGATAAATTATTGCTCATGAGAGCATTTATCATCGAGAAAAATGTTATCTTTGGGAATCATAATCAATCATTGCGACAAATATGGTAACACGTAGAGATTTTCTAAAACGTATGGGAGCGATGGCGGTAGCTGGAGTCGTTAGCCCATCGTTGGTAGGGCAGAGCGAGGCTTCAGCCCGTAAGGTGGCAGCGAGTGATCGCATCAATATAGGTCTTATCGGTACACGAGGTATGGGTTGGGGCGACTTGAACGATATGTTGGCTTTTCCCGAGGCGCAATGTGTGGCTTTATGTGATGTGAACAGTTCGTTGCTCGAATCACGTGCTGCCGAGATCGTAAAGCGTAGCTCTCGCAAACCTGACCTCTATGGCGACTACCGCAAGATGCTGGAGCGCAAGGATATAGACGTGGTGGTGATCGGCACTCCCGACCATTGGCATTGCTTGCAGTTGATCGACTCGTGCGCTGCGGGCAAGGATGTCTATGTTGAGAAACCCATCGCCAACACCCTTGCCGAGTGCGACCTTATGGTAGAGGCGGCTCACCACTACAATCAGGTGGTACAGGTGGGTCAGCAGCAGCGCAGTGGCGAGCATTGGCACGAGATGAAACGTTATGTCGATAGTGGCAAGTTGGGGCGCATAGCTAAGGTCAATGTCTGGGCAAACTTCTCATATTGCAATGTCCCTCAGACTGCAAACGAGCCCGTGCCGAAGGATATAGATTTCGATATGTGGCTGGGTCCTGCCCGCCAAAGGGAGTACAATACACGCTACTACCACGGTCAGTGGCGTATGTTCTGGGACTATGGTGGCGGATTGCTTACCGATTGGGGTGTGCATCTGTTGGATATGGCGTTGTGGGGCATGAACGTAAAGAGTATGCCTCGCCGCGTAGTGGCTTCGGGTGGTAACTACTCATACCCCAATAATATGGCAGAGACGTTCGATACCATGTCGGTTGTGTGGGAGTACGATGATTTCACAATCAATTGGTCGAATCAAGCCTTCGAGTCGGGACCTTACGGTCGTAATTATGGCGTGGAGTTCGTGGGCGAGAATGGCTCGCTGGTGGTAAATCGTGAAAGCTGGATGGTATATCCCGTGCATAATAGAATCCCTGTCGAGGTGCGTGATCCCGATTTCGGTGATCGCCATCGCCATATGCGTAACTTCTTGGATTGTGTCCGTTCCCGCAATAAGCAGACTGCTTGTACGGTAGATAACGGTGCTTTGTGTGCTAAGTTTGCGCAGCTGGGTAATATCTCGGCACGCGTTGGCGAGGCTCTGCACTACGATGAGAAGCGAGGTGCGTTCGACAATCGCGAGGCGAACAAACTCATCACGCCCGAGTATCGCAAACCATGGAAATTGCCTAAATTCTAATCCATTAAATACATTTTTTAAGATGAAGAGAGTAATTTTATCGGCACTTGCAGTAATGCTTTTCGCAGGTGCATCTGCTCAAGAGCAGAAGAAAGAGTATCCAAAGCCAGAGGGTATGCGCCCAGGTATGACTGAGTTCTGGACTCCACAGCCTAAGGTGGTGACCCCAGGTGATATCAAGACCAATTCGGCTCCATCGGATGCCATCGTGCTGTTTGACGGTACAAACCTCAGTGCATGGAAGAGCCGCGGTGGTGGCGAGGCTGCATGGAAGGTACACGATGGCGTGTTTACAGTAGATAAGAGCAAGGGCGACATCGAGACCAAGATGCACTTCGGATCTATGCAGCTCCACATCGAGTGGATGGTGCCAGAGAACATCACAGGTACAGGTCAGGGTCGCGGTAATAGTGGCGTCTTCTTGCAGGGTATGTACGAGGTGCAGATCCTCGACTGCTACAACAACGAGACCTACTCAAACGGTCAAACAGGTAGCATCTACAAACAGGTGCGTCCTTTGGCAAATGCCATGCGTAAGCCAGGTGAGTGGAATGTTTATGACATCATCTACAACGCTCCTGTCTTCAACGAGGATGGCACATACAAGGTACACCCAACCATCACTTTGATCCACAATGGCGTGTTGTTGCTCAACAACTTTGCTATTCAGGGTACTACCGAGTATATCGGTTTGCCACGCGTGGTGAAGCATGGCGATGGTCCTATCCAGTTGCAGATGCACGGTGACCCAAGTGAGCCTATCAGCTTCCGTAATATCTGGGTACGCAAGTTGTAAAAAACCTTATGAAGAAAAAAATCCCATCGGGTTACTCCGATGGGATTTTTTTGTGTGCCACAGATTTAATTCATCTCAATATTCACCTTGCTCGATGTAGGTATCACCTCGCAAGTGTAGCCTTCGGGTATTGAGGCGCGGACATCGAATGTGCCATTCTCGGCGGTCCACTCCAATGCGATCTTATCCTCGCCCACAGGGAATGAAACCTTGCACTGCTTCAGACCGCTGTCGATAAACCTAAGATAGACCTTCTTCTCCACAGGTGCGACATCGTATATACCTGCCACATCACGCTTCAGCACGTGCGCAATATGCGAAGCAAAACCGTGGTTGCAACTTGCATGTGGAGTCATATTCTCCCACAAAGTTCCCGTACGCTCAGCCATGATCATATACTCATCGATACACTCGCTGAGGATCTGCGCCGAGAGCTTCTCGCGCGAGAGCAACTCCAAACGCAAGTAGTTGCCGATGAAGGCATTGGCAGGGTGTATCTGAGGGAATTCGTTGTTGGTCTTACGCACAGGACCGAACTTATCCCTGAGCTTTGCCCACAATTCGGGATGCGACTTTGGCGAAGCGGTATTGAAGTGGAAGGCGTAGTATTGGCAAGTCTCGGTGATATTATTGGTAAGCTCCAATTTGCCTGTGCGCTTGTTGCGGATGGCGTTGTCGATGAAGAACTCGCCGTTGTATGATTGGCGGATAATCTCGGCACGCATCTTGTCTGCCTTCTCAGCCAAAGCCTTGTCGCCGTAGAGTCGATCCACTACATCTAACATCTCGGCAAAGATCATGTTGTTAGGGTAGTTGACATCCTGCACGAAGTCATTGGCTGCCGACCACTCGACAAACACCCACTTAGGCAACGACTCCAACAATCCATCCTCGTTGTAGTATGGCTCGAAGAATCGCACTAAATCGTAGATACGCTTCTTTGCCTTGTCGATCAGAGCCTGATCGCCCGTACGGTGCAGATACTCCTCCAACTCCAAGACGTAGAACATAGCCCAACTTGGGATGAAGTTTTGGTTGGGGTGATCCGAAGGGTAACACATTGGCAACATGCCGTCCATTATGTACTTATGCTTTGCTGGCAGAAGGAAATTCTCCAAGAAATTCTTCTCGATCTTGGTGTCGCCTGCCATGTCGAACGCCACGCGTGAAGTGAAGTAGCTGTCGCAAAGCCAGCCTGCACGCTCACGCGATGGGCAATCCATGAAGATGTCGAGCGCATTCTGGCGCAAGGTCTCGCGTGCCACCTCGAATAGGCGGTTCAGATTCTCGTTGTCGCAAGCAAACTGAGCCTTCTGGAAATTACCGCAATAGTCGCGCATATATATATCATGCAGGGTAGCTTTACCCTCGTCAACATACATCTCGACATATTGTCCCGTATTTGGCTCATACGCCTCCAGAGTATATTCTCCGGGCTCCAATTCATAAGTCAGGTAGCAGTAGCAACCGAAGCGTGAGCCATTGACATGACCGTTGTCCGAAAGCAACTCATCGAATGCAACGCGGATCTTAGCCTTCTGAGTTACAGTAACTTTCGCTCCGATGAAACCTGTGCTGTTTGATTTGTATTTATATACTCCGTTCTCGATCTTCTGAGCGTGATGAATCGTGTAGTCGGGATAATCCACATGACGTGCGATAAGCGTCTTGGCAGGCTGCTCGACCAACGTCTGAGGCTCCACCTGTGGAGTCCACTCTGTGTCTGTCATCCAAGTGCGATATTCGGGCGAGAGGATGTAATGCTCAACGTGAGGACGCTGGAAACTGAATTCGCGCACATCCTGCTTGCGCTGACGCAAATCATACGCCTTGAACTGCTCACCTGTGGCTGCAACCACCTCGCCGTTAAGCTCTACCTCGGCTTGCAGGAATGATGGCTGGTTGAGCAGATAGTAGTTATCATCGTTGTAGCCCGCAACCTCGATGGCGATGATGTTCTTGCCCCAATTCAGATAAGGTTTCAGATCAAGACAGTCGATACGATAGAAATCGTGTGCCGCCACACATGGACCATGACTGACAAATTCGCCATTTACCGTCAGGCGGTAGTTGCATGAAGCGGCGATACGGATGTAGGCAGAGCCCACGATGTTAGCTTTGACAATCTCGTGGAACGAAAGCGTGAGATTTTTCTCATTTTGGCGACCCTCTGCCCAAACGGGTTTGGCTTTGGTGAATTGCTCTACATGACATAGGTCAACCTCGCCATTGGTGCATGAGTAACCGCACATCAGAATTGCCACAGCGGCAACAAGGAAGTTGAATAATCTTTTTTTCATATCGTTAGTAGTTAAATTTTCTTTCCGAAAGAAGACTTTTCCACACAAAATTACGATTTTATTTGGTTTGCGACCTCTGTTTTATCTGTTTTTTTAGCCGAGTGGCTCTTTTTTGATGGAAAATTCCTTTCGCGAAGTCTCTTTTTTGCGGGTAATACTCCTTTAGGAGTAAATGTTACTCGGAGAAGGGCGGTAGATCCCCGAAATTTTCTTATCTTTGAGGCGTAGTGTGTAAATACGACAATGTAAAAATTAACAACAGATAAAAATATGGCAAGAAAACGACAAAACTATCCACTCATCCCTGCGCTTGAGATTACCACTTTGGCTGCCGAAGGAAAAGCCATGGGTCGCTACAACGATCAGGTGGTATTCGTTCCGATGACCGTGCCAGGCGATGTGGTGGATGTGCAGATACGCAACAAACGCCGCCGTTTTATGGAGGGCGTAGTGGTAAATTATGTGAAGTTCTCGCCTCTGCGCTCGGAGCCTTTCTGCTCTCATTTCGGAGTGTGTGGAGGTTGCAAGTGGCAGAATCTGCCATACGAGGAGCAGCTGCGCTTCAAGACCGAGCAGGTGCGCGATCAGCTCTCGCGTATCGGCAAGGTGGAGTTGCCTGAGGTGCGCCCATGTCTGGGCTCAGCAAAGCAACAGTTCTATCGCAATAAGCTGGAGTTCACCTTCGCCGACAAGCGTTGGCTTACCTACGAGGAGATTGCCGCTGGCGACAGCATCGAGCGCACTCCCGCCTTGGGCTTCCATATACCGAATTGTTTCGATAAGGTGCTCGACATCGAAAAGTGCTATCTCCAGCAGGAGCCATCCAACTCTATACGCGATTCGATCAAGGCTTTCTGCATAGAACATGGCTATTCGTTCCACAACTGCCGAGAGCATCAGGGTCTTATGCGCAACATCATTATCCGCACCGCCTCTACGGGCGAGGTGATGGTGATCGTGGTCTTCAACGAGGACGCCAAGGAGAAGATCACCGCCCTGATGGAGCATCTGAAGGCGAATTTCCCTCAGATCACATCACTCTTTTATGTTGTCAACTCTAAGTGGAATGACTCGATTGGCGATCTGGAGCATCATTGCTACTCGGGCAAGGATCATATCATCGAGCAGATGGAGGGACTCCAGTTCAAGGTAGGACCAAAGTCATTCTATCAGACCAATTCGGAGCAGGCATACGAGCTCTATAAGGTGGCACGTGATTTTGCCGACCTGAAGGGCGATGAGGTGCTGTATGACCTCTATACAGGTACAGGCACCATTGCCAACTTCTGCGCTCGCCGTGCCAAGAAGGTTGTGGGTGTGGAGTATGTGCCAGAGGCTATCGAGGATGCCAAGATCAACTCTCAGCTCAACTCGATTGAGAATACGGTATTCTATGCAGGCGATATGAAGGATGTTTTGAGCGATGAGTTTGTTGAGCGCAATGGTCATCCCGATGTAATCATTTTGGATCCTCCACGCGCAGGAGTTGATGAGCGCGTGATAGATGTTATCCTGCGTGCTGCGCCACAGCGTATGGTCTATGTGAGCTGCAATCCTGCCACTCAGGCACGCGATTTGGCGTTGATGGATGGTATGTATCGAGTTGTCGATGTGCAACCCGTAGATATGTTCCCACATACGCATCATGTGGAAAATGTCGTTAAGTTAGTAAAACGATAAATTTACTACGTTATGAGAAAGTTGTTTTTAACATTAGTTGCGATGCTTGGTTTGGTGATAACAGCATCGGCACAGACAGATTTCCGCCCTTCGGTATCGGTTAATGGACAGGCTAAAATTACAGCTCCGCTGGATGAGATTTTTCTATCGATCACGCTCAAGGAGAGCGACTCGAAAGGCAAGGTCGATCTCGAGCAGCAGCGAGTGGCAATGCTTCGCGCTCTGCGCAAGTGTGGCGTAAATACCGAGGAGCAGCTGCGATTGGCAGATATGGCGAGCAGTTTCTTTAAGCGCAAAGGTTCGCTTGCTTCATCACAATACGAACTAAAGGTGGCTTCGGCAGAGGAGGCTCGCAAGGTCTTTGAGGCGTTGGATGATGCAGGTATAGCCAATGTGAACATTGCGCGCGCCACTTGTTCCAAGTTGGAGGAGTATCGCAGCGAGGCTCGCCGTCAGGCAATCCGCAATGCTAAGGCTCGTGCTGAGGAGTTGGCTACAGCCATCGGTCAGAGCATTGGTGCATGTTACGAGATCAACGATTACTCTAACTCGCAGCCTGTTGTTTATCGTGCCAATATGCTCGCCAAGTCGGCTATGGCGGATAGCATCACCGAGGAGAGTGCAGAGCCAGAGGTGGAGTTTAAACCTATCGAGATCAACTATTCGGTCTCGGCAAAGTTTGTTTTAAAAGAGTAAAATACTTAAAATATGAAAATAGCACGTTTGAGCTTTAACCCTTTGCAGGTTAACACATACATTGTTTGGGATGAAAGTCTGGAGGCTGTGGTGATTGATGCTGCCGCTTCTAACGAGCGAGAGAATGAGGTTTTGGATAAGTTTATTGCCGACCACGGCTTGAAGGTCGTATGTGCCGTCAATACCCATGGTCACTTCGATCATGTGATGGGTATCAAACACCTTTGCGAGAAGTATGGCGTGGGCTTGGCTCTCTCGTCTAAGGATCGTTTCCTTTTGGAGAATGCCGCCTCGTCTGCCATGATGTTCGGTATCCGTATGGAGGATGTGCCTCAAAACATTGAGTTGGATCTGGCGGAGGCTGAGAGCATCAAGTTCGGCAATAGCGAGCTTAAGGTTATCCCTACCCCCGGTCATACCCCCGGTCACGTGGTGTTGTATGCTCCAGAGGCAAAGGTACTCTTCACGGGCGATACGCTCTTCCGCGAGAGCATAGGTCGTACTGATCTGCCGGGGGGCGATTATTCGTGGATCATGCGCTCTATTTTGGAGCAGATCATGCCATTGGGCGATGATGTGAAGATCTACCCCGGTCATGGCGAGATGAGCGACATAGGTCACGAGTCGATGTATAATCCTTTTGTTGTCGAGGTACTCAACCATGAGGTAAATTATAAGAATTAACCTTCGTTGCGGACTTTGGATTTATAGAGTAAATCTGTATGCGAATCATCTTAACCATATTGCTGGTGTTGTTCCCCACGTTGTGGGTTGGTGCGCAGGAGCAGTCGGCGCAAAATGCAAATCAGCGTGTCGCGGAGTTTATTAACTCCTCGGATCTGGTTGCGCTCAGTGGTGAGTTACCCTCTTTGCGTGGACTGGTTGTCAAGCCGTTGCAGGCTCTGGCGGATGCTTTGGTGGCATACCATGAGGGTCGCCACGAGGATAGCAATAAAGCGATAGCCGAGCTGAGTGAATATGCTCCCGAGTTGGGTAGTGAGGTGGTGTTTAATATGCTGCAACTATCGGTCTATAACTACCTCATGTCGGAAAACTATGCCGAGGGGGCTCAGATCGTTGATCTGATTTTGCAGACATTGCCCGAAGGCGACTCCACGGCGGAGAGTCGAGAATCTCTGGAGGCGACACAACGCTGGATGAGTGCGCTTGCCGCAAAGGATAAGGTTGCGATCCTGCGCCCACAGACAGATGTTAGCGTACCTTTCGAGATTCGGGAGATGGGACGGGGCGAACATATCATTGTTCGGCTCTCGACAAACGAAGGGCAAGTGCAACAGGAGGCGATTTTCGATACGGGTTGCAGTTTCTCAAATTTCATCTCAACCAAGGCTGCCGAGCGCATGGGTGTAGAGATTGTTGCCGAAGATATCATCGTCAGAGGCTTTGGCAAGGGTTATGCCCGTTTGGGAATCCTTCCCGAGGCAAAGTTGGGCGATGTTACGATCAAGAATATGACGTTTCTGGTTGTGGATAAACTCGTGCCCGATAATGTTCAGGTGGATGGCATGTGCGATATGGTACTTGGCACACACGTTATCCGCAAATTGGGCGAGACTCGCATCGAGGTTCAAGATAAACTCCTGCTCTTGCCTCAGGAGCAGAGCGTGGCTCCCCAGCGGCGCAATCTATTTTTCAATGCAGGGCAATACTACCTGCTTTGTCGCGATGGCGAGGAGCAGTTGACCTTGCATTTCGATACGGGAAATGTCAAAACCCAACTATCGTCCAAATACTTTACCCGCTTCCAATCTAAGGTCGAAGCCGAGGGCGGAGAGGTTGAGCGTTCACGCAGTGGCGGATTTGGCGGTGTTAAGTGGTGCGATGTGAGGACTCTACCTAAAGTAAAACTTGAGGTGGAGCGCGAAACCATCAAGTTGGATAGCATCGCTGTCAACTTGCCCACGAATTATGAGGATGGCGAACTCTTTGTCGAAGAGTATGACGGCTCGGCAGGAGTCGATTTCATCACCTCGGCACAGAGGGTAACGCTCGATTTGAAGAGAATGTTTTTCAGAATTGATAAATAACTTTTATGGGGAAATTTCTACATCGCCTGCTTTATCGCGCGCTCTCATTGGAGAACTATCTGAGGGTGGTCAGCCGACTCTACTTCATCTTCTATCGGATGGGGTGGAATCGTCACTCTCGCGCAATGGAGTATGCTTTTCACTTGCCAAAATTGGTCAGTCGGGGCGATCATGCGATAGATATCGGTGCTAATTTGGGATACTACACCGTGCCACTTGCCGACATGGTGGGCGATCAAGGCAGGGTCTATGCCGTAGAGCCTGTGCCTGTGATTTTCAGGGTGCTTGGGCGTAATGTAGGCTCTCGCAAGAATGTCACACTGCTGAATTATGCGTTGGGAGCTGAATCCAAACTTATCGAGATGGCAAACGACTCGGTTGCCGAGGCGGGATATTTCGGTACGGGGCGCAACTTTGTGAGTGGCGGAAAGCTCTCTACTCAAGCGGTGCGTTTCGAAGCGCAGATGGTCGAGGCGTATGAGTTGTTTAAGGATCTGGAGCGTGTGGATTTCATCAAATGCGATATCGAAGGGTATGAGAGTGTGGTGATGCCACGACTTAAACCACTTTTAGCGAAGCATCATCCTACGGTGTTGATCGAGACCGATGGCGATACCCGTAAGCAGATGATTGCTATGTTTGCCGAGCTGGGCTATAGAGCCTATATGCTTCAGAATGGACAGGAGGTAGAACTCGACCCCGCAAGCGATAAGGATATTATTTTTAGATATCAGCAAGATAAATGAGTACGGAAAATGTTATAACGATCATTTTAGTCATTGCTTTTTTCGCATATCTATTAACTCAAGAAAATAAGACAAAATAAATAAAGAAAAATAACCCACCCATGAGAATCGATATTATTAGCGTTGTGCCTGAACTTTTGACCTCTCCACTCAACGAGTCGATCCTAAAACGTGCGCAGGAGAAGGGTATGGTCGAGATTGTGATCCACAATCTGCACGACTATGCTCACGACAAGCGCAAGACTACCGATGACTATCCGTTTGGAGGTGAGGCTGGTATGGTAATGAAGTGCGAGCCTGTGTTCGAATTGATTGAGAAGCTGCAGTCGGAGCGCACCTATGACGAGATAATCTACACCTCGCCCGATGGCATCACATACAACCAGCATGAGGCAAATCGCCTCTCGATGTTGGAGAACATCATTATCCTTTGCGGTCATTACAAAGGCATCGACCACCGTATCCGCGAGCATCTGATCACGCGCGAGATCTCCATCGGCGATTATGTCCTGACGGGTGGCGAGCTTGCCGCTTGTATCATTGCCGACTCTATCGTGCGTCTGATCCCTGGTGCTATAGGTGATGAGGCTTCGGCTCTGTCGGATAGCTTCCAAGATAATCTTTTGGCACCTCCCGTATATACTCGCCCTGCGGAGTTCCGCGGCTGGCGAGTGCCCGATGTGTTGCTTTCGGGAAATTTCGCCCAGATCGAGAAGTGGCAAGAGGATCAGGCGTATGAGCGAACAAAACTGCTACGTCCAGACCTTTTAGAGTAAATTCAAAATTCAAATATGGTAGAGCAGATCATAAAACTTATTGCCGAGAGTCAAATAGCTATACTCTGTTCGGTTGATGAGAATGGCTATCCCTGCGCTAAGGCGATGCTTGCGCCACGCCGTGTGAATGGCATGCGAGAGGTGTGGTTTTCAACAAATACATCCTCGCAGAGTGTTGAACGCTATCGGAATTGTAACAAAGCCTCTATATATTTCTACAATGCAACAACGTTTCAGGGCGTTATGTTGCGCGGAACAATAGAGATACTTGAGGATGCTCAAACCAAAGAAGAGTTGTGGCAAGATGGTGACGAACTATATTATCCAAATGGTATCACTGATCCCGACTATTGTGTTTTACATTTTACAGCCGACAATGCACGATATTATGCAGATTTTTGCTCTACAGAAATAAAATTATAGACAAATGAAATATTATATTATTGCAGGTGAGCCTTCGGGCGATTTGCATGGCTCAAACCTGATGAAGGGAATCCTTAAGAGCGATCCCGAGGCAGAGTTCCGCTTTTGCGGAGGAGATATGATGTCAGCGGTGGGTGGAAAGGAGAATCTATTGAAGCACTACCGCGAGATGTCGTTCTTCGGCTTTGTGCAGGTGGCTGCGAATCTACGCACGATCTTCAGCCAGATGGCTGAGTGCCAGCGCGATATCATGGCTTTTGAGCCCGATGTGGTGATTCTGATCGACTACCCTGGGTTCAACCTTAAGATAGCCAAGTTCTGTAAGCAGCACTCCATTCCTGTGCATTACTATATCGCCCCCAAGGTGTGGGCGTGGAAGGAGAGACGCGTAAAGCAACTGCGTAAGTGGGTTGACCGCCTCTACATCATCTTCCCATTCGAGAAGGAGTATTTCCCCAAGAAGGGCATTGAGCCTCATTTCGAGGGTAACCCTTTGATGGATGCCATTGCCGAGCGTTGTGCCGCAGCCCCTTCGGAGGCGGAGTTTAGGGCGGAGCATGGCTTGGATGAAAGACCTATCGTAGCTCTTTTGGCGGGTAGCCGTGTGAGCGAGATCAAGGCTAATCTCAACTTCATGGCACGTTTGGCGGGGCGTGTGCCCGATCGTCAGTTTGTCGTGGCGGGAGTGTCGTGGATCGAGCGCGAGTGGTATGAGCGATATACCGAAAATATGCCTATCAAGTTTGTCTGCGACAAGACCTACGAGTTGTTGCAGATCTCCGAAGCAGCGGTGGTGACATCGGGTACAGCGACTCTGGAGACTGCCTTGATCGGTATCCCCGAAGTGGTGGTGTATGGTATTCCATGGCTTTACGAGAAGGTGAAGCCATATCTGTTGAAGATTCCGTTTGTGTCGTTGGTGAATCTGAATATGGGGCGCGAAGTAGTGCGCGAGATGGTGGTGTATAACCCATCGGTGGATGATGCCGAGTTGGAGTTGCGCTCGATTATGATTGGTGGTAAAAAGCGCGAGCAGATGTTGCGAGATTTGACGAGTTGCGTACCATTATCGGTGGCGCGGGCGCAAGTGATAGATTTGCCAAAGACATTGTCAAGACAATTCAAAATTCAAAACTCAAAACTCAAAATTAGACTGTTGTACCGCAAATATGGGAAACGCTCAACTACTACTCGAACCATTGCTACATTTGGCGATTGTCGTGCCTATGCTTCTAATTTTTATCAAAGAGCATACGCTTAAGAATTATCTCCGCATATTGACAATAGCCTTTTGTTATCTGATATGTTACGTTGCGCTCACATTGCAATACCATTTCGATTGCTTCAATATAATCAATGGCAATTGGAATTGGGATGGCAAAATTTATTCGATAGTGTGCGGTGTGGTCTTTTATTTCGCCTTCCGCCGTCAGTTTTGCGAAAATAACTTCTTTACGCTGCGTCAGAATAAAGAGGGCTTACGTGCAGCTCTGTGGGTTGCATTTGCGGTGATTGCTGTTCAGACACTTTTGGGCGCGCTGGGAGGTATGATCTCTGGCGGTGTGGAGTTTAATCTTGAGAGGTTGCTTTTCCAGCTGTCGATGCCAGGCATAGATGAGGAGATAATGTTTCGTGGAGTTCTGCTTGGACTAATGTGCAGTGCGCTTCGAACGGTGGGTGCTGCGTGGCGGAATCCCGCTATTGTGATTAATGGCGTTTTGTTTGGGTTGGTACACTCCCTCTCATTCGTTGATGGTTCGTTGCAGTTTAATGTTGCGCCTTTCATCTGGACAGGTATGATAGGTTATGCACTTTCGTATATTACGTTGCGCACGCGAAGTATCCTGATCCCGATGCTGACTCATAACCTCTGCAACTTTTTCAATAATGTGGCGTCAATGATATTTTAAAGATTGGAATATGTTTCTCGGAGCTGTGATTTTTGCCATAGTATGGTGCTTGATTGCCCTGTTTTTGCGCCGTTATCCCGAAACAATGTCGGGCTATAACACCATGTCGGAAGCTAAGCGCGAAAAGATAGATATTCATAAAATCGGACGCCTGATATCGAATGCCATGTTTGCGGGAATCCCCTCGGTGCTCCTCTCGCCACTGATGCCAAACCTTGATCTCTACACCCTGTTGCTCTGCTGGATCCCTTGCGGAATAGTTTTGGCGGCGGGGATATATGTAAATGTAAGAAAAAAGAAATTTGAAAAATAGATATGAAGATAATCTGTATTGGTCGCAATTATGCGGCGCACGCAGCCGAGCTCAATGACGGCGCAGAAATTCCAAAGGAGCCGCTATTCTTTCTGAAACCCGATACGGCTTTGCTCCGTAACAACGATCCTTTCTATATCCCTTCGTTCTCCAAGGAGGTGCATTATGAGTGCGAGTTGGTCGTAAAGATCAACCGCTTGGCAAAGTGCATAGATCCTAAATTTGCTTCGCGATGCTACGAGGAGGTGGGCTTAGGTATAGATTTTACGGCGCGCGATCTCCAGCGTGAGGCTATTCAGAAGGGCTTGCCGTGGGAGTTGTGTAAGGGGTTTGACCACTCGGCAGCTTTGTCGCCAGAATTCGTTTCGCTCGCGGAGTTGGGTGGCGATGTGCAGAATCTGGAGTTTGAGATGGAGCTCAATGGTGAAATCCGCCAGCGAGGTCTGACGCGCGAAATGCTCTTTACGGTGGATCAGATCATTAGCCACGTTTCGAAATATATGACTCTGAAAATTGGCGATCTAATCTTTACGGGTACTCCCGTAGGTGTCGGAGCTGTGCATGGCGGTGACAATATCAAGGCACGTCTGGGCGGCAGGACTTTGTTGGATTTTGATGTAAGATAGGGGTATGTTGCTGCACGAAAAATTGAAGGATTGGAACCTGATTCTGGCTTCGCAGTCGCCACGCCGCCGACAGCTATTGCAGGATGCGGGGTTGTCGTTTCAGCTCGCACCACGTTTCGAGTGCGAGGAGACCTATGCCGAGAGTATGCCCAAAGAGCAGGTGGCAGAGTATCTCTCGCGCCTAAAGAGCGAGGCATATCCCCATATGCTTGGCGAGCGAGATGTGCTACTTACTGCCGACACCGTGGTGGTGGCTTCGGGGCGCGTGTTGGGCAAGCCTGCGGATCGTGAAGATGCAATCGAGATGATAGCTCTGCTTTCGGGGCATGAGCATCAGGTTATTACGGGCGTTACGCTGCGCAAGAAGCAGTCGGTGGTGAGTTTTTCTGCTTTGTCGAAGGTGCGCTTTAGAGGGCTTAGAGCTGAGGAGATAGAGTATTATGTCGATACCTACTCGCCCATGGATAAGGCTGGAGCCTACGGCATACAGGAGTGGATCGGCTATGTGGGTATTGAATCTATCGAAGGCTCGTTCTATAATGTGATGGGCTTACCCGTGCAGCGACTCTATTGCGAGTTAGAGAGGTTTTTGTAATAGTTATACAACTTCAAAGTAAAGAGGTTGCCTGATACACCTTCGAGCAACCTCTTTTTACTTCTTATCGGATTGACATGGCTCCCTTGCGCGGTGAGGCATCCAGACGTATGGCGACAAAGACCAAGATGGTGAATGCCACCAGCGAGGAGCCTCCGTAGCTAAGGAATGGTAATGGAATACCCATCACGGGGATCAGACCTACCGTCATACCTATATTTACAAGTGCATGGAACAGCAGAATCGAAGCCACGCAATAGCTATATATTCGGCTGAATGGCTCTTGTTGTCGCTCGCCCATCTTCATCAGTCGTAGGATCAAGCCGCAAAGCAACGCCATGACAATCATTGCTCCGATAAAACCCCACTCCTCACCTACGGTGCAGAAGATAAAGTCGGTATGTTTCTCAGGTACAAAGTTGTATTTGATCTGTGTACCCTCCATAAATCCCTTGCCGAAGAGTCCGCCTGAGCCGATGGCGATTTTCGATTGGTTGACGTTATAGTCCACGCCACTCGGATCGTTGATGATGCCCAAGAAGCTGAGGATTCGCTCCTTCTGGTGAGGCTTCAGGACCGACTCAAAGATCACATCGGCAGTAGGCACAAAGAGCATCGAACCGACAAAGAGTGCCAACGTAAGGAAGATGGATGTGAGATTCTTCTTGATGGCAAAAATCGCAGCAACGATAACTCCTATGATGGTACAGATAATCAACGAAGAGTATCCACTCAGCTCTCCATCCCAAAAAATTGCCGAGACGCCGTAGAGCAGCAGCGATGACATGGCGATGGCTGCCACGAAGATAATATGTGTGCGCCAATATCCGCCGATCATCATTGCATTGGAGATGCTAAAGAGCAGAATTAGCACGATGAGCAGAATCATGGGCGAGAATAGGAACGAGAAGATAAAGAGCGTGGCAACCATGATAATGGGGATACACAGCCACTTGTTCAAACCCTCGCGGTAAAGCACTATGATAAACGAGCATAGCACCACACCCGAACCCGTATCGTTCTGCATGATGATGATGGCAAGTGGCAGGAGTATGATCGAAGCCACGCGAATCAAATCGCCGATACGTTTTATGGAGAAGGTGTAGTTACTCATCAGTCGCGCCACAGCCAATGCCGTAGCGATTTTGGCAAACTCGGCAGGCTGAAAACGGAACGATCCGAACTCAAACCACGCTTTGGCACCATTGACCTCTCGACCAAATGCCAATACCGCCAGCAGCGGGATAATACCCAAGGCGTAGGCGTAGTAGGAGTACATATGATAGTAGCGCGAATCGAGCAGCAGGATAGCCAGCGCAATGGTGTATGCTGCGCCCATCCATACCACCTGCTTGATGTAGAAGTGCTGGAATGAGAAGAAACCCTCGATCGAGTCGTCAAACGAAGCCGAGGTGATGACCACCAATCCGCACATGGTGAGCAGGATGTAGAGCAGAACCGCTACACGATCCACACCCTCGAAGAGCGAAGCCTTATGTATGTTATTTCCTGTCATAGTGCGGATAATAGATCTTCATGTTTTTAACTTGATCCACCAATTGTGGACGCGTGATTGTGTCTGTCAGGTACATCTCCTCGATGAGCGAAGCAATCGGCAATGCGATGGTAGCTCCGAAACCTCCATTCTCGACATATACCGAGATGGCGATCTTTGGATCATCCTTCGGTGCAAACGAAAGGAATGTCGAGTGGTCTCTACCATGCGGATTCTGAGCCGTACCTGTCTTACCGCAGACATCATATCCTGCCAAAAAGGCGCGGTTGGATGTACCTCCGCCAGGGATGTTCACACCTCGCCACATACCCTCGGCGATAGGCTCGAAGTGCTTTGGATCGACTTTGGTGTAGTGTTTCTCGTAGAATTTCTGATCTATCGAGTCGCGACCTTCGATAGCCTTGACGATGTGAGGGATATAATAGTAGCCACGGTTTGCCACAATACAAGCCAAGTTTGCCATCTGCATGGGCGTACAACCCAACTCTCCCTGACCAATCGAAAGCGAAAGTACGGTCAGCGAATTCCACGATCCACGATAGCGTTTGTTGTAGAGTTCGCTTGTAGGTACTGTACCAGGACCTTCGCCCAAGAAGTCGGAGTCGAGTTTACGACCATAGCCGAAGCTGCGTACATAATCCGACCATACGTCCAAACCCTCCTTGACGTTTTTATACTTGCGGTTGTCGATAATATCGCGGAAGACGTAGCAGAAGTATGCGTTGCACGAGTGTCCCACGGCGTTGCGCAGATCGAGTGGCGAGTAGTGGGCGTGGCACTTCTGGCTGATACGTCCCACGTGATAACCTCCGTGGCAAGGGTAAGCCTTGTCGGGGGTGAGCACACCCTCCTGCAAGCCGATAAGACCCTGCACCAGCTTGAATGTAGAGCCTGGAGGGTATTTCGACTTAACGGCACGGTTAAAGAGTGGCTGGCGTTTGTTGCCAAGCATCTTCATATAGTTGTTGCCTCGCTCGCGACCCACCATCTCATCGGGGTCGTATGTAGGCGAAGAAGCCATAACCAAGATCTCACCCGTCTTAGGCTCGATGGCAACTACAGCTCCCACCTTATCCTTCATCAGCTCCTCGGCGAAAGCCTGCAACTTAGCGTCAATGGTACACATCAGACGTTTGCCTGGCACAGGCAGCGAGTCGAATGCGCCATCCATGTATGAGCCTTTGATAGCTCCATGCGTGTCGCGCTCCAGAATCTTCACTCCGTCCTTGCCTCGAAGCTCCTTTTCGTAGGCTGCCTCCACGCCACTCATACCGATGTAGTCGCCACTTTTGTATTCGGGGTTGCGCTTGATGATGTCGGCATTAACCTCACCCACATATCCCAGAAGGTTTCCTCCGATCTTGCGAGGGTATTGGCGTGCGGTACGGAATACGGTGTAGAAACCGGGGAAGTTACACTCCTCGAAACGCAGCTTGACATCTTTGGGGATATAGTTGGTCACAAGCCACGCCTTACGCGGTGCGGTACGGGCATCCCTAAGCGCACGCATGAGTCGCTCTTTGCTGATGCCGACGATGTTGCACAGACGCATGGTGTCGAAGCCCTGCTTGCCGATGTCGCGATGAACAACCATCAGGTCATAACACTCCATGCTCTGCACCAGAAACTCGCCATTGCGATCTACCACCTCGCCACGAGGGGCATACTGCACCTCATAACGCAAGACATTGCGTGCCGCCAGACTCTTGTATTGGTTGTCGAAGAGCTGGATATATCCCACTCGGCACGCCATGACTCCGAAGATGAGCAGTACGATAAACTGCAGGATCATGCGGCGTATATATGAATCGTTATGAGACATGAATTACTTTTTGAGAATCTTTTCGATAAAGAGTTTTACAAAATACCAGATAAAGAGTATCGCTCCAATGTCGCTGACAAGGAGTCTGAGTATGGTGCGGAAGATGTGATCCCACGACAAAGACTCCAAGAAGAAGTAAATCACGCTATGGCAGAAGACCATTGCGGTAATATACCAGAACATGATCTTCTCGGTGAAGCGGTGCAATCCTGTGATGGCATTCTCGCCCGTGGGGGAGTGTCCACTCACCGCGCTCAGAATCATGGGGCGGAAGAAGCCGAGTGCCGTGCAGGCAATGACGTTGAGTCCACCCATGCCTGTCATCACGTCAACAACGAGTCCCATGGCTGTCGAGAGCAACATTGTCCATACAGGTTTGGTATCGAGTGGCAGAAGAATGATAAATGCCACATAGATCAAGGGATGGAAATATGACGAGAGAGCGATGTTGTCGAAGAGGAATATCTGCAACAACACCAACGTCAATCCCATCAGGGCATATGTTAGATTTTTCTGCATAATTTATCACTTTTGAATTAGGGTTGAGAGCCTTGCTCACCATCGCGACCTTGAGTCTGCTCCAAGTGAGAGATCTCTCCGTAGTCGATATTCTCGATCAGAAGTACATTGTTGAGCTTGGTCATGTTGGCAGCCAAGCGGATCTCCACATCGTACGAGGTTTGATTCTCGTTGAGCGTGAAGCTATCGACATATCCGATGCGGATACCTTCGGGGAAGTAGTGCGAAAGTCCCGAAGCGATAACCTCCTGCCCCTCCTCAATCTCGGCATATTTCGAGAGCTCGGTCATCTGCACCTTGTAAGGGCTGTGACCATTCCAATAGATCGAGCCGAAGTTGTTGTCGCCGACAATTTTACCGCTGGTGCGGAAATCTGTATTAAGTAGAGGCAAGACCACCGAATAACGCTCCGAGCATCCTACCACATAACCCACCATCACTCCCGTAGGGGTAATGACCGCCATATCCTCCACAACGCCATGCATCAAACCTCGGTTTAGGGTGATGTAGTTGCGGTTGTGGCTGATTGTACTCTGTACGATGCGTGCCGTTGTATAACGATACTGCGAAATGCTCTCATGAAGCAGGGAATCCATGCTCTGGAAGCCTAAGCTGTCGGTCTGAGCATTTGCCTCGCGCTCACGATATACGGCTAACTGCCCCTCAAGTTGGGCGATACGCTCGCTGAGTTCCATATTCTCGCGGCGAAGCGTGAAGAAGTGCTTAACACCGAATACCGAACTTTGCGCCCACCCGAAGACCGAGTTGGCACGCGAGAGAATCTTTGCCTGTGTATAGTGTGAGGAGTGCGCATAATAATTCAGAGCTACCGTCTCGATAAGGATAAACAGTAGCCCGACATATATCAGGCGCAAAAATTCAATCAGTTTATACATAGCTTACTATCAACTCTTAAGCATCCCCTCCCACATGTGAGTCGAAATGTCGGGACAACGGGTAAATTTAATGCCCACTTTTATAAAAGACGAGGATGCTAACTTAGCTTGTTAGACACCCTCATTACACTCTTTTTCAACTCTTTGTATATGAGCGAGTTCTCTTAAGCAGATGAAGGATTACTTCATCAGGAATGAGAATTTGTCGATATTCTTCATCGCAATACCTGTACCGCGAGCGATAGCGCGCAATGGATCCTCGGCGATATGGACAGGCAAGCCCGACTTGTTAGAAAGACGTTTATCCAAGCCCTTGATCAAAGCACCACCACCTGCCAAGTAGATACCGTTCTTGACGATATCGCCATAAAGCTCAGGTGGGATATTCTCCAAAACCTTCATCAGCGCAGCATCCAACTTGATGAGCGACTTCTCCAAAGCGTAAGCGATCTCGTTGTAGTTCAGCGATACGGTCTGAGGAAGTGAAGTGAGGATGTTTGGACCTGTGATCATGTAATCCTCTGGCTCATCATCCAACTCTGGCAGAGCAGCACCGATGGCACACTTGATAGCTTCGGCAGTACGCTCTCCGATACGGATGTTGTGCTGCTGACGAACATAATTCTTGATATCCTCGGTGAAAACATCTCCTGCCACGTTGATAGACTCAGAGTAAACGATACCGCCCAATGAGATACAAGCGATCTCGGATGTACCACCACCGATGTCGATAACCATGTTACCCTCTGGTGCCTCTACGTCCAAACCTGCACCCAAAGCGGCTGCCATAGGCTCGTGGATCATATATACGTCACGACCACCTGCATGCTCGGCAGAGTCACGTACGGCGCGGATCTCTACGTTGGTAGAACCTGAAGGGATGCAGATAACCATGCGCAATGATGGTGCAAACATAGAACTTGTAGTACGCACCTTCTTGATCAGACCGCGAAGCATAAGCTCCGTAGCGTTAAAGTCGGCAATCACACCCTCCTTGAGTGGACGGATTGTCTTGATGTTGGGGTTGGTACGCTCGTGCATCTGGCGTGCCTGCTGACCGATAGCCATCACCTTGCCCGTATGCACATCGAGTGCCACGATTGATGGCTCGTCAACTACAACCTTACCGTTGTAGATGATCAATGTGTTGGCAGTACCGAGGTCGATAGCCAACTCTTGTGTTAATGAAAAAAATCCCATATTGTGTTATCTATTTATATTTCAATAGTTTACGGTTCGCCTCAAAGATCCCCACCCCTTCGGCAAACCAGCCTGCCTAAACTTTAATGGTTTAGACCGTACAAAGTTAGGAAAAAGAAGGGAGATTTTTCCTACTTTCGAGAGTAAATTTTTTATTAATTTTTATTAAAGTATTTTGTTGCGGATTTTTGTCTCGATCCGAATCCCGAATTTGCTCGCTTTTTTTTTGGCGTGGATAAACTCCATAAATGCCCTTTTTGCGAAAATTCTGTGACCAACGTGCCTAACATTTGTAAAGGGAGGAATAAATGAGTATTTTTGCAGGCGAATTGGAAACTTTTTTAGCAATTTTACTATGAGATATTTTGGATGTTTAATCCTTTCGCTAATGCTTCTCACGCTCTCTGTGCGAGCCGAAAATTTCATACGCGAGCAGACCTCTGTGAAGTGTGAAAATGTGTTGGCAGAGTCGCAGGCAACTGCTCCCAAGAAGGAGTCGGCTGTGAAGCCTTATCTAACTGCAGATCTGACAAATATATATATTTGGCGCGGTCAGCGTCTGGCGGGAGTAAGTATCCAGCCAGTGATGGGTATCAAGTGGAAAGGTTTGAACTTTTTTCTGTGGGGAAATGCGCAGCTTTCACCTCAGGAGAGTCCCGAAAAATATGAGATAGATATTCTTTTGAAATATCAGCTCACGCCACGCCTGAATGTTGCCCTAAAGGATGTCTATACAAATGCTCGCGGCAAGGGAATTTTTACCTATGGAAAGATCGGTCACGCTTCGCATGGCGTGGAGGTGGTTTTGAATTATGATTGGAAGTATTTTACCACCGAGTGGACAACCACAGTTTTCGGTCACGATGGCTTGAATCATAAGGGCGAACGATCATACAGCTCATATTTTCTGGCTACGGTGCCATTCCGCATCTCGCACGTAAATTTTGCGGGTATCGTGGGTGTGGTGCCTTACTACACCTCGCGCTATGATGATAATTCGGAGGGATTTCATGTCAATATGCTCTCGCTAAAGGCTTCGTATGATATACTTTTGTCGAAGAATTCAGGCTATACGTTGCCCGTATATTCGCAATTCATGGTCAATCCAAGTAACCGTCAGGCATACTTTCAGGTGGGATGTAAATTTACACTTTTCTAAAATTTTATTACATTTGCACATTAATCGAGTAATTTGGAACTGCACAATATGACAAAACGTGAGGATATATGTGCCGTTATTGGTTATGGAAGCTGGGCTACAGCTATAGTCAAGATCCTGACCGAGAATGGTTTGCGAGTAAATTGGCATGTGCTGAATGGGGATGTGGCAGAGTCTGTCAGATGTGATGGTCGCAACTGCAAATATCTCCGCGATGTGGATCTTGAGACCTCGCTCATAAATGTCATGAGCGATATCAACGAGGTGGTAGGCGAGGCTCAGAGTGTGATTTTGGCAATGCCATCTGCCTTTGCCAAGAAGGTGCTGGAGTCGTTGCACGTTTCGTTGGAGGATAAAATAGTGATCTCGGCGGTAAAGGGTATTGTCCCAGATGAATATCTGCCGCTGACCGATTATATGACCATGCGTTATGGCGTGCCACAGAGCCGCATATCGCTTATTACAGGTCCATCACACGCCGAGGAGGTGGGTTTGCATCGCCTCTCGTATCTTACTGCGGTATGTCGCGATAAGGATGTAAGAGGCAGGGTAGTGGAGATGTTTTCGCGTCCCTACATTGTGGTCAGCGAGTCGGAGGAGCTGGATGGCGTGGAGTACGCCTCGATTATGAAGAATATATACGCCATTGCGGTGGGCATGGCTGTCGGATTGGGTTATGGCGATAACTTTGTGGCGGTCTTGATATCGAATTGTGCTGCCGAGATGAGTCGTTTTTTCGCTTCGTTTGGCAGTGCCAAGCATAGGGTGTTAGCTTCGGCATCGTTGGGCGATCTGCTGGTGACGTGCTACTCAAATTATAGCCGCAATCGCCGTTTCGGTCTTCTAATTGGTCGAGGATGTACGGTCAAGAGTGCCATGAACGAGATGACGATGGTGGCAGAGGGCTATTATGCCGCTAAGTGTATTCGCCACACCTCGGTAGATAAGCAGTTGGAGTTGCCTATTGCCGACATGGTCTATAACGTACTATATAATAATGCATCTGCTCGCCGAGCGATGCGTGAATTAAGTAAGAAATTGATTTAACGAACATAAACTTTAAATATTTTATAACGATGAGTTTGATGAAATTGGAAGTTGCCAAGTCTGGTGTTGTGATCAGCGAGGCAATGAAGGCTCAGGCACAGAAGGCTAATGAGCTTTTGCACTCTGGTGAGGGCGCAGGTAATGACTTTTTGGGTTGGGTAAACCTCCTATCTTCTATTGACGCAGAGCAGATCGCCTCTATCGAGGCTGCAGCTCAGAAGTTGCGCCAGAAGGCAGAGGTGGTGATCTGCATCGGTATCGGTGGTTCATACCTCGGTGCTAAGGCTGTATTGGAGGCTATGAGCAACTCGTTTGAGTTCCTCAATAAGAAGCACGAGAATCCTACCGTAGTATTTGCAGGTCAGAACATTTCGGAGGATTATACCTATGAGTTGTTGGAGGCTACAAAGGAGTACTCTGTTGCAGCTATCGTGATCTCTAAGTCAGGTACTACCACAGAGCCAGCTATCGCATTCCGTCTGATTAAGGCTGAGTTGGAGAAGCGTTATGGCAAGGTTGAGGCTGCCGAGCGTATCGTAGCTATTACCGATAAGGCTCGTGGCGCACTCAAGACTTTGGCTACTCAGGAGGGTTATCCTACATTTGTTATTCCAGACGATGTGGGTGGTCGTTTCTCTGTGTTGACTCCAGTAGGTTTGTTGCCATTGGCAGTAGCAGGTGTCGATATCAAGGCTTTGGTTGCTGGTGCTCAGGCTATGGAGAAGGCTACTGCGGCTGATGTTGCCGTAGAGGATAACTTGGCAGCACAGTACGCTATCGTTCGTAACGAGCTTTACAAGGCTGGCAAGAAGGTTGAGATCTTGGGTTCTTATGAGCCTAAGTTGCAGTATGTTGCCGAGTGGTGGAAGCAGCTCTACGGTGAGTCTGAGGGTAAGGATGGCTTGGGTATTTTCCCAGCAAGCGTTACCTTGACTGCCGACCTTCACTCTATGGGTCAGTACATTCAGGAGGGTGAGCGTTCGTTGTTCGAGACTATCATCTCTGTTGCTGAGGCTAAGCACACAGTGAAGGTTGAGGCTGAGGAGGCTAACCTCGATGGCTTGAACTTCCTCGCTGGTAAGCGTATCTCTCAGATCAACAAGATGGCTGAGCTTGGCGTGCAGCTTGCTCACATTGATGGTGGTGTACCACAGCTCCGCATCGAGATCCCTGCAATCAACGAACAGGCATTGGGTGAGCTCATCTACTTCTTCGAGAAGGCTTGCGGTATCAGCGGTTATATCCTCGGCGTAAATCCATTCAATCAGCCAGGTGTTGAGGCTTACAAGAAGAATATGTTTGCTCTTCTCGACAAGCCAGGTTATGAGGAGGAGTCGAAGGCTATTAAGGCTCGCTTGTAAGAAAAAGTGACAAGTTGGGGTATGTGGCGTCTTGCTTGATTTTGGATTGCTCACATACGCCGATAGGTAAATAAAAATACTCCCGTTATCAAATCTGATAGCGGGAGCGTTTTTATTGTTATGCTCGGATGTGGTTATTGCATACGGTCAGAGAGCATCTTGATCCAGTAGCCACCCACCACTGAACGGGCGCGGAAGCCTACATGAGTCTTAGAATCGGTATTATACCAATCGCTCATAGGGATGCGATCTGTAGTCTCATTGTAGAACTTATGCAATGGGTCGATAAACTTCTCGAATGTAGCCTTGTCGGGAGACATTGTTGCCGACCAGATGATCCAGTCTGACTTGGTGTAACCCTTGCGGCAATCGAGTGGCAGACCATACTCGTTCTGCTTAGTCAGATAGTAAGATATCTCCTTGGCTGCGATATCCTCATCGAATACGTTGTAACCCAAGATCTTATCCCATACCAGATTATACTTCTGGCTCCATGTGTCACCCTCGTTGAAGGTCAGGCGGTAGTGGTCGCCCTGCTCAGCCAGTTGCTTCCAAGCGGCAGCCATCTCCTTAGCCTTGGCGGTGTACTTCTGGGCAATATCCTTCTTGCCTGCCATCTTAGCCAAGTCGCCGTATGCTGCGATACCCTCGATAGCCTTGATTGCGAGGTTGGCATTGCGTGCCCAGTGACCTGCAAAGTCATCGGTACAGAGCTGGTTGGCAGGATCGCCACCATGCTCTACCAGATAGTCGGTCCAAGTAGTAAGCACATCCCAATGCTTGAGCGCGTAATCTGCCTTGCCTTCGATCTGGCAGATAGCACCTGTCAGGATCAACATATTACCGCACTCCTCGACTGGCATATCGCCACCATAGGTCTGACCGTTGGCGTGTGGATATGTACCCACATCGTGTGCTGCAAAAGGCTTAGTCCACTTGCCACTCTCCGAATAGTAGAAGATGTGGTTGAGCAAGCCCTTGGCAAACTCAGGGTTGTAATACAGGAAGAGTGGAGCCGAAGGGTAGGTTACGTCAACCGTACCGATAGAGCCGTTTGAGAAGTTCTCCTTCGAGAGCCAAGCCAATTCGCCCTGTGGAGTCTCCACCAATTTGTGTGCGGCGATAGACTGGCGATAAGCCAAAGCACAAAGCTCGGCGTACTTCTTTCCACCCGATTTGTCAGCCTCAGCCATGAGCTTGTTGTCGAACTTCTGGCAACGCTTCATCAGATCCTCATACTCAGCTGAAGCCAAGTCGAGCATATCGTTGAAGGTCTTGTCGCCCTTGCGATTCCAGTAAGGGTAGAGATCCTTGTTGAAGTAGCGGATAGAGTAGTAGTCATCGTATCCGACCATGATGTAGCCACTCTTAGTCTGGTCGCTAACCTCGCCCAACTTCGTAGCGAGTGAGATCCACGCGCCGAGGCTCTTGTTCAGGAGCTTACCTGTCGAAACGAAGTCCTGACGCATAGCCAAAGGATTACCCATGGTGTATGAGTTAGCATCAGTGTCGGCGATAGCCATATAGAACTGCCCCCAGTCGATGCGTACGTCATCGCCCTTGCGACCCAAAATCTTCTGTGTGCTGCACTGGTTAGATACCACCAAATGCTTGTCGGTATAGTATCGTGTGGCTACGCTCTCCTGATCGGGAGTGTTGCGTGACCAGTTAGGACCTGCCTCGAAATAGAGCTCCACGCTGTGAGCTTTGCCATCGTTTGACTTAACATCGTAGCTGACGTAGTTTACTGGACGAGATACCAACTCTGGATCCTCCAAAAGAAGTGGTGCTGTGAATGTGAGCTGCAAGTCAACCTCTCCACAAGCGAAGTTGTAGATTGTGCGTGTAGCCTGCACATCAACCGAGAGCTGCTTGGCAGTCTGTCCCATCATCTGCGCATCGAGAGCCTGAGCGTAGAGTCCCAAATCGACCAATGCGCCACCTACGCGGTTCTCGCAATGTGCTGCCAAAACAACCTTGCCATCCTTGGCAGTGGCTGCCAATGCTGCAGGGATCTCAACCCAACGGTCGTTGTTCCACTCGTATGGAGTAGAGACAATCTCCTTACCGTTGAAGTAGAGCTGGAATGTGTCATCGTGAGAATACTTCACAAAGAGCTTGTTGCCGTTGAGCAACTCAGGATCAAACTCTATGCTGCGGCGTACCCAGATGTCGTGGCTGTCCCATGCGGTATTACGGTTAGGCTGCTCGGGAGTACCAAATGAAGCCTTGCCTCGCTTCCAAGCGCGATCGTTGAACTCCTTCTCCTGCCAGCCCTTGCGAGGCTCAGAGAATGTGTAGGCACCCTCCCAATCCTTCTCGTATGAGATTGGGGCAATGCCCTGCATAGGGATCTCCTCCTGACCCATGAAGCGGTAAAGCTTGCCATCGACACGCGCTACGCCCATAAACTGGAAATCCTTGCCTGTCCAGTGCTTTACTTGTGAATCGTAAAGGTTGTCACTTGTTGACCATGCACTTGTGTAAGGGTCAATCGTAATTAGAGGGTAAGCAGGAGCTCGCAAAGTGTTGGCAACGTGCTCTGCACTACCGCAACCGACCATCATCAACGAGACGAAAGCGGTCATCAAAACAGTTAGTTTCTTTATCATATATACCTTTTTTAAATGTTTTTGCGAATAATTCCACACAAATATATATAAATTATGACTTTTTACCTATTTTTGCTCTCAAGAATAACAAATAATCGAAATATGTTGAAGAAATTGTTTCTGGTGGGGCTGATGTGCCTCTCACTTTTTTCGGCAAGAGCCGATGAGGGTATGTGGTTGCCAAGTCTGATAGGCGAGCGTATCAAGGATATGAAGCAGAAGGGTTTTAAACTCTCGGCGGAGGATATCTATTCGATAAATAAGGCTTCGCTGAAGGATGCTGTAATGCTCTTTGGTGGTGGCTGTACGGGCGAATTTGTTTCGGCTGAAGGTCTGCTTTTGACAAACCACCACTGTGGTTATGGCTCTATCCAGCAGCTCTCTTCGGTGGAGCATGACTATCTGACAAACGGTTTTTGGGCGATGTCGCGTTCGGAGGAGTTGCCTGTACCGGGGCTCTCAATAAGCCTTTTGGTGCGCATGGAGGATGTTACCGAGCGTTTGGCTGCGGGCGAGAGCAAGGAGGAGATCATCAAGCAGGCTCTCACCGATAAGGGCTATCGTGCCGACATCCAGCAGATGTATTATGGTAATCAGCAATTTCTGTTTGTATATCAGCGTTTTACCGATGTGCGTCTGGTAGGTGCACCACCATCATCAATCGGTAAGTTTGGTGGTGATACCGACAACTGGATCTGGCCACGTCATACGGGCGACTTTTCGATCTTCCGCGTTTATGCAGATGCAGACAATAAGCCTGCCGACTACTCGAAGGATAATAAGCCTTACCAGCCAAAGCGTCACTTGCCAATTTCGACCAAAGGCGTGAAGGAGGGCGATTTTACGATGATCTACGGCTTCCCTGGTAATACTCAGGAGTATGTCACTTCGGATGCTGTGGAGTATGTGGCAGAGGTCTCTGATCCAATGAAGATTGCTTTGCGTACAAAGCGATTGGATATTATCTCGGCTGAGCAGGCTAAGAGTGCCGAGGTGCGTATCGCATACGCTGCCATCCATGCCAGCATCGCCAATGCATGGAAGAAGTGGCAGGGCGAGGTGTTAGGTTTGCGCCGTTTGGCGACTGCCGACAAGAAGCGTGCTTATGAGCGCGAGTTCCAGCAGTGGGCTAATGATAAGCCAGAGTATAAGGATCTGCTCGCTTCGATCCATGCTGCATACGATAAGGTCAAGGGCGGATATTACGTGCGAGAGCTTTACAACGAGTCTGTGGGGGCGATCAATGCCTTGAGTTATGCGCGTTCGCTTGCCCGTGCCAAGGACGATGATGCGGTGAAGGCTACGCAGGAGCGTTTCATGAAGAGCTATAATCAGACCATAGATCAGGCTATTGCTCGAGAGATGATGGCTGAGTTTGTGGCTCGTATGCCTCAGGGTCAGGTGCCAGCAGAGCTAATCGCAGCGGTGGAGAAGCATGGTTCGGCAGAGAAGTTTGTCGATTGGATGTTTGCGCAGACTAAGTTGCTCTCAAACGAGCCTTTGTCGCTGGAGCAGGTGAAGGCGGATCCTATGGCTCAGTGTGCTACGTGGTTCCAGCCTATCATTGCTCAGAATCCAAAGTATGCGTATCGCAATCTGAGCAATGTGCCAGAGGTTGAGCAGTGGTATCGCCCATATATGCGTGCTTTGCGTGAGTGGGATAAGGATCGTGCTTTTTATCCCGATGCAAACCTCACACTACGTGTGGCTTACGGTACTGTGGCAGGTTATGAGTATGCCGATGCAACGTACCATCACCCTGTTTCTACCATAGATGGAATCATCGAGAAGGATAATCCCGAAATTTACGATTATAATATCCCTCAGCGTCTGCGCGATATATATGCAGCGAAGGATTATGGTCGTTGGGGCTCAAAGGTGGGAGGACGTTATAGCGTGCCTGTATGCTTCCTTGCTACAAACCACACTTCGGGCGGTAATTCAGGCTCTCCAATTATCAACGGTAAGGGCGAGTTGATCGGTATCAATTTTGATCGTACATGGCTCTCTACCATGAGTGACGTGGAGTTTGATCCTTCGATTTGTCGCAATATCTCGGTGGATATCCGTTATGTACTCTTCACGATAGATCGCATAGGTGGTGCGGGTTATCTGCTGGAGGAGATGACGCTCAAGTAGCGAATCGTTTTTGAAGAAAAGTTGTTAGAGGCGTATGTTCTGAGAGGAATATGCGCCTTAGCTAATGATGGAAATAATAAAAGAAAATGTTTGAATCACTCTTTCTCTCGCACTCTGCGATGCAGGCTGTGGTTGTCATTTCGTTGATTTCAGCCATAGGTCTTATCTTTGGTAAACTGCGCCTGTGGGGTGTCTCGTTGGGAGTTACGTTTATCTTTTTTGCTGGTATCATGGCAGGACATTTTGGTCTTACCGTTGATTCGGAGATGTTGCTCTTTGCCGAGAACTTCGGTTTGGTGTTGTTTGTCTATGCGTTGGGCTTGCAGGTAGGTCCGGGCTTTATGAGTGCTTTCCGTGAGGGCGGGATGAAGCTCAATATGTTGGCTGCAGCGGTTATTCTGATCGGTACGGCTATGGCTATCGGCTTCAGTTTCGCATTTGACATACCGCTGTCGCAGATGATGGGTGTCTTGTGTGGTGCAACCACCAATACCCCTGCTTTGGGTGCCTCGCAGCAGACCTTGGCACAGATGGGTATGCCTACAACCGATCCTGCACTGAGCTGTGCCGTAACCTATCCTTTGGGCGTTGTGGGTGTGATTATTGCCATACTTGTGATGCGTAAGTTGTGGGTGCGCACGCAGGATCTTGCAGGACCTAATGCCGAGCATGTCAATAGTACATATATCGCTACACTTCAGGTGCAAAACCCTGGTGTTTTCGGTAAGGACATGCATACTATAGCTACTCTCACGCATGTGCCATTTGTGATTTCGCGCCTATGGCGTGGTGGCGAGGTGTTTTTACCTTCGAACGATACTCATCTGCAGGAGGGTGATAGGGTTATGGTTATCGCTTCGCGTAAGGATGTCGATACTTTGGAGGCTATGATTGGTCAGCGCGAGAGCATTGATTGGAATCGCGATAATGTCGATTGGAATGCACTGGACAGCAAACTCATATCGCGCCGTATCATAATAACTCGCAGCGAGGTCAATGGTAGAACTTTGGGCTCGTTGCATCTGCGCAATAGTTATGGCGTGAATATCAGTCGTATATATCGAGGTGATATGTCGTTGTTGGCGACTCCCGATCTGAGACTTCAGGTGGGCGACTGTGTGGTTGTGGTCGGTGGCGAAAGAGCGTTGCTCAAGATCGAGAAGGTGTTGGGTAATGCCGAAAAGGAGCTTAATGAGCCAAACCTCACATCTATATATATAGGTCTGGTGCTAGGTTTGGTGTTGGGTGCTGTGCCTATCTCGTTCCCCGGTATCAGCTTCCCCGTTAAGTTAGGTTTGGCGGGCGGTCCGATAATTGTCGGAATACTTATCGGTATCTATGGCTCACGTTTTCATCTGGTTACATATACCACACGCAGTGCAAATCTGATGCTTCGCGGTTTCGGTCTGTCGCTCTATCTGGCGTGCTTGGGACTCAGCTCGGGTGGCGATTTCTTCTCCTCGGCGATAAGTGTGACGGGTGCGATGTGGGTAGGATTGGGATTTTTGATTACCCTGTTGCCTGTTGTGATTATAGGTTTGTTGGCGATGCGCATGTTGAAGGTTGATTTCGCTACCGTGTGCGGAATGTTGTGCGGCTCGATGGCAAATCCTATGGCTCTGAACTATGCCAACGATACGCTTGAGGGCGACCATGCTTCGGTGGCATACGCTACGGTATATCCACTCTCGATGTTCCTCAGAGTGATACTTGCGCAGGTGGTGTTGATGCTGTTTTTGTAGGAAATTGGGGCTAAAAATGGCGTTTGCGGAGAATTTTTCGCATTTTTAGCCTAAAAATTTTGCAGTTTATAAAATAGTGGCTATATTTGCACACCTTTTCGGCGGAGCATCATCCGCCACGAGTGAAGAGGCCCAGGTGGTGAAATTGGTAGACACGCTACTTTGAGGGGGTAGTGAGCATTAGCTCGTGCAAGTTCGAGTCTTGTCCTGGGCACAAAAAA
>JAFXLG010000037.1 GCA_017531305.1 Alistipes sp.
AGCCTTGATGTGAGCCTCAGCCTTCTCAGCTGTAAGGAACAAACCTGGTGACTCAACTACGTACTCAGCCTCAACCTCGTTCCACTTCAAATCCTCTGGGTTGCGCTCAGCAGTTACGCGGATAGCCTTACCGTTAACGATCAAAAGGTTCTTCTCTGAATCGTAGTCGATAGTACCATCGAACTGACCGTGCATTGTGTCATACTTAAGCATGTAAGCCAAGTAATCTACTGGGCAAAGGTCGTTAATACCTACTACATCGTACTTCTCTGTCTGAGTGCAAGCTGCACGGAATACCATACGGCCGATACGTCCGAAACCGTTGATACCAATCTTAATCTGTGACATAATTTGAATAGTGTTATTTGATTATAAAACTTCTGTTACAATTTTATCACCGCAAAAATATAGACTTTATATATATAAAGCAAATTTACGGGATCAAAAAGAGCATTTTTTTCTTAAACTTAACAATTTGCTAACCCAAAGGCATTGCTTCTCTGGGTTGGTAGGCTCCGTTAAGGCGCAAAATACCCATTCTGATGATCTATTTACTTGCCATCTTGGCTCTCTTCGCCATTGCCGAAGCAAATACAAAATCATCCAGCTCCTTGTTGCCCGTGTGCAGGATGTCATCCTTTGACCCTTCCCACCACTTGTTGCCTTCGTATATGAATACAATCTTCTCGCCAATCTCCATTACCGAGTTCATATCGTGGGTATTGATGATGGTGGTGATGTTGTACTCTTTGGTGATATCGCTGATCAGATTATCAATCACGATAGATGTCTGCGGGTCTAGACCCGAGTTAGGCTCATCGCAGAACAGATAACGAGGATTCATCACTATGGCGCGTGCTATGGCTGCGCGTTTGACCATACCTCCACTAAGCTCCGATGGGTACAATTTGTGGGCGTTATCCAGATTCACTCGCTTCAGGCAGAGATTTACTCTCTCCATCTTCTCCTCCTCCGATTGCTCGGTAAAGAGGTCGAGTGGCAATTTTACATTTTCTGCCACCGTAGAGGCATCGAGCAGGGCTCCTCCCTGAAAGATCATGCCGACATCTTTGCGTATAGCCTTGCGAGCCTTGAAATCGAGCTTCGAGAAGCAAATATCATCATAATATATTGCCCCCTCATCTACATCGTGCAGACCGACTAAACTTTTGAGCAGTACGGTCTTCCCCGATCCGCTTCGACCGATGATCAGGTTGGTCTGACCTGTACCGAACTCAACCGAAATATCTTTGAGTACGGTGCGTCCTTCGAACGACTTTATTACGTTTTCAGCCTTGATCATGTGCGCAAAAGTTGAGTTAATATCAGGTTACATATCATGATTACCACGGAGCTTACCACCACCGCTTTGGTCGAGGCTTTACCTACCTCCAAAGAGTTGCCTTTGGCGTAGTAGCCGCAGTATGCCGAAATGCTTGTTATGAAGAATGCGAAGAATACCATCTTCGTAACGGCGTATGTCACCTCGCTTAGGTAGAAACAATACTTCAAACCGTCAATATACTCCATCGGATTCATGATTCCCGTCATGACTGCAATGCCGTAGCCTCCCGCCACACCGATCAGCATAGAGAAGATAGCCAAAAAGGGGAAGAAAAATACCGTAGCCACGATCTTTGGCAGGATCAGATACGAAGCCGAATTGACACCCATAACCTCCAGAGCATCAATCTGCTCGGTGATACGCATTGTGCCTATCTCGGAGGCGATATTTGAGCCGACCTTACCTGCCAAAATCAGAGCTACCACCGTAGATGAAAACTCCAGAATCATCACCTCTCGCGTAGCGTAACCGATCATAAATTGTGGAATGAATGGCGACTCCAACGTGATAGCCATCTGCAGGGTTACGGCACAGCCGATGAAGATGGAGATGATAGCCGTCAGACCGATCGAGTTCAAGCCCAACGCCTCCATCTCATACATGATACGCTCGCGGTAGATTCGCATCTTTTCGGGGCGCGAAAATACCTTCTGCATCAGCAGCGTATATTTTCCCAATGATTCTATAATCGAAAGCATCTTTTCTTAATAAATTATTCGCAAAAGCGTTAATCTGCGAGCAAAGTTAGCTATCAGAAACTGAAAAACCAAAAAAGAGTGAATTTTGTCCCCATATTTACCAGCAATTATCCCCTTGAGCATACTCGCCCAAAGGGATAATCTGAGGAAATTAGGTTGTTTTTATCTGTAATAAACATTTCCGTTACCGCGGGAATCGAAATAAATTCTGGTTCTTCGGTTTTCTAAAACTGTAAAACCTTCATAAGATTCCCCAAAATAGATGTAATAATTGCCTGGATTTAAATCAAATGATATAGGTGATATGTAAGTTATTTTATGAGATGATATTATAGGTTTATTCCCTTTAGTGTTTTCAGCCACAATAGGATAAATCTGCATATTTTTCCCTTCGTATAATTCAGGCTCAAATTCTATATCCACTCCCGATTGTACATCGTCTTTGGAGCAACTGCATATGCTACATAATATTGCAGCATAGCAAAAATAGATTAAAAATTTTTTCATGACATAAATATTAAATTAGGTTTTGCAGTTGCAATATAGTGATTAATTCTGAAATAAATTCGAAATCGAAGCAAAAAATGCATGATAACGCTATATTTTTCTGTGTTATCATGCTAAAGTATTGATATTTATTTGTGTTGTGTTTTTGAAGATAAATGGTAAAAATTACTTCTTTACCTCCTCAAAATCCACATAGTCGCCCACATCTTCGCTCACGCGTTTCTCTTGCTGCTGACCTGTTGAATAGACCTTCACCTCGCCCTCATCCTTGCGCTGCTGGCGGTTGGTGTTAGTGTATGTTTGGCGAGAGTAGTAGCCCCTGCCGAAATTCTGACTTTGGCTATCCTTCTCCACCTTGCGGCTCATGCGCCACAGCTTGAAAAACATAAACAAAGGTACCGCCATGATTATCACACCGAAAATCAACAATCCGATCAGAATCGAACCGAAAAGAGATGGTGCAAATACTGCCAACATCACCAGAATCGTAAAGGTCAACGGGTTCTGCTTGATAAAGTTGGCGATGGAATCTATAATTGCCGAAAAAATATTCATAATCAATCTTTTATTGTTATTAGTTAAAAAGCCTGCGCAAAATTACAAAAAAATCGTCATTTAAGAGAAATATCTCTTTCGAGTATGGATAAAAAGTATTAAATTTGGTGCCAAATAAACTTATTCGAAACTATGTCACATCAACTTTTAGCAATTTCGCCTGTAGATGGTCGTTATAATAAAGTAACGTCTGTCTTGTCAGATTATTTTTCGGAGTACGCACTTATCCGCTATCGTGTGCGTGTCGAGGTCGAGTATTTCATCGCTTTGTGTGAGCTTCCATTGCCACAGCTCAAGGGCGTGCCTTCATCAACTTATGATGAGTTGCGCAAGCTATATACCGAGTTCTCGATGGAGGATGCTCAGCATGTAAAGGAGATCGAGAGCGTAACAAATCACGATGTTAAGGCTGTGGAGTACCTCATCAAAGAGAAGTTGGAGGCTTTGGGTCTGAACGAGTATCGTGAGTTCGTACACTTTGGTCTTACTTCGCAGGATATCAACAATACTGCTACGCCGCTTCTTTTGGAGGAGGCTATTACTGAAGTATATCTGCCTATGTTGCAGGAGTTGGTTGATAAGATCTATGATATGGCTCAGCAGTGGGAGGATATCCCTATGTTGGCTCACACTCATGGTCAGCCTGCTTCACCAACACGTTTGGGTAAGGAGTTCAAGGTATTCGTAGAGCGTTTGGAGCGTCAGGTCGAGCAGTTCCAGAACATCGAGCCTATGGCTAAGTTCGGTGGCGCGACAGGTGGTTTCAATGCTCACAATGTAGCTTATCCCGATGTGGATTGGGTGGAGTTCGGTAATAACTTTGTAGATTCATTGGGCTTGGTGCGTGCGCAATATACCACCCAGATCGAGCATTACGACAACTTGGCTGCTACGTTTGATGCCATGAAGCGTATCAATACCATCCTTATGGATTTGGCGCGTGATATGTGGACCTATATCTCGATGGAGTATTTCCGTCAGCAGGTCAAGAAGGGCGAGGTTGGTTCTTCGGCTATGCCTCACAAGGTTAACCCTATCGACTTCGAGAACGCCGAGGGTAATTTGGGTGTAGCCAATGCCATTTTGGAGCATTTGTCGGCTAAGTTGCCAATCTCACGTATGCAGCGCGATTTGACCGATTCTACTGTTTTGCGTAATGTAGGTGTGCCTATGGCTCACACTCTGATCGCCTTTGCCTCTTTGCAGAAGGGCTTGGGCAAGGTTATCCTTAACGAGCAGGCTTTAGCTGATGATCTGGAGGATAATTGGGCAGTAGTTGCCGAGGCTATGCAGACTATTCTGCGCCGTGAGGCATATCCTAATCCATACGAGGCTTTGAAGGCTTTGACACGTACGGGCGGTCACATCACAGCTCAGACTATCCATGAGTTTGTCGAGGGCTTGGATGTCGCAGTGTCAGTCAAGGAGGAGCTTCGCGTTATCACTCCACACAATTATGTTGGAGTCGTAAAATAGGCTGGATAAAGCGAAAAAAAATATCTCGGATGAAAGTCCGAGATATTTTTTTGTTATTGTCGTTAGTTGTTTGGATGTCATTGCCCTTTGATTGGAACGTCATGCCACAGCCGAGTGCAACGAGTGCTGATTGGCATCTCTACACTCAATTTTTTTCGTTAGAGACTCCAATCCTCACCAATATTATGGCTCGGTGGAGTGACGTCTTTTACGACATTAAACAAACTTTTATTACGCCTACTCAATCTGCTCCGAGTCAAGCAATTTGGCAGGATCTGTTCCTGGCATAATCAACTCATCATCTGTATAGCCAAATGTTCGATAATAGTCGTTGAAGAACTTCAGAAGCTCGTCTCGCTTCGAGTATGCTGCCAGATAATATAACTCCGAAAGGCTATCCATGCGGTCGGTAATCTGACCTGAAACCAAAACAGCCTTTGCTTGGTCAAACTGCAGATAATACTCTATGCCCTCGATAAGAGTTTCGGCGTAGTTCTTGAGCAGTTTGTCTGCAGCCTCAGTCTCATTTATCGAGTAATATGCCTCGATAAAAGGTACGGTGTTGGCATCGGTATAACGGATCTTTGGCGATGGCAGGAGTTCCATACCTCTGTCAAGCAACTGCTTTGCCTCCTTGTCCTTACCCTCGCGGATTAGTTGCTTGGCAACACGTGCGTAACCTTCACGCGCTTTCGATGCGGTGAGGTTGTATTGAGTGAAGAAGTCTGCATTGACCTTCTCATCGGCAAGATTACCAAAACGCAGAGTCTCCATCATCAATGGATATGTCTGCTCGGAGTCTATGCGTCCAATCTCCCATGATGAGTGATATGGGGTATAGATCGGTACCAAGCGATAAGAGTAACCATCGTACTGCAGATAATCCAGCAATCCGAAATCCTGCAGGATATAGACCTGAGTGAAGCAGATTGGTCGCTTCCAGTCAAAGTTCGACAACATGTCGAGCATCATCATCTCGCTCTTGTCGATGGAGCGTTTACGCTCAGGGATGGTGATATATACAGTATCGACCATCAGATCGCGATCCTCTTCCTTAACGATGCCTGCCGCTATGGCGTTCTCCTTGTTTACAGGGATGGCAATTTTACGCGCAGGAACGTAGTCAAGCAGCGTGCCATCCGAAAGCTCCATCTTGGTCGATTCGCTCTCGCTCTTGATAAACTCCATCAGCTCCTTGATCTCTACCACGCGCTCCACCTTCTGGCGCACAGGCAACTGATCGTTCACTCCGCTGTCGTATTTGCTTCTTGGCAATGAGAATGGTACGGGCGCAGCTTCGTATGAAGCATTCTTCATCTGGTCGATGTACCAATCGCCATTCAGGTAGCTTGAGTTCATGATACGCACATCGGTACGCACTCCATCAACCTCTTGGTTAAACCACAGCGGGAATGTGTCGTTATCGCCATAGTTGATTATAATGGCATTTTTAGGCGTTGATTGCAGGTAATTCCAACCAATATCACGTCCCATGGTACGTCCCGAACGATCGTGGTCGTCCCAGTTCTGAGCCGCGAGGATTGTTGGCACTCCCAAACATATAATGGTAGCGATCAGAGCTATGTTCTTGTTATCCTTCTTGGTGGCAGCAATGATCAGATCGCGAATGGCAAGCACACCCAAACCGATCCAGATACAGAATGCATAGAAAGATCCTGCATACACGTAATCTCGCTCACGAGGCTCCGAAGGGCAGGTGTTGAAATATACGACCAGCGCGATACCCATCATGATGAAGAGCCACATCACTACCGTAAAATTCTTCTGGTCGCGGTTGAGCTGATAGATAAGTCCTATCAATCCCAAAAGGAATGGCAAGAAGAAATAGGTATTGCGTGCAGGGTTATCCTTCATCTCCTTCGGTAGATCGGTCTGAGGTCCGAGATACGCCTCATCAATGAACTTTATACCCGAAAGCCAGTTACCATGTACGATTGTCTCTTCTGAGGCTTGGATATCATCCTGCCTACCCACGAAATTCCATAGGAAGTATCGCCAATACATGTAATTGAGCTGATATGTGAAGAAGAAGTAGAGGTTCTCTCCGAATGTTGGCTCGATGAACGTTTCGCCCATCTCCTTATCATATACGGTACGTCCGAAGTCGAGAACATCGCCACGCATCACACGCCCCTGCTCATCGCGCATTACTTCGCCGTTTTCATCCTTCAGTACATCCTTCTTTGTACGGTATGCAGCCCAAGGCTTGTATCCAGCCTCACCCTTGCCTGAGTGCCACAAACGTGGGAAGAAATGCATAAACTCGGAAGGATATGTATAACCCGTAAGCTGAGTTACCTTCTCATATTTTTTCTTCTCTGGGTTAAATTTATACGATGTCTTTTCGGTATAATCCTCGATCGGTGATGAATAATATGGACCATACAACAGAGGGCGGTTGCCATACTGATCACGGTTGAGTACCGATAGCAAAGCCTGTGGGTTGTTAGGGTTATTGCTGTTCATCGGTGGATTGGCTACGGCACGAATGGTGACGGTGGCGTAAGACGAGAATCCGATTAAGATCATCATGGTCGAGAGCAGAATCAGATTCCACACCTTGCGTCCTGCGCGGTGGGTACGGATAACACCGTAGAAAATTGCACCCAAAACGACCAATGCAAATACCGAAATACCCATATTGACGGGGAGTCCCAACGAATTGACAAAGAAGACATCCACCATTGCACCCAGATATACTGTATAAGGGATGATTATGCCGTTGATGAATCCCAAAATCGCCAAAGCTACAAGCGTAGCCAAAGCCATTCCCTTTAGTGTGATATTGTCATACTTACGGAAGTAGTAGATAAATACCAACGCAGGGATAGTCAACAGGTTAAGGATATGAACTCCGATGGAGAGTCCCATCAAATATGCGATAAGTATGATCCAACGTGCCGAGTGAGGCTCATCTGCCTGCTCTTCCCACTTGAGCATAAGCCACACGACCAATGCCGTAAACATAGAAGAGAGGGCATATACCTCACCTTCTACTGCCGAGAACCAGAATGTGTCGGTAAAGGTGTATGCTAAAGCTCCCACAGCACCTGCACCCAAAACCGAAATCTTCTCCATCTGGCTCATCTCTCTACCGCCGCGAGTGAAAATTCTACGTGCCAGATGAGTGATAGTCCAATAGAGGAAGAGGATACAGAATGCACTTGCCAAGCAGTTCATGGCATTTACCATGTGTGGCACATAGTAGCTCGATGGCGAAAACATCGTGGCAATGCGTGCCATGAGCATGAAGAGTGGTGCTCCGGGTGGGTGACCTACTTGAAGTTTATAGGATGTGGCGATAAACTCGGCGCAATCCCAAAGGCTTGTCGAAGGCTCCATTGTGAGCAGGTATGTCATAGCCGCGATGAAAAATACTCCCCATCCGACCAATTTGTCCCAGCGTTTGAAATTCATATTATTTTAGTATCTCTATTTATTCTTAATAACGGAGGGCAAAGGTAGTTATTATTTTCCTTTTCGGCAAGATTCGTTTTTGCCTTACTTTGTGTCTGAAGGGAAATCAACCGTATTGATTATCTTGCCGTCCTTCAGGCGTATCCAAGTCTTGAATGAACGCTCGCCCTCGCGAAGTTCGATGATGCGTGCGCCGTTACCCCCAGGGATGTTGTTATAGACGGTATTACCTCCCGTAAATCGACCATAGCAGAGCAGAATCCCGCGCCATGTGGTTGCGTAGTCATTCACATGGTCGTGACCTACGAATACGCCCATCATATCACCACATTCAAGCATTGCAGCTCCCAAACCTGTGTTGATTTCGGGAGAGCAGACATTCTCTTTGCGTGTGCCGACCATGAAATTTCCAGTGGAGGCAGCAGCTTCGCGATATTCGGGTATCGGGATATGGAAAAATGCCAACGAAGGCAGTGGCTTACCCTGATTTTTTGCGGTAAACGACTTGCTCGATTTTTTGTACCACTCGATCTGGTCATTCTCGATCCAACCGTAACCCTTCACACCCTTTATGTTGGAGTAGGAGTGGCTGTCGAAGATGTAGAGTGTAGCTGCATCGTAATCGCCCTCAGAAGCCTCGATCGGCAGGATGTAATTCGTGATGCCCGATATGCCCTCTGTCGTTGAGCTAAGATTGCCTGGCAGATCCTCAATAAAATGTGAGAGTTGCGCTCGTGCCATATCGTGCTCATCATCGTGATTACCCCATGTAACGGCAAATCTCAGACCACGTTTTAAAATCGGCTCCAAGACCTTTTGCAGGGCTTTGCCTGCTGGTTTGGCATATACCAGATCTCCTGTCAGAACAACCAGATCGGGTCTCTCTGCGTCCAGCACCTCAGCCATCAGAGTGGCGGCTTCTTGTGAAGCGTCATTGCCATAGACCCAATGCACATCGGTGAATTGTACGATCTTAAAGCGGCGATCTTTATTGAATTTTAGCTCTCGCTCTTGAGCGTTTAATGCTGGGATGGTCGTAAATGCCAATAGCAAAAGGAGAAGCACTTTTTTCATATGAGTAATCTTTATGTATAAAGTTTTTTTGTTTAGCTTAATTAGCTACAAAGTTAATAAATTATCGCGAGTGGATAACTTTTTGATATAGAAAAAGTGTAGAAGTTAAAATATATTAGTCCTCAAGGCGTTTTGTCTAAAAAGATGTTTTTTGAATAGTCGTGTCTCTTTTTATAAAAAAAGAGTTATCTTTGTAAAAAATAAATTTTAACTATGGAAACTAAACTCAGTTTATACAATACACTTACTCGCCGTAAGGAAATTTTTGAGCCACTCAATGAGGGTCGCGTGGGAATGTACGTCTGCGGTCCTACCGTATATGGAGATCCTCATTTGGGTCATGCCCGTCCTTCGATCACCTTCGACTTGATGTTCCGTTACCTCAAGGCTTTGGGTTACAAGGTGCGCTATGTTCGCAATATCACCGATGTAGGTCACTTGGAGCATGATGCCGATGATGGCGAGGATAAGATCGCTAAGAAGGCTCGCCTCGAGGAGTTGGAGCCAATGGAGGTTGCGCACTACTATACCGAGCGTTACCATAAGGCTATGGAGCAGCTCAACGTCTTGAGCCCATCTATCGAGCCACACGCTTCGGGACATATCATGGAGCAGATTGACTTCGTTCAGCGCATATTCGATGCAGGTTATGCCTACGAGTCTAATGGCTCGGTATATTTCGATGTAGAGAAGTATAACGAGGTTTACAACTACGGTAAACTCTCGGGTCGCAATCTGGATGATATCGTAGCAAATACTCGTGATCTGGATGGTCAGAGCGATAAGCGTCACTCATACGACTTTGCTCTTTGGAAGAAGGCTGCGCCAGAGCATATCATGCGCTGGAAGTCGCCATGGAGCGATGGTTTCCCCGGTTGGCATATGGAGTGCTCGGCTATGAGTTGTAAGTATTTGGGAGAGCAGTTTGATATCCATGGAGGCGGTATGGATCTGATGTTCCCACACCATGAGTGTGAGATCGCTCTGGCTACAGCTGCTTTGGGTAAGGATTCGGCTCGTTATTGGGTTCACAACAATATGATCACCATCGATGGTCAGAAGATGGGTAAGGCGTATGGTAACTTCATCACCATGGAGCAGCTCTTTAATGGCGAGCATCCAAAGTTGGAGCAGCCATACTCTCCTATGACTATTCGCTTCTTCGTTCTTCAGGCTCATTATCGTTCAACGCTCGATTTCTCTAATGCCGCTTTGCAGGCTGCCGAGAAGGGCTTCGATCGTCTGATGAAGGGAATGGAGACTTTGGGTAAGTTGAAGGCTTCAGCCACCTCTTCGGTAGAGATCGCCGACCTTGAGAAGCGTTGTAGTGAGGCTATGAACGATGATTTGAACTCTCCAATGGTTATCTCTGCTCTGTTCGACTATGTGCGTATAATCAATCAGATTGCCGAGGGTCAGCAGACCATCTCTGAGGCGGATTTGGCAGAACTCAAGCGAGTGTTCGACCTCTATGTATATGAGATTTTGGGACTCCGCAACGAGAAGCAGGAGGGTGTTGCAGGCGGTAGCGATATGCTCGGTAAGGTTGTTGATATGATCCTTGCCGTACGTCAGGATGCCAAGGCTAACAAGGATTGGGCTACATCGGACAAGATTCGCAACGAACTCACAGCCATCGGTATCCGCGTGAAGGATCGAAAGGATGGCGTTGACTGGGAGATCGAATAAAAACTCCTTCTGATTGGCTCTTTTGGCGTCTGGCTTGATTTCGGGTCGCTCACATACGCTTAAGTATGCTCCGTACCCTCAATCTGCGACCAGCCCAAAATAGCCAATCGTAGTAAGTTTTGAGTGAGTAATAATTTTAAGTGAGAGAGAGTATGACAAAAGAGAAGAAACCACTTCATCCAGGTCAGAGCCTTGCTATCGGTTTAGCGATAGGTATTGGTTTGGGTGTTGCTATGGATAACATTCCAATTGGAATTTGTATAGGTGTTGCTCTCGGAACGGCTTATTCTGCCAATGCCAATAAAGAGGAGAACAAAAAGGATAAAGAGTAAAAATAGATATGATTTCTGAAGAACAGATTAGAGAGGCTATAAGACGACAGGATTCGTTGGGGAGGTGTCTTTGACATCGCTCAGAAGCGAATAGACCTCCAGAACGAGGAGGAGAAGACTCAAGATCCAACATTTTGGGAAGATGCCGAGGCTGCGCAGAAGCAGTTGCGCAAGGTGGCTCAGATCAAGAGTTGGATAGAGGATTACGATGCGGTTGCAAAGGCGGTGGAAGATCTTAGCCTGATGCCAGAGTTTGTGACTGCCGAGCTTGCTACCGAAGCCGAGATGGAAGAGCATTATGCCAAGACTATAGAACTCATCGAGGCTTTTGAGTTGCGTAATATGCTCCGATCCGAGGAGGATAAGATGGGTGCCATCATGGATATCAATGCGGGCGCAGGTGGTACCGAGGCTTTAGATTGGGCTTCGATGTTACTGCGTATGTACACTCGCTGGTGTGATGCTCATGGTTATAAATACCGCATGATGGATTATCAGGCGGGTGATGAAGTGGGCGTGAAGTCCTGTACGTTGGAGATCGAAGGCGAGTATGCCTATGGTTATCTAAAGAGTGAAAATGGCGTGCATCGCATGGTGCGTCTCTCGCCATTCAATGCCAATAATAAGCGTCAGACTACCTTTGCATCGGTCTTCTTGACTCCTGCCGTTGATGATAGTATTGATATTGTAATTAATCCTTCGGATATCGAATGGGATACCTTCCGCGCAAGTGGTGCAGGTGGTCAGAACGTCAATAAGGTCGAGACTGCTGTGCGCCTGCGCTATCATGGTAAGGATCCCGATACAGGCGAAGCCGTTGAATTTCTCATCGAAAACATGGAGACCCGTTCTCAGCTCGATAACCGCAATAATGCCTTGCGTATCCTTCGCTCGAAACTCTATCAACGCGAGCTGGAGAAGCGTATGGCAACCCAGCAGGCGTTGGAAGCTACCAAAAAACGTATCGAATGGGGCTCACAGATTCGTTCCTATGTCTTCGATGATCGCCGTGTGAAGGATCATCGTACAGGTTTCCAGACCTCCAATGTCGAGGCTGTGATGGATGGTGATCTGGATGGATTTATCAAGGAGTATTTGATGCAGACAGGCGGGGGTGTTGAAAGTCTATAGTGTGGAACTTTTAGCATCTGGCTTGATTTCGAGTTGCTCACATACGTTTAAGGTTATAAATAAATATGAAACATATTCTTATCATCATACTCTCCCTTTTCTCGTTCTCTTGTCAAGCGACTGAGCAATCAGAAAAAATAAAAGTCGGAGCTGAGCAGACCGAGGAGTACCTTCCTGCGCTTAAGGGACAGCGTGTTGCCGTATTGGCAAATCATACCGCTATGGTAGGGGAGCAGCATCTGGTCGATATGCTTATCGCCCACGGGGTGAAGTTGGTCGGCATCTTCTCGCCCGAACATGGTTTTCGTGGTGGTGCAGATGCTGGCGAACACGTCAAAAGTTCGGTAGATGAGAAGACGGGAGTGCCCATCTGGTCGCTATATGATGGCAACTCAAAACGCCCTTCGGATGAAAAGATGCAGGCTTTTGATCTGCTGCTGGTAGATATGCAGGATGTGGGATTGCGCTTTTATACATATTATATAAGTATGTTGCGCATGATAGATGCTTGTGCTGAGTTCGATCGCAAAGTGATAGTCCTTGACCGCCCCAATCCCAACGGAATGTATGTCGATGGTCCGATACTTGACATGACTAAGTATAAATCGGGCGTGGGTGCGCTTCCAATCCCCGTTGTGCATGGTCTGACTATGGGTGAAATTGCCCTAATGGCGCAAGGCGAGGGCTGGAGTCGCAAGTGTGACGTCAAGGTTGTGAAGTGTGAGGGCTATACCCATCAAACTCGCTATGAGCTACCTATTCCGCCATCTCCCAATTTGCCCAATCAGCACTCTATATATCTCTATCCATCAACGTGTCTTTTCGAGGGTACGGTATGCTCTTTGGGGCGTGGAACGGATGCTCCTTTCCAGATTTACGGTCATCCCTCATATAAGGGTGGAGAGTTTGAGTTTACACCTCGCTCGGTAGCAGGAGCAAAGAATCCCCCACTGAAGGATCAGAAGTGCCGAGGTGTGGATCTACGCGGAGTGGATGATGAGCAGATCATAGCCGAGGGATTTAACTTGGAGTATGTGATAGATGCATATCGAAATCTTGGCATGGGCGAGAAGTTCTTTACCCGTATGTTCTTGCTCCTAACGGGTGTGGATTACATCAAGCAGATGATTATCAAGGGTAAATCGGCTGGTGAGATCCGTCAGATGTGGCAAAAGGATGTCGAGGAGTTTAAGCTCCTGCGCCGTAAATATCTGCTCTATGAGGAATAGTCGCAACTAAGCGATTAATGTCGGCAGATAATATATCGCAATACCTGCCAGAGCCGAAAGAACTATAAGCATTATGGGGTTTACCTTACGATAAGATAGGTAGCACGCCCCCAAAAATAGTCCCCAACTCCACGCATCAATAAAACTTGCACCTTCTTGTGTAGAGGGGAAGAGTAGCAAAAGTGCCGCCGAGACAATCATGCCAATCACTATAGGGCGCATACCCGAAATTATGCCTTTGAAAATGTGGTTATCCTTAAGCAAAAGGAAGAATCGAGTTATCAGCGTCATTATCGTCAGGGCAGGCATGCAGACCGAGATTGTCGCAACCACCGATCCCCAAAATCCCGCTACACTATATCCCACATAGGTTGCCGAGTTGATGGCGATAGGTCCAGGGGTCATTTGCGATATAGCCACTATGTCCGCAAATTCGGCATTAGTCAACCATCCGTTCTGCACCACAATCTCGTTTTGGATAAGCGAGAGCATGGCATATCCTCCTCCAAATCCGAAGAATCCGATCTTTAAGTAACTGATGAAGAGTTGTAGGTATATCATCTCTTCACCTCCTTTCCCCTTGCCGCAACCCATAATGCTCCGCCCACGGCACCTGCCAAGAGTAGATAGATGGGCGAGATCCCGAAATGCCAGATCACAAAAGCCACAACCGCCGCTACGCTGATCATCGTCCAATGTAATCCCTTTGTAAAGCCGAGTATGGGGGCAAGAATCAGGGCAACCACTACGGGGCGCATACCCTTGAAGGCTGCATCTACTATGGCGTTCTCTCTAATCTGTGAGAAGAATATAGCAACCACAAGGATTATCAGAAACGATGGCAATATTACTCCCAAAAGAGCCGACAAAGCACCTCGGTAACCATACATTTTATAACCGACAAATACCGCCGTATTGAGTGAAATAGGTCCAGGTGCCGATTGTGCGAGTGTCAATAGATCCAAGAACTCTTGTTGCTCTATCCAATGGCGATTATCGATGACCTCGCGTTGGATAATAGGAATCATGGCATATCCACCGCCGAAGGTGAACAGTCCGATCTTAAAAAATGAGAAAAAGAGTTCTGCGAATCGTCTCATTGCCCCTATTTTTTACGCGTAAAACGGCAGAATGTACCCAATGGAAGCTCCTTGCCCATGCGGTCGGTGAAGTATAGCTCTCCCATCTCTTCACTACCCGTATTGCCAAACGTCTGACGCAAGGCTGTGCGAGCCAAAAGTGCCGATAATCCCATAGAGTAGAGATTCAGCACCAAAAAACCGTGATCCTTGTCCAATAGCTCTGCGCAACACTCCAACATCTCGCAGATATTCTCCTCCAAGACCCACTTTTCGCCATTTGCACCGCGTCCGTATGCTGGGGGATCAAGTATTATGCCATCGTATTTGTTGCCTCGCCTAACTTCTCGGCGCACAAACTTCAAGGCGTCCTCCACTATCCAGCGTACACCCTCCAGATGGCTATTCTCCATATTCTCTCTTGACCAAGTGACAACCTGCTTAACCGAATCCACATGGGTGACATCGGCTCCCGCAGAACGTGCCGCGAGTGTGGCACCTCCCGTATATGCAAACAGATTCAATACTTTTGGCTGCACTCCACTTTGGCGTTGCTGAATGATCTGATCATAAATAAAATTCCAGTTGGCAGCCTGCTCAGGGAAAATTCCTACGTGTTTGAATGAGGTGAGTCCCAAGCGCATATTCAGATGCATCTGTTTGTAACTATATTTTATCTGCCATCTGTCGGGCATATGTGATTTTGTGTGCCACTCTCCACGTTCCTCGTTTTTTGAGGATGAAGTGCGCAGGAATGAGGCGTCAGCCATCTTCTGCCACTGCTGCTCATCGAGTGATTTGTGCCAAATGGCTTGTGGCTCTGGACGGCGTGTGACATAATCGCCGAAACGCTCCAGCTTCTCGAAATCACCCGAATCGATCATCTCGTAGTCGGGGAATGTGGGTGTAAGTAATTTACTCATATCCTTGTTCTCTTTACTCCTTGTTTTGTGGTTTTATGCTACAGTCGTAGAGCGACATCAGGCAACGCTTGCAGTCGAACTCCAAACGATATTTTGAATATCCGTGTTCGATGTGTAGCTCTCCTTTGAGTCGAGGGTTCTCTTTCAGACACTCGCCAATCTCTCGGCGGATGCAATATGAAGATACCATAACTCTTTCACCGTGGGTGGGCAAGCATTCTAAAGCCTTCTCAATCTCTTCAACGCCATGCTTACGATAGAACTTTTCAGCCATAGCGTTAGTCACATTTTCATAACGCGTAACACGCCTTGATGGGTATCGGGCTGAGCCGTCATCTTTAATTATGTTGTGAGGCAATGTTCTATTTACTCGCTTGAGTCTTAGCTCCTCCAAAGCTTTGCGGCGTAACTCAGAGATAAGCGAAGCAGGAGCAAAAAACTCACCTCCTAAGATATCTATTTTGCGCATGCTGAATATCGTGCCACCGCATTTGGCGATCTGTTTGTGAGCCGTCTGGATCATCTTCTCTTTGTTGTTGGATTCAGTGAGAGGCTGTAGCTCCGAAAACTGAACTTCTATCCCCTCTTCATCCCTGAGCCAAAGTTCGCATCCATCCTTCGAAAGCTTTAGACGTGCATCCACATCTAAGATGCGGCGTGTGCGACTACGTTCCAATTGCATGGTGAAGCGGTGGTCGTAGTTGCGGAAAATTTTTGCTCCTGCTTCGATTCCGTCCATGCGGTTGGGGATTATCCACTCGCCCTCGATGGCATTGATATTACTGCCCGTCATGTGATTGGACGTTATGGCGCAAATGCCATCTGCCGTAGAGATATCTGCTTTGCGGTCCAAAACAAACCCTTTGCGGGAAGTGCTTTTTACAACTCCTATGAACTCGCCAATGGCTTTTGGTGTGTCGAATGATGCCACATCAGCCTTGCGACCGTGCAACATATACTCCGATCCTCCTCTTGTAAAGCTTTTGGCTGGGTCGGGGGTAAAATCTATTATCGAGCGACCTGCGGATTGACGTTTCAGATCATCGCGGCGTGCTATGATTTGATCCAGCAGGGTGCGATAGTGGCTTACTATGTTTTGGATATAGCCATTATCCTTTAGTCGTCCTTCGATCTTGAAGGATGTGATGCCTGCATCGATCAACTCCTCAAGGCTTCTCGATAGATCCAGATCTTTGACCGATAGCAAATGCTTGCCCTGCATGATAAGTCGCCCGTTGCTGTCCCTCAGATCATAGGGCAGACGGCAAGGCTGAGAACACTCTCCGCGATTACCGCTACGGGAAGATGTGGAGCGAGAGAGGAAGCAACGTCCGCTATGTCCCACACAAATCGCTCCATGTATGAAACACTCCAATTCGGCGGTAGTGGCTTGACGTGTGGCTCGTATCTCATCTAATGATAGGGCGCGTTCCAGAATGATGCGTGAGAATCCGCACTCCTCCAGAAATTTTGCCCCCTCTGGCGTTGTGTTACCCACCTGCGTAGAGGCGTGAAGCTCTACATCGAGCCCCATCTCTCTGAGTGCCATATCTTGTACTATGAGGGCATCTATGCCCGCATCGATTAACTCCTGAGCCTGAGCTTTGGCTTGAGATAGCTCATTGTCATAAAGCACCGTATTCATCGTAGAGTGGACTCTGACTCCATATTGATGAGCATACTCCACAGCGCGTGCAATCTCCTCGATGGAGTTTGCAGCTCCTCGGCGAGCTCCGAAACGAGCTGCGCCCATGTATATGGCATCTGCTCCGTGATCTATGGCAGCTTTGGCTGCTTCGAAGTTTTTTGCAGGAGCGAGTAACTCGATATAACGCATGAGTGCTTAGTTTTTCTTTTGCAAAATTAGTAAAGAAACAGCAAAAACTCTCGTTTAGGGCAATATTTTATCTTTTCATTACCTTATATTAGAAAAAAAGCCACCCGTAAGAGGATAACGAATAGAGTTTTTTTATACCTTTGCACTTTAGTAAAACATTTTTAAACGAAAATTTTATGTTGACACTCAAGCAACTGAGAGATGATAAGCAGTTGGCTATCGCCCGTTTGGCAAAGAAGGGCGTAGATGCTGCTCCTATAATTGAGAAGATCGAAGAGCTGGATGACAAGCGTAAGGCTATTCAGGCAGAGCTTGATAACTGCCTTGCCGAGCAGAATAAGGCTGCCAAGCAGATTGGTGCCTTGATGGGTCAGGGCAAGAAGGAGGAGGCTGAGGAGATGAAGCGTTTTGTGGCTTCGCTCAAGGCTCGTTCTGCTGAGCTGTCGATTGAGCATCAGGCTGCAAACAATGAGTTGCAGGCTCAGATCGTGCTTTTGCCAAACTTCCCTGCCGAGATCGTACCTGAGGGTAAGAGCGCAGAGGATAACGTAGTGGTTAAGTTGGAGGAGAATTATAGCCAGATGCCAGAAAAACCACTTCCACATTGGGAGTTGGCTGCCAAGTACGATATTATTGACTTCGATTTGGGTGTAAAGCTTACAGGTGCAGGTTTCCCTGTCTATAAGGGCAAGGGTGCGCGTTTGCAGCGTGCGTTGATCAACTACTTCCTCGATTGCAATACCGCAGCAGGTTATCAGGAGGTTGAGCCACCTGTACTCGTTAATGAGGCTTCAGGTTTCGGAACAGGTCAGTTGCCAGACAAGGAGGGTCAGATGTATCACGCTACAGCCGACAACTTCTATTTGGTTCCTACTGCTGAAGTGCCTGTGACCAATATCTTCCGTGATGTGATTTTGGATGAGAAGGATTTCCCTGTCAAGATGACTGCATATACTCCATGTTTCCGCCGCGAGGCAGGCTCATATGGTAAGGATGTAAGAGGTCTTAACCGTCTGCACCAGTTCGATAAGGTAGAGATCGTGCAGGTAGCTCACCCTGATCACTCCTATGAGGCGTTGGATGGCATGGTTGCTCATGTGGAGTCTATCGTTAAGTCGCTCGGTTTGCCATATCGAATTTTGCGTCTTTGTGGCGGCGATATGTCATTCACATCGGCTCTTACATACGACTTTGAGGTATATTCTCAGGCTCAGGAGCGTTGGTTGGAGGTATCTTCAGTATCTAACTTCGAGTCGTTCCAGGCAAATCGCTTGAAGTTGCGTTACCGTGGCTCAGACAAGAAGACTCAGTTGGCACACACCTTGAATGGCTCTTCATTGGCTTTGCCTCGTATCGTAGCAGCACTTTTGGAGAATAATCAGACCGAGGAGGGTATCCGCATTCCAGAGGTACTTATCCCTTATACAGGTTTTGATATTATCAAATAAAGTATTATATTTGCGTTAGACAAACTTTATTAACTAACATAAAACAGAAAAATTATGGCTTACAAAATTTCAGATGCATGCGTAGCATGTGGTACTTGTATCGATGAGTGTCCTGTTGAGGCTATCTCTGCAGGTGATATCTATGTAATTGATCCAGATAAGTGTATCGATTGCGGAACTTGCGCTGGCGTATGTCCAAGCGAGGCTATTTCTGCAGAGTAACTCGGTTAGAAAATAGAGAACAAGAGCCTTGGTTCATCCGAACCAAGGCTCTTTTGTCTGCTAACTTTAACTTACATGAACGTCCTTTTATATCTACTCCTCTGTCTTCTCTACGGTCTCTTTGTTGCTCTTTTCAGCCTCATTTTTTAGCTCAGGCTTAGGCTCATTACCCTTCATCATGCGGCGTGGCTGCATCATTGGTTTGCCGTCCTTTAGCTCAGGGTGCCCAAATGGCTGATTACCCTTTGCGAAGTTTCCCATCTTATGCATCTGCCATGGTGCCATTTGATTACATGGGCGCATCATAAATCCTTTCTGATTGTGGCGGAAATTCTGGCGGTGCATTGCAGGACGCTTCTGGTTCTTCTCATAACGCTCCCACTGAGCATCGTTCAAGATACCCTTCATATCCTTCGACATCTGCTCTCGTTCCGCTATAATCTCCTTGCGGCGTGCCTCGTTCTGCTTAGCCTGCTTTAGACAAAGCTTATATACCTTGTCATATTGATCTTCACCCAAAAGGTACTGCTCACGCATACGGTCTGCATTACGTTTTGCGATCTGCTCTACGGTTGGAGCTTGCTTCTCAGGAAGCTTCTGCTCCTCTGCCTGCTGAGCAAAAATAGATGTGCTAAGGAATAACGATACGAGCGAAATAATAACTGTCTTTTTCATTTTTTTTAGATTTTAATTGTTCGTTATTTTTGTTATGTTTGTTTTTCTGAGAGCAAAATTACAGAGCAATTAAAAAAAATGTTCCGCCTTCGGGGCGAAACATCTTTTTTGGTAGTTGAAATGACTTGTGCGAGGTCTGAATCGCATGCAAAATAGCCGATATATTGCGCTCTACCAACACTCTATGGAGTCATCATTGGCGAACTCCTTTACATCCGATTTCTTGAAAACAGGATCTTTGCCTTTGCCTAATTGTGAGCGATAATCCTTAAGCAGAAGCATAACTTTACCTCCGAGCATTGTTATGGCGACAAGGTTGCAGAGCGTCATCAACCCCATAGTGATATCTGCCATGCTCCACACCATCTTAAGGCTCATCATGGCACCAGCCATAACCATTGCCCCGACCAAAATGCGGTATATGGTAAGCGTTAGGCGTGATTTGGTGATGAATCTGATGTTAGCCTCACCGTAGTAATAATTACCGATAATGGATGAATATGCGAAGAATAAAATTGCTATGGCAATAAATATACGTCCCGATGCTCCTATGTGCAACGTCAGAGCCTCCTGAGTAAGGCGTACTCCGTCTGCTTCGTCAAGCCCCACGCCGCTTATGAGGATTATAAATGCAGTACAACTGCAAATCAGCAGAGTGTCAGTAAATACTCCTAATGTTTGTATAAGTCCCTGCTTTATGGGGTGCGATGTCGAGGCTGTCGCTGCTGCGTTGGGGGCAGAGCCCATTCCCGCCTCGTTGCTGAACAGACCTCGTTTTATACCTTGCATTACGGCTGCACCCATACCTCCAGCCACGACCTTATCTATACCCAAAGCATTTTCGAAGATCAGATCTATAATCTGAGGCAGGTGCGAGATGTTTAACGCAACTATGACCAATGCCAAAGCTATATATCCCAACGCCATGATTGGTACAATTATCGAGCTGAACTTGGCGATTCGTTGTATGCCACCGAAGATAATGAGCAGCGTGGCGATGGTTATAATTATGCCAAATTCCATGTGCCCGATCCCAACGGCGTTATTTACCGCTTCGCATATAGTGTTGCTCTGTACGGTATTGAACGCAAAGCCGAATGTGAGGATCGTAAGCACACTCATCATTATCGCCATAGGCTTATTCCTCAGTCCATACATTATATAATATGCAGGACCGCCAATGTATGAGTCTGCCGAATGACGTTTATATAACTGCGCCAATGTGCTCTCCACAAAGGCGTTGGCTGCACCAATAAGAGCTATCACCCACATCCAGAATACCGCCCCCGGACCACCAATGGTAATTGCTGTTGCTACTCCTGCCAAGTTTCCTGTGCCCACTCGGCTGGCAAGCGATACGGCGAATGCCTGAAAAGGCGAGATGTGGCGTTTGCTTTGATTGTGATTCTTCTCTGCAGAGTTGGTCAGTTGGCGAACCATCTCTCGGAGCATAGTAAACTGCACAAAGCGGCTGCGAATGGTAAAGTAGAGGGCGCAACCTATCAGTGATGCAATCATCACATAGCCCCATAGGATGTTATTCGTTGAGTCGATTATTTGTTGCAGTTGTTCCATCTCTTATGTGTTATCGTTTTTTTAGACCGATGAGGTTCATCACACCGTCAATAAATGTCATTGGGTGTGTTGGAGTACCAGGTAACCATAAATCAACATGATACTTTTCTAAGAATGAGCGATCCACAGCCTTGCTCTGGGCGTACAGTCCTCCCGAGATAGCCTCCGATCCGCATACAATCACAATCTTTGGGTCGGGAATGGCTTTAAAACATATATCCAGCGGCTCAGCCATACTCTTCGAGATAGGTCCTGTGATTACAACTCCATCGGCATGACGAGGTGATGCTACAAACTCTACGCCATAGCGACCGAAGTCGAAATTTACATTGCCCGTAGCATTAAGCTCCATCTCTACCGAAGCATCGCCCGCAGCCGACACCTGACGTAGTTTCAGCGCACGACCAAAGAGCTTGGGGATCTCCTTGCGTACGTTCTGCTGATGGAAATCCACAGATTTGGTTTGGGGAGTAACGATGAGTGCCTCGCGCGAAGTTGAGCCAATTTTGTAATCGTTTGTAAAGCGTATGTTACGTGGCGCACGCAAAGCACACTCGCCACAGAACAAACAACGTCCCATGTCGAGCGAAAAAGGAACCGTGGTGATTGCCTGAGTAGGGCAGATCTTGGCTGCCGCCTCCACATCGCTCATGTCCGAAGTCTCAGAGAGTTCTACTCGTCCGCGAAACTCCTCGGTGAGAGTTACATTATTCAGATCGGGTATATATTGCCATCCATGGCTCTTTAGTACCTTTATTTTTGGCAGAATCATATTCTTCTTTCTTAGTCTGTTATAAATCGTGTCCGCAGTATGAGAGGTTGAAGCTCTTATTGTTGATCGGGAAGTCCGATATGCCTTCGCCTCTGACAGCAAGAGCCAACGCAAGCCAATTGTGCAGGCTCGGATCTTTGATCTTGTAGGTCTCGATCTTACCCTCCTTATCGGTTATCGCCACATGGCAAATCTCGCCACGCCATCCCTCCATCAAAGCTATCGAGATAGACTCCTCTTTCAATGGGGAATCATAATCGGGCAGATGACTCTCGGCGGGAGTGTAATTAGAGAGTATCTGTTCAATGTAATCAGCCGACTGCAATACCTCGCGGCAACGTACCATCAGGCGGGCCATCACATCTCCCTGACGCTTGATGATGCTCTCGTGTTTTAGCTCTGTGCCATAAGCTAAATATGGGTGTGATGAACGAATGTCTCGGCTCACTCCGCTTGCGCGTGCCGCCATGCCCACTCCGCCTATACGCTGCATCTCTTGTTTAGGCACATTTCCGCATTGCTCGTATCGTGCCAAAAGCGATGCTGAGGTCTTGATGTCTTCGCGCACCTCATTGTATCGGCGTTTGATCTGAGCCACATTCTGACGAATCATCTCGACCTTCTCTTTGGTTAATGGCTTGTTCGTGCCACTTGGACGAATCAAACCCTTGCCGAAGCGGTTGCCACACCACGCCTGAGTGGTATTGATCGTCATCGTACGCAGAGCCTCGCAAGCCACCTGTCCCAATTGATAGCCTACATCGGTACACAAAGCTCCCGTATCGGCAATATGCATCGCCATACGCTCCAATTCAAGTGCTACGGTACGTTCGCGCTCAAGATTTTCATCAGCCTTTTTGCCCGATAGTTTCTCCATCGCCATAGCAAAAGCTACTCCGTGCGATACGGCACTATCGCCTGCTATGGATTCCGAGAGTAACATCTGACGCAGGCGGTTATCTGTAGCTGTAAACTCATTCTCCACACCTCGATGCTGGTATCCGAGTGCAATCTCCAGATGCAATACATTCTCTCCGTTGCAGATGAAGCGGAATGCTCCTGGCTCGATGATACCTGCGTGGATAGGACCTACGTTCACCTCGTGAAGCGACTCTCCCTCGATAGTGTAGAATGGGTAGTTATCTATTGTAGAGTTACGGTTACGGCGATTGAAGGCAAAGCGTAGAGGCTTATTCCATGGCATCGAATCAAACTCCACGTTATATAGTTCCGTAATCTCTCTCTCGAATGGATGCAATGCAGGGTGCAGAGCCGTAAGCGAAGGTAATGCAATATCTTCGTAATACTCCATCGAGAAGGATGAAATCATAATCTGCGCAGTAGCATCATCCAGAAGAATCAGATAGAATCGCAATTTCTGCTCTTCTGGGCGAGCGAAGTAGTGGGCAACGTGGTATTGCTCCTGAGTCAAACGCTCTTTCAAATCCTCATACAACGCGGCGTAATCCACCTCGGGGATCTCTCTGAGATGGATAGCTTGGTTACGGTTATCTGTAATGTAATATATCATGACTTAGAACATTGCGATTTTATCTATAATATCTCTCAATATGGTTGGCTGCCAGAATCCGATTACAAGTGCGAAGACCAAAAGCGAAAGGGCACTGTATGAGAGTCGGCGGTTGATATTCGAGAGGTGAAGCTCATCTTGATTTGATTGATAACAGAGCTTGATCATGCGGTGGCAGACGGTAAAGATCACAATACAGATGAGCAAAACCATGATAGCAAGCACCCACCATCCTCTCAAGGTCAAAGCCTCCATCATAATCATCAACTCCGAGATGAATAGTGGTGAAGGAGGGAATGCCAAGACTGCAATCATACCCAGCAGAAGTCCTATAGCTCCCACCTTATTGATATTGATATAGTCTCCGATACGGTTGATGCGGTAGCCATTGTAGATCTGACGCACGATAGCAATCTGCAGGAAGAGGCTGCTCTTGATGAATGTATGACATACCACATGGAATATAGCAGCCCATACTCCTATACCGCCGATACCCAAACCAATGGCAACGATACCCATATTCTCGACCGTAGAGTAGGATAGGAATCGTTTGTAGTTATTGGTACGGCGGAGGAACAAAGCTCCCACCATCAGGCTCAGGAGTCCTATGATGAGCATTACGTTCTTCACCCAAGGGAAGACTTCGGTGGTGGAGAATAGTTTGTAGATGCGGAAGATCGCCAAGAAACCAGCATTCACCAAGCCTGTTGAAATCATAGCCGATGCAGGTGCTGGAGCTGCAAAGTTGGCATCCACACCGATTGTATAGAGTGGGAAGATCTCCATCTTACAGCTATAACCCGTGAGAATTAGCAGGAATGCCGCCTTGAGATAAAGCGGATTGCCGTTTATGATAAGGTGCTGCAGGTCGTTGTAGTTCAACGAGTTGTTGGATGCTGTGGCGCATAAAAGCAGGATGCCCAGATATGCGATAGCGATACCCGTAGAACATACGAAAAGATACTTCCATGTAGCCTCCAGCGTTGCCTTCGAGTGGCGGTGGTAGATAATACCTGCCGCACACAAAGTGGTAGTCTCAAGCAGGATCCACGTGATGGCAATGTTGTTGGCAAAATATACTCCCGTAATGGCGGCAGTAAGCAACATAAGCAGGGCAAAGTAGTTCCTGTAATTTACTATCGTATCATCCTTGAGATACTCCTCGGAGTGAATGAAAACATAACACGACACCACAAACAGCAACACATAAAAGAGTGTTCCAATCTGATCGAACGTGAAGAACTCTCCCGAAGTAGAAAGATATGCTCCGCCAAAGAGAAGATTTAATCCGAAAATGGCATGCGATACCAGATAAATCAGGTATAAAGAGTGTACCATCTTGCGGCTTCGGGCGAAGAATGTGGCTGCTGCCACTAATATCCATATTGCGAAGAAGATATATATCATAGCTTAGTCTTTTACACGAGTTAATGAATCGCTGTCATCGGTATGAATCTTATGATCTACCTTAGTCATGAACATACCCAACATCAATACCGACATCAAGATATCGAGCATGATAGCTGCATTGATCAACATCGGCATCTCGACTCCGATAGCCATAGAGAAGAGGAATACTCCGTTCTCGATAACGAGGAATCCCACCATGTGTGTAAAGATGCGTGAGCGCAGAACGATAAGAATCAATCCCGAGAGCATGGCATAAAGGGCTACGCCGAAAAATACCATGTTGATCGAGGAATCGGCTATATAGTATGTCATGATCGCACTTATAATGAGTGCTACCACCGACAACATCAGCGAATTGAACTGCGAAGTGCCCGAGGTACGGATACGATTGATGCGTGTCTGGTTAATTACCCGCGTCAGGATAGCTGGTACGATTAGAGCCTTGAAGACTAAAGTCTCGATAACGATAAACGATAGCTCCACCCAATCCAGCGAGTGCAGGCGAAGCAAAGCGATGCCCAACAGAATCCAACCCTGAATAGCGATTATCGAGGCATAGTTACGGAATCGCTCAACGATAGATATATAGATGAGCGAAATGATGTATAATATGATTAATGTGAGTAACATGATGCTCCTATATGTTAATGTCCAACTTAAGCAGATAGCCGATAAAGAATATCAGGGCTGCCAAAGCCGAGATTGTTACTATAAATGTGGTATTACGAACAAGTTTGTTACGTCCTTGTGTGGACTCAACTACGCCGACCGAGAGTCCCGTTAGCAGGATCGCCAGCGGAGTGGCAAACCACCAGTTGAAACAACATGTGGCAGCTATGGCATTGGCGGCAATCATCGAGAAGCAAGCGCACTTGATCCAGCTTGCAATATGAATCATAGCCATGTCAATACCGCAATAATCCAAGCACATCACTTCGTGAATCATAGTAAGCTCCAAGTGAGTACGAGGATCATCCACAGGCACACGTCCCGACTCCACGAATGTGATATTGACGAACAAAAATGCCGTGAGCAACATCACAATCGTAAGATGCAGGTCGAAGGTCTGTTCATGCTCGAAAATCTCGGCGAAAGATGTATATCCGCAGAAGAGAGCCAGTGTAGCGAAGCCAATCATCAGTGCAGGCTCTATGAGCGCACCATACAATGCTTCGCGGGCAGCTCCCATACCTTCGAAGGAACTTCCTGTATCCATAGCTGCAAAGATTATGATTATGCGAGCCAAAGCCAAAGTGTATGCGAAGCAGATTACATCACCATCGAATGAGATGAGTGGATAGAGATCGGCTACGGGTATAAACAACATGGCTACTATGGCAGCACCTAAATATATGGCTGGAGCTATGCGGAATAGAGCCGTGGTAGTGGTAGAATATACCGTGCTCTTTTTCATGAGCAGATTCACATTGCGCAAGTGCTGAGTAAAAGGCATGCCCTGACGACCAGCCAAAAGTGCGCGTGTACGGTTAATCACTCCCGGTATGGCGAGTGAAGTGATGATTACAAGTAGTGTATTGAGTACGATCGCCATAACTATATCAATTTAAGGAGTGAAAGAACGAAAATTACCACCAAGAATATCAGTGCGTAGGCAATATAGAGATTGATCTTGCTCGTACGCAACAGATTCATCACTCGTTTGTTGATCATGTGCAGAAGTTCAACCCACCATGCCGCAAACAGACGGTCAATTTTATCCTTATGTCGTACATTGTAGTTGTGTGAAGAGGGGAAAATCTCACTTTTGCTAACAGCTCGTCCTTCTACGGTATCTTGAGTGAAGGATGTGGCGATAGACTCCAACCCCTCGGCAAACGATTCGCCTGTATATTGCATACGGATGTTGGGTGAAGTGAAGCCACAACCCCAAGTTGGACCTTGATCAATGGTGCGTGATCGCTGAGCGCGACTCTTTATCACATAAAGCAGAGCAATGATAATGACCAAAAGCCAAGCCGTAAGCGAAAGCTTGGTGAGCGCAGGCGAGAGATATTGACTCACCACAGGCTCAGTGTAAGGTGTAAATTGCAAGGCTACAACCTCGACAATGCGAATAGCAAATTGAGGGAACAATCCGATGAGGATTATTGCTGCGGCTGGTATAGCCATAGCCCCGATTCTTACATTATCCACCTCCTGAGACTCGGCAACATGATGATGGCGTGGCGAGCCGAGGAAGATCGTGCTGTAGAGTTTACTGAATGCCAAAACTGCAATACCGCCGATCAGAGCCAACGAAAGTAATCCGCCAGCGGCATAGACTGTGTTGACATTATCCCTGACGCTGTCCAACATTCCCAAATAGATCAAGAACTCTCCTACAAAACCGTTGAGTGGTGGCAGAGCGCAGATCGCCAACGTGGCGATGAAGAAGAGTATAGCCGTCACGGGCATATGCTTTGCTACGCCACCGAATCTATCGAGCAAGGTGGTGTGCATCTGAGAATAGATGTTTCCAGCACCGAAGAAGAGCAACGACTTGAAGAGTGAGTGATTTACCGTATGAAGCAAAGCACCGCACAAAGCTATGGTAGCAACCAGATGATTGCCTGCAGCCTGTCCCAAAGTGGCAATACCCAAACCGATGAATATCACACCGATATTCTCGATACTCGAATATGCCAAAAGTCGCTTGGCATCGTTCTGAACAGCCGCCAAGATCACGCCCCAGAGTCCTGTGATGATACCTACGGCAAGTATAATCGTGCCGATAATCTGTAAATCAGCCATGTCGACAACATACCACATCACGCGCATTATGCCATAGACTCCCGTCTTGATCATAACGCCCGACATGATAGCCGAGACGTGTGATGGAGCTGCTGGATGAGCCTCGGGAAGCCAAACGTGCATAGGGAAGAGACCTGCCTTCATGCCAAATCCTAAAAGGAAGAGTATGAAAAGCAGAATTGTCTTGCCGTTGGAGAAGCAGATGGCGAGATTGGCAAAATCGCCAGATGAGGTGATGGAGTAGATTGTAGCAAAACCTGCCACGAGGAATATAAATCCAATGTGCATCATGATCAGGTATGCTACGGCTGCTCGCAAGACCTCAGCTCGTTCGGCATCGAACAATATGAGCAGGAACGAAGCTATGGTCATCAATTCCCATGCAAAGAGAAATGAGAAACCACCGCTTGAGACAACCACTAACATCATCGAGAGGATCAACACCACTAGTGATGAGTAGTGCAATGAAATGTGAGCCGAAGATTTCTTTTGGAGATATTGCTCTAAATATCCCTTCGAGTAGAGTATGGTTGCAATGCCTGCTACTCCTATAATCAGCAGAAACAGAGCCGAAAGCGGATCAATACTCAAAGACTCTTGTCCAAAAATAGGACTTGTAAACTCCATAATAGTCAGACTCTTGGTAGAGCTAAGCACCCCTATGGCAGGTATGGCGGCAGCCAATGCCATGGTCACAACACTTGCCAAAGCCACCCATACCTTACTGCGCAATGGGCTAAGGAAGAGTGCTGCTACAAGCAACGCAAGAGTAGGAAGCAGATAAAGATAAAACATTCTGATAAAATTTAACGCTTCTAAAATTAAACCATTCTAATTTTGAACATACCGATTCCAATGTTCAGAGCCGAAAATTATTCTCCATTAATGGTTGAAACCATTACGGTTGCCACGACTGCTGCGGTTTCGGTGCGCAGACGTTGATGACCCAAAGAGATGGGTTGGAATCCGTTTACGAGTGCAAATTTAATCTCTTCGGGCGAAAAATCACCTTCTGGACCAATCAAAATTAAAATATTTTCATTTTTTTTAATAATTCTGGGTAAATATGGTCTTTCGTGGAAGGTGGAATCGCAGTGAGCGATGAATTTTTGCCCCTCGAATGGCATTGTTAATACCTCTTTGAGTGGCGTCATATCGTCCAGTTGTGGGTGATATGCCTTTAATGACTGCTTGACGGCAGATGTGATTACCTTAAATTCCCTCTCGTGTTTGATTGTACGGCGTTCACTATGCGCACATTCGATGGGGATAAAACGCGTAACACCCACCTCGGTAGCCTTCTCCAAAAACCACTCGTAACGATCGATATTTTTGGTAGGAGCTACAGCCATAGTGAGTGTGTAGGGCATCTTTTCGTACTCGCTGTAGGTCTCTACCACCTCGACCGAGCAGTGTTTGTGGTGGGGATCAACTATGCGGCAAAGATATAAGTTTCCCTTACCATCTGTCAGGTGTAACTTGTCGCCCTGCTTAAGTCTTAACACCCTGATACAGTGTTTTGACTCCTCCTCCTCGAGCGTATATAGGGGCGGAATGATATTAGGTGAGTAAAATAGTTGCATAAATTTCTGTTAATGTTTATCTTTGCAAAGATATTAATTATAAGTTAAGTAATGAAACGCTTTTTCCATTTATTCGCATTTGCGATGTTAATTATGACACTAAATTCGTGTAATAAGTCGGCAGCTACAGCCGATAATCCATTTTTTGAGCCCAAGTGGGATACTCCTTACGGTGCGCCACCATTCGAGCGAATTCGATTTGAGCACTATAAACCAGCCTTCGAGCAGGGTATGTCGTTGCATAATGAGGAGATTGCTGCGATTGTTGATTGTAAGGACGAGCCTACATTCGAGAATACCATTCTGGCATATGATAATGCTGGAAAAATGCTCTCTAAGGTGAGTGGTGTGTTCGGCATGCTGGAGTCGGCTGTTACCGATGAGCAGATGCAGGATCTCTCTTCGGAGATGATGCCTCGTTTGGCAGCCCATAGCGATGCTATCTTGATGAACGAGAAGCTCTTTGCGAGAATCAAGAAGGTCTATGATAATCGAGATGCATCTGGCTTGGATGAACTTCAGCAGCGTTTGACCAAGAAAATTTACGATCGTTTTGTTCGCTCTGGTGCATTGCTTTCAGCCGAGGATAAGGCAAAGCTCAAGCAGATCAATGAGCAACTCTCTTCGCTGAGCGTGAAGTTTGGTCGTAATACTTTGGCTGAGACCAATGCTTTCCAGCTTGTGTTGGATGAGAATCAGGTTAAGGGTTTGCCTCAGTCGGTATTGGATTCTGCCCGTGAGCAGAGTAAGGCGGCTGATAAGGGCGCAGACAAGTATCTCTTTACGTTGCATAAGCCAAGTATGTTGCCTGTCTTGACCTACGCTCAGGATCGCAGTGTGAGAGAGCAGATCTATAAGGCATATTTGAAGCGCGGTGATAATGGTAACGAGAACGACAATAAGGCGGTTATCGCCGATATGGTTTCATTGCGTTATGAGAAGGCTAAGCTGTTGGGATATGACTCATATTCGCACTATGTTACTGCCAATCAGATGGCTGGCTCGCCTGAGGCGGCTTATGAGTTGTTGGAGGGAATCTTCGATGCAGCAAACCAGAAGGCTAAGGAGGAGTTGGATCGCATGACAACCCTCTTTAAGAGAGATCACGGTGCGGATGCCAATTTTGAGTCTTGGGACTGGTGGTATTATGCCGAGAAGGTGCGTAACCGCGATTATAAGTTGGAGGAGGAGCAGGTGCGTCAATTCCTCTCGTTGGATAATGTGAAGGGTGGAATCTTCTTCCTTGCAAATCGTCTCTATGGCATCACATTCCGTCCTATCAAGGCTCCATTGTACCATGAGGATTGCGAGGCTTATGAGGTCATTGATGCTGATGATTCGGCTTTGGGTATGCTCTATTTCGATTTCCATCCACGTCCAAGCAAGAGTGGTGGAGCATGGTGCGGTACATACGTAGATCAGAGCTATGAGGATGGCAAACGTGTAGCTCCTGTGGTAAGTATCGTTTGTAACTTTACTCCTCCGACAAAGGATATGCCTGCGTTGCTTACTATCGATGAGACTGAGACTCTCTTCCATGAGTTTGGTCATGCTTTGCATAATCTCTTTGCCGATGTCAAGTATTCAGGCTTGGGTGGCGTAGAGGGCGATTTTGTGGAGCTTCCATCTCAGATTATGGAGAATTGGGCATTCTCTACCGAGTTGCTTAAGCAATATGCCGTACACTATTCGCGTGGCAATGTGATGCCCGATGATATGATTCGCAACATCCAGCGTTGCTCTAAATTCAATGAGGGCTTCAACACCACAGAGCTCTCTGCTGCGGCTCTCTCGGATCTGGATATTCATTCAGTTAAGAGTGCCGAGAAGATTGATGTGGCTTCTTTCGAGCGCGAGGCTTTGAATACTAAGCGAGGTCTTATCTCTCAGATTGAGCCACGTTATCACTATACATATTTCAGCCATATCTTCAACGGAGGTTACTCTTCGGGTTATTACTTCTATTTGTGGGCTGAGGTGCTGGATAAGGATGCATATCAGGCATTTGTGGAGAGTGGCGATATCTTCAACCAGCAGATTGCTAAGCGTTTCAGAGATGAGGTTCTCTCACGCGGAGGTACTCGTAACGGAATGGATATGTATCGTTCGTTTAGAGGTGCCGATCCCGATAAAAATGCCATGCTCGTAGCTCGTGGTTTGATCGAAGAGGCGGTGGTTGAGCCACTGGAGAAACCTCAGATCGCGGCTAAGGTCGATACTCGTGAGCAGGCTCGTCAGCGTGCCGAGCGTTCGCGCCGTGAGCGTGAGGCAGCGCGTCTGGAGGCGGAGTCGGTTGAACAGGCTGAATAAGCAGATGTATGAAGAATAAATTATAATGAAATAAAATGATGAAAAAATTAGTTTTGATGATGACACTAAGTGCGTTGCTCTCTTCTTGTGGCTCAGATCAGATGCCACAGGTTGTTTTGCCAGAGATTGACACCTCTAATCCTTTGTTGGCAGAGTGGGATACTCGATATGCCACTCCGCCTTTCGATAAGATCAAGATCTCGGATTATGAGCCAGCTTTCGAGACTGCCATTGCCGTATCGCGTGCCGAGATTGATGCTATTGTAAATAATCCCGCTAAGCCAACCTTCAAGAATACTATCGTGGCTATGGAGCGTCAGGGCGAGTTGCTTGGTCGTATCAGTGGTATTTTCTATAACTTGCGTGAGGCAGATACATCGGATGAGATGGATGCTATCGCTATGCGTATTCAGCCTAAGATGACCGAACTGAGCAATGATATTTCGCTCAATCCAGAGCTTTTTGCTCGTGTGAAGGCTGTCTATGAGGGCTCTCGCCGTGGTCTGTCTGATGTGGATATCAAGCTTTTGGAGGAGACATATAAGGGATTTGCTCGTTCGGGAGCTGAACTCTCGGATGAGAAGAAGGAGGAGTATCGCAAGTATAGCTCTTCTTTGGCCTCTTCTACATTGCTCTTTGGTCAGAATTCGCTCTCAGCAACAAATGCCTTTGCTATCAATATCACTGATCCAAAGAAGGTTGCCGAGTTGCCCGATTTCGTTAAGGAGGGTATGGCTGCCGAGGCTAAGGCTCGTGGCGAAAAGGGTTGGAGCGTAACGCTTAAGGCTCCGAGCTACATTCCGTTTATGACTTACTCTTCGCAGCGCGATCTGAAGGAGAAGTTGTATCGTGCGTATAACTCTCGCGCTTTGGGTGGTGAGTTTGATAATACCCAAGTGATTAAAAATATCATCTCGGATCGTCTTGCCATAGCTTCGCTGTTGGGATATAAGACCTATGCGGATTATGTTTTGGAGGATAAGATGGCGGAGAGTTCGGAGAACGTAAATAACTTCCTCTCTGAGCTTCGCGATCAGACTTTGGAGTATGGTCGTAAGGACTATGCTATGATCAACGAGTTTGTTAAGCAAAACGGTCTCAAGGGAGATGTAATGCCTTGGGATTGGGCATATTATACCGAGAAGTATAAGAGCGAAAAGTATGCTATCAACGATGAGCAGGTGAAGCCATACCTGAAGCTCGACAATGTTATCAAGGGTGTATTCCTTTTGGCAGAGAAGCTCTATGGCCTTTCGTTCGTGCCAAATAAGGATATTCAGGTATATCACCCCGATGTGACAGCCTATGAGGTTTACGACAAGGATGTGAACGGTAAGAGGGAGCTTTTGTCGATTCTATATCTCGATTTCTTCCCACGCGAGTCTAAGCGTTCGGGTGCATGGATGACTGAGTTTAGAGGTGCTAAGGTTGTCAATGGCGAGGAGACTCGACCTTTGGTTTCGCTTGTGATGAACTTCACTAAGCCTACCGAGACTATGCCTTCATTGCTTACGTTCGATGAGTTTGAGACCTTCCTCCATGAGTTTGGTCACGCTCTGCACGGAATGCTTGCCAAGGGTGGGTATGAGTCTATGAACGGTACTGCTGTTTATCGCGATTTCGTGGAGTTGCCTTCTCAGATTATGGAGAATTGGGCTACCGAGAAGGAGTATCTCGATATGTGGGCAGTACATTATCAGACAGGTGAGAAGATTCCTGCTGAGCTTATCGAGAAGATTGTGGCGGCTAAGAACTACCTTGCAGCATACCTCAATCTGCGTCAGCTCTCGTTCGGTATCTCTGATATGAAGTGGCATATGCTTACTGACAAGAGCCAGATCGAGGCATTGGATATCGAAACATTTGAGCGTGAAGCTGTGACATCGGTTCAGATCACTCCTTTGGTGGAGGGTACATCTATGGCTCCAGCCTTTACTCATATCTTCTCAGGTGGTTATGCTGCAGGCTATTATGGTTACAAGTGGGCAGAGGTGTTAGCTGCCGATGCATATTCACTCTTCCAAGAGAAGGGTATCTTTGATGCTCAGACAGCCTCTAAGTTCCGCCATCTTTTGGAGCAGGGTGGTCAGCGTCATCCGATGGATATCTACGTGGAGTTCCGTGGTCATAAGCCAGAGACAAAGGCTTTGATCGAGTCTATGGGTCTTAAATAACTTAAATGAGTATAGATTATGAAGAGAGTATTGTTTGCGGTTGCGGCTATTTTAGTAGCTTTTTCGGCTTCGGCTCAGAAGATGAGTGGAAATCCTATCTATGAGGGTGATTATGCCGATCCCGAGGGTGTAGTGTTTGGTAAGACCTATTGGATCTTCCCTACATTCTCGGCTGCGTACGATGATCAGTTGCATTTCGACTGTTTTTCGTCAAAGGATTTGGTTAAGTGGACCAAGCATGAGCGTATTATCGATAATTCGAAGATCAAATGGTTGCGCCGAGCATTGTGGGCTCCAGCAGCTTTGGAGAAGGATGGTAAGTATTATCTTTTCTTCGGAGCAAACGATGTGCATGAGGGCGAAATCGGTGGTATCGGTGTAGCTGTGGCTGATAAACCTGAGGGACCATACGAGGATCTGTTGGGTAAGCCTCTGATTGGTAATATCGTCAATGGCGCACAGCCAATCGATCAGTTTGTCTTCAAGGATAAGGATGGTACATATTATATGTACTATGGTGGTTGGGGACATTGTAATGTCGTGAAGCTGAAGGATGATTTTACAGGTATTGTTCCTTTCGATGATGGTACATTGTATCGCGAAGTTACGCCTAAGAACTATGTTGAGGGTCCATTTATGTTTATCAAGGATGGCAAATACTACTTCATGTGGTCTGAGGGTGGCTGGACAGGTCCTAATTATAAGGTTGCTTATGCCATTTCGGACTCTCCATTTGGTCCATTCGAGCGTAAGGGCGTGATCCTTCAGCAGGATGATAAGGTTGCTCGCGGCGCAGGTCACCACTCGGTTTTGCACAATCCAAAGAGTGATAAATATTATATCGTATATCACCGCCGTCCGTTGGAGTCTAATAAGCGCGACAATCGTGTCACATGTATCGATGAGATGCATTTCGATAAGGCGGGTAATATCTTGCCTGTGAAGATGACATTCGAGGGCGTAAAGAAAGATAAGTTGTAAGATTACACTTTTTTTAAGAATGAAGAAGCTGTCTAAGAAGGTGATTTTGGCGTCACGCTCGCCCCTAAAATCCTCACATACGCTTAGTATGCTGCGGTTTTAAGAGCTTCGCAGTCCTAAAAATCCCTCTTCTTATACAACTTCAAAGCAATGAGGTTGTCCTTCAAAAACTTGTTGGACAACCTCATCTTTTTATGTGCATAAAAGATTCTCTTTCCTCAGATAAGGATGCTAATTGCAAAATTTTCGTTATATTTGTTCGATAAATATATTTGTATTATGAAAAAGTTATTGATAGCATTGATTATAGCTGCATCCATCGTGGCGTGCGGATCTCAACAAAATCAAAAGCGCAACTCCTTGCAGCGTCAGGTTGTTGAGCCTACGCAATATGGTTATGTGGTGAAAAAAGTCTATCCTCATTCGACCTCAAGCTATACCCAAGGTTTGCAGTATGTCGATGGCGTATTGTGGGAAGGCACAGGCGAGTGGGGTAAATCGGTGTTGCAGAAGGTCGATCTGGAGAGTGGTAAGTGTGAGGTACTTTCGCGCCTTCCTAAGAGTGAGTTTGGAGAGGGAATTACAGTGCTGGGCGACAAGGTCTATCAACTCACATGGACCAATAATGTGGCTCATGTATATGATCTGAATGGCAAGTTACTCAAAAACGAGCGTTACCCAGGTGAAGGATGGGGACTTACCACCGATGGAAAGATGCTCTATATGTCGGATGGCTCGACCTATATCTACAAAGTAAATCCCGAAACTTTCAAGCGTGAAGGTAAAATCACCGTTACACTTCGTGGTCACGCCATCGAGTATATCAACGAGTTGGAGTGGATCGAGGGTAAGATCTGGGCAAATGTCTATACTACACATGAGATTCTGATTATCAATCCCGAAACAGGAGTTGTCGAGGGTGTGGTAAGTTTTGCCGACTTGTTGAAGCAGGAGGATGTGACAGATCAGACAGATGTCTTTAACGGCATAGCCTACGACAAGGAGCAGAAGAGAATCTTTGTTACGGGCAAGAATTGGAATAAACTCTACGAAGTTGAGGTAGTAAAACGATAAAGAGATGATTTTGGAAGATATTTTGCGGCGTAAGATATTGCTTCTGGATGGAGCGATGGGTACCCAACTCCTGAGTCAGGGCGAAAAAGGCGCGTTGGAGTTGCTCAATGTGGAGAAACCCGATGTGGTCAAGGCAGTCCACGCTTCATATTTAGAGGCAGGTGCAGATATAATAACCACCAATACCACTTGTGCCGATTCACTTTCGCTCAAGGCTGAGGGTTTGGAGTCGCGCTCCTATGAATTGGCGTTGGCAGGTGCTAAGCTGGCCCGTGAGGTGGCGGCGGAGTATTCCACTACGCTCAACCCTCGTTATGTGGCGGGGTCGGTAGGTCCTACAACACGTAATCTCACACTCGCCAACGACACCTCGCCCGAGGAGGTCGCTGCGGCATATAAGGAGCTTCTGCGAGGTTTGATTGACGGGGGTGTGGATATGATCTTGGTGGAGACTGCTATGGATGCCAAGAATGTGAATATCGCCATCGAGGAGTGTAGAAAGTTGGATGCAAAGATTCCTATTCTGCTCTCTGCGGTGTTGTCGCGTATCGAAGGCAGGGTGGCAAGCGGAGCTACATTTGCCAAATTTTTCGGCGATATAGCTTTGGATCAGGTCTCTATGGTCGGTTTTAACTGCTCGAATGGAGTAAAACCTTTGGAGTCGGCTCTTAAGCATCTGAAGGAGGTGACCGATAAACCCGTTATAGTCTATCCTTCGGCTGGAGAACCTCGAGTGGCGGCTAACCATTTTGTCAAAGCCATGGAGCAGTTGTGCCGAGCCTCGATGGTCAATGTGGTGGGTGGTTGTTGCGGTACGACTCCCGAATATATTGCCCAGATGAAACGTGTGGTGGAGCGTTGGCGTCCCAAGAAATTTTAAAAAGATAGTTAAAATCATATAATACCCTCTTACAATGAGACAGACCAAAAAAAGAGAGTCTCGCCAAGCTAAGAGCGAGCAGAAGCATCGAGATACGAAGAGTATCCGTTCGGCGTTTATTATCAATATGTTTAGGGAGTTCCCTGATCGAGTTTTTACTTTGAAACATCTCGTTTCGGCATCGGGTGGAAACTCTCGCGAGGGACGTTATATGGTCAAGGATATCCTCGATGATCTGATTTCGCAAGAGGTGGTGATTCAGGCGGGAAGAGATAAATATCAACTCTCCTATGCTCAGTTGCCACATTATGAGGGCGTGGTGGAAATTGTAAATTCTGGTGCCGCCTATGTCAAGGTAGAGGAGCTGGAGCGTGAGATATATGTCAATCCGCGTGCTACCTCGTGTGCTTTGGATGGCGATCGTGTGGAGGTAGTCCTTCAGCGCGAGCCACAGCGCGAAGGTGATAATCCCGAAGGAGCCATTACACGCATCATAGAGCGTAGCGGCAAGCAATATGTCGGTGTGGCAGAGTTAAGTCGCTCAGCGATATTTGTAAGACCCGACAGCCGCAAATTACAGATGGATATCTTCTTCTCTCGCAAGGAGTATCCTGCGGTGAAGGATGGCGATAAAGTAGTATTCCGCATCACTGATTGGCGTGAGGGGGATCGCTCTCCACGAGGCGTTATTGTCGATGTGCTTGGGCGCGAGGGCGATAACGATACCGAGATGCATGCTATCTTGGCGGAGTATGATTTGCCCTATAAGTTTGAGCAGGAGGTGGAGGATGCCGCCAATAATATAAGCTCTCAGATTACCGAGAAGGATTATGCCGAGCGTAGGGATTTCCGTCAGGTGACAACCTTTACCATAGACCCAGCCGATGCTAAGGATTTTGACGATGCTTTGTCTATCCGTAAGGTCGAGGATGGGTTGTGGGAAGTCGGTGTGCATATTGCCAATGTGACTCATTATGTGCGTCCTGGTTCTATTATCGAACAGGAGGCTCAGGAGCGTGGAACTTCTGTCTATTTGGTGGATCGTACCGTTCCGATGTTGCCCGAAAGATTGTGTAACGAGTTGTGTTCGTTGCGTCCCAATGAGGAAAAGTTGGCTTTCTCGGCAGTATTTGTTCTGAATGAAAATGCCGATGTGCTGGATGAATGGTTTGGTCGTACGGTCATCTATTCCGATCGCCGCTTTACCTATGCCGAGGCTCAGGCGCGTATTGAGACGGGAGTAGGAGATTTTGCCGAGGAGATAAATATATTGAACGATTTGGCTCAGAAGATGCGCCGCAACCGTTTTAAGAATGGCGCGGTGAGCTTCGAAAGAGCTGAGTTTAAGTTTATTCTCGATGAAAAGGGTAAGCCTTTGGGCGTATATACCAAGGAACAGAAGGAGTCGAATCAGCTCATCGAGGAGTTTATGCTTTTGGCGAACAGACGTGTTGCGGAGTTCTGTGCTTACAAAGAGATCAAAGGCAAAAAGGTGCAACGACCTATGGTCTATCGTGTACATGATGAGCCTAATGAGGAAAAACTCACTCGTTTCAGAGATTTCGTCTTGAAGTTCGGATATCAGTTCAAGGCTTCGAAGGGTCGTTCGGTGGCTAAGGCTATCAATAAATTGGTCTCTGAGGTCAAAGGACGTCCCGAGGAGAATGCTGTGCAGGCTCTTGCTGTGCGTAGTATGGCAAAGGCTCTATATACTACCGATAACGTGGGTCACTATGGTTTAGCATTTAAGTATTATACCCACTTTACCTCTCCTATCCGCCGCTATCCCGATATGATGGTGCATCGCTTGTTGGCAGGCTATCTGGCTGAAGGCAAGAGTGTTGATAGGCGAGCTTTGGAGGCTCAGTGTGTCTATGCTTCAGAGCGCGAGATCGTAGCATCGGAGGCAGAACGCGCATCTATCAAGTACAAGATGGTGGAGTTCATGCAGGACAAGGTCGGTCAGATGTTCAAAGGCAATGTGTCGGGCATGAGCGAGTGGGGTATATATGTCGAGCTGAAAGATACCCATATCG
>JAFXLG010000038.1 GCA_017531305.1 Alistipes sp.
AACGAGAGTCTCGTATAGTTTCTCTCCGTGACGGGTACCAATTACGCGAACTTCAGTTTCTCCATATTTAGGGTTAACTTTTGCATATGTCTGCTTCAAGGCTTCTGCAAGAGTCGATAATGTAGCTGCTGGAGCCTTCTGTACAAACAAATCACCATTCTCACCGTGTGTAAACGCATAGACAACCAAATCAACAGCATCGTCGAGTGTCATCATAAAGCGCGTCATATTAGGGTCTGTAATAGTGATGGGTCTGCCCTGTTCCATCTGTTCTACCCACAAAGGAATTACAGAGCCACGGCTTGCCATTACATTTCCATAACGAGTACAGCAAATAGTAGTAGCCGCATTCTGCCCCAACTCTCTACCTTTAGCAATAGCCACTTTTTCCATCAACGCCTTGGAGATACCCATTGCATTGATAGGATAAGCAGCCTTATCGGTTGAAAGAACAACGACATTCTTCACGCCATGTTCAATAGCTGAAAGCAAAACATTGTTTGTACCAACCACATTAGTCATTGTTGCCTCCATTGGAAAAAACTCACATGAAGGAACTTGTTTCAAAGCAGCAGCAGCAAATACATAATCTACCCCTCGCATCGCAACATCAACAGATGCCTTTTCACGGACATTACCAATGTAAAATTTAACTTTGGGATTCTGCAATGCATGACGCATATCATCTTGTTTCTTCTCATCACGAGAAAAAATACGAATCTCCTTAATATCGCTATCCAAAAAGCGACGAAGAACAGCGTTACCAAAACTTCCTGTTCCGCCTGTAATCAATAGGACTTTGTCTTTGAAAATTGACATTATTCTAATATTTTTATGTTATTTATCTTTATACATCTCCTCGTAGTACTTCTCGTAGTTGCCGCTGGTGATGTTGTTGAGCCAATCCTCGTTGTCAAGGTACCAGCGGACGGTCTTTTCGATGCCCTCCTCGAATTGGAGCGAGGGTTCCCAGCCGAGTTCGCGTTGCAGCTTCGTTGAGTCGATAGCGTAGCGCAAATCGTGCCCTGCGCGGTCGGTAACATAGGTAATCAAATCCAACGAGTAACCCTCGGGGTTACCTAACAGGCGGTCAACGGTCTTAATTACCACCTTTATCAAGTCAATGTTCTTCCACTCGTTGAAGCCTCCGATATTATATGTATCGGCCACCTTACCCTCGTGGAAAATCACGTCAATAGCCCTCGCGTGGTCAACTACATACAACCAATCTCTCACATTCTCACCCTTACCATACACTGGCAGCGGCTTACGCTGGCGGATATTGTTGATAAACAACGGAATCAACTTCTCAGGGAACTGATATGGACCATAGTTATTCGAGCAGTTCGTCACAATCGTCGGCATACCATAAGTATCGTGGTACGCTCTTACAAAGTGGTCACTCGATGCCTTCGATGCTGAATATGGCGAGTGAGGATTATACTTTGTTGTCTCATAGAAGAAATCCTCTCCATAAGCCAAGTGGTGCTCGCCACTCGATGCTGTGGTTGTAAATGGAGGCTCGATACCCTCGGGGTGAGTGAGCTCCAAGGCACCATACACCTCATCAGTCGAGATATGATAGAAACGCTTACCCTCCCACTTCTCTGGCTTTGCCTCCCAATAGAGCTTCGCCGCCTGCAACAGCGAAAGAGTTCCCATTACATTTGTTCTTGCAAAAGTGAATGGGTCTTTGATTGAGCGGTCAACGTGACTCTCGGCGGCAAGGTGGATTACGCCATCTATATCGTACTGCTGGAATAGCTCCATTATCTTATCGAAATCGCAGATATCAGCCTTTACAAAAGTGTAGTTTGGCTTATCCTCTA
>JAFXLG010000003.1 GCA_017531305.1 Alistipes sp.
ACCTGCCATATGCATATAGACATCGCCCAGCATTGTCAGAGCAGCCCACTTTGTGGGAGCCTGACCGGCCTCATCGCGGCTCACTGCGGGCAGCAGCAGAGCAGCCTCCTTGAGGTCGGGCACGATGATGCGCTCATAGATATCCTTCACACTCTTGCGAGGCATTGTCTCATCTCAATGAAGTCGGGGATATAGTCCATCGGACCCGGGCGATAGAGTGCGTTCATCGCAATAAGATCCTCGAAGCTCGAAGGTTGCAACTCGCGGAGGTATTTCTGCATACCAGGGGACTCAAACTGGAATGTACCCACGGTATGTCCTGCGCAGTAGAGTTTATATGTAGCAGGGTCTTCGATGCTGATATTATCAATATCCACCTCTATGCCCTTGGTATGCTTCACGTTGGCAACGGCATCCTTGATGATAGATAGAGTCTTAAGTCCCAAGAAGTCCATCTTGATGAGTCCCGTATCCTCAATCACCGCACCTTCGTACTGAGTTACGAGCATCTTCTCGCCCGTCTCCTTATCATCGGCAGTACTCACAGGTACCCAATCGGTAATATCGTCACGACAAATAATCGTACCGCAGGCATGCACACCCGTACCACGCACGTTACCTTCAAGCATCTTGGCATACTTGATAGTATCTGCCATGATTGGATCTTCCGACTCCTCGGCAGCTTTCAACTCAGGCACATAATCGATGGCATTCTTCAGATTTATCTTCTTGTCGGGAATACGGTCTGGCACCAACTTACACAAGCGATCAGACTCCTTTAGCGGAAGCTTCTGCACACGCGCAACATCCTTCAAAGCCATCTTGGTCGCCATAGTACCATAGGTGATAATATGTGCAACCTTCTCCTTGCCGTATTTATTAGTTACCCAATTCAATACACGACCTCGTCCATCATCATCGAAGTCGATATCAATATCGGGCAATGAGATTCGATCGGGATTAAGGAATCGCTCAAACAGAAGATCATATTTTACGGGGTCAATCTGCGTAATTCCCAAACAATAAGCCACAGCCGATCCTGCTGCAGAACCACGACCCGGACCTACCGACACATCCAACTCCTCGCGTGCAGCACGGATAAAATCCTGCACGATAAGGAAGTAACCAGGGAATCCCATGGTCTTCATGATATGCAACTCAAAACGCAGCAGCTCCACCACATCTTCTGGCACAGGATCTCCATAACGCCGCTTTGCGCCATCCATCGTGAGTTTTGCCAGATAATCAGCTTCGAGCTTTATTCGATATAGCTTATCGTAGCCACCCAATTTTTCGATCTTCTTATGGGCTGCCGACTCTTCCATAACCACATTGCCATTCTCATCGCGCGTAAACTCATCGAAGAGATCCTTCTCGGTGAGTGTGGCACGATATCCCTCTTCGGTTCCAAACTCTTCGGGGATTTCGAAGGTCGGCATAATAGGGGGGTGGTCGATGGAATAACTCTCGATCTTATTGCAAATCTCCACCGTATTGCTCAATGCCTCAGGCACATCCTCAAAAACGGCATTCATCTCGGCACGAGTCTTCATCCACTCCTGTTTGGAATAGAGCATACGCTTAGGGTCATCAAGATCCTTACCCGTAGATAGGCATATCAAACGGTCGTGAGCCTCAGCATTCTCCTCATCAATAAAGTGGACATCGTTCGAGCATATCAGCTTCACACCAAACTTCTCCGAGAGTCGCATCAACTCTCGATTAACATTGAGCTGCAAACCATAGGCTTCGTGGTTAGCTCGCTCTACAGTAGCTTTATGCAACTGCAACTCCAGATAGTAATCCTCGCCAAAGATATTCTTATACCACTGCACAGCCTCCTCGGCAGCTTCTATGTTTCCGTTGGTAATTTGCTTAGGCACCTCGCCTCCCAAACATGCCGAGCAACAGATCAAGCCTTCGTGATACTTCTCCAGCTCGCTACGCTCGGTACGGGGACGCATATAGAAACCCTCGGTCCACGCCTTAGAGACTATCTTAATAAGGTTGTGATAACCCTTCTGATTCTTAGCCAACAAGACCAAGTGATAACCACTCTGATCCTCCTTACCCTCCTTGAGACTCATCCCTCGGCGTGCAACATATACCTCGCAACCGATGATACATTTGAAATCCTCCTTTGGGGTCTTATCCAACTCGGCTTTCTTCTGAGCAAGTGTGGTTGCCTTCTCGGCATCATCCTGCGTCTCAAGTTCCTGCTGCAGAGCTTCTATCTCGGAAGTAAGAGCTTTGATCTTATCGCGGCGTGCGCCGTTCTTTTTCTTGATATAGTTCCAGAACTCCTTAACACCGTACATATTACCATGATCTGTGATGGCAATACCACGCATCCCGTCAGCGATCGCCTTATCGACCAACTTAGGGATACTCGCCTGTCCATCAAGCAGAGAGTATTGAGTATGAACATGAAGATGAACGAAGTCCTGCATAAAAAAATCCTCCTTGAACTATATTATATCACTTAAAAAATCCTATTCCAACGCTGCGGCAACGATATTCGACACCACATTTCTTGTGCGAGCCACGCCACCCGTATCTTTAGGGTGAACGCGATTGGTAAGAAGAATGATACTCACTCCCAAATCCAAATCTATGGCAATCGAAGTTCCTGTATAACCCGTATGGCTCGCCACGCGATTAGGCGAGAGCAGGTCGCCATTAGTACCATCAAAATCCCAACCCAAAGCTCTGCCATGAGTCTCATAGCCTTCGGGGATGGTGAAAAAACGATCAATCGTCTGCTTCGAAAAGATGCGCCTAAGTTCGCCACCGCCAACTTTCCCACTCCAGCCATCCTTTGGCAAACGAATCACACCTCCATTCATCAGCACAGAGGCTATCACAGCCAGATCTGAAGCCGAAGAGAACAGACCAGCATTACCCGACACGCCACGATTGGCAACTCTTGCCAATGGATCGTGCACCTCGCCACGAAGCACCTTGCCCGATGATTGCAACTCGGTAGGCACAATCGGCGTATCCTCTCCATAGGGACGATTGACATCGTCTATACAATTATACCACGTATTCTTGAGTCTCAGTTTGGAGAATACCTCCTGCTGAGCATAATGATCCAATCTCTGACCCGTCACACGCTCTAAGATCGCCTGCACTACGATCATATTCAAGCAACTATATCTGTACTCCTCGCTCGGAGCAGATAGGCGTTTAACGCACTCTGAATCGGCAAAAAAACTAATAAGTGAGTCGCGCAAAGCCATCCCCTCGGTCTTGCCATGACGTTGCATCTGCTCCACAAAATTATCCACGCCGATATAAGCAGGCAATCCTGAGGTGTGTGTCAACAGATCTTTGATGGTGATATGTCGTATCTCAGGTTTCTCACCACGTTTTTCGGGCTTACTCTCCCATGGATCGAAATCGGGAATATAACGATTCACATTATCGGTCAATCTGACATAACCATCCTCCAACACTCGCATAAACGAGAGGGTAGTACCCACACACTTACTCATCGAAGCCAAATCAAACACCGCATCGGTGGTCATGGGTATTGTATCAGACTTAAATTCGCCACTCACTGCATCGCGCCCCGATGTGAGCTGACGATTACCGTAAGACTTCAGATAGAGCACATCGCCCATCGATTCGCCATCCTCAGCCTTAGCCACTACGCACAATACCGCACCAGGGAAGTCGCCCTGCGCAATCGCATGGTTAATCACACTATCGGCTCTGAGCATTCGCTCTGGATTAAGTATTCGCCCGTGATTGGACTCTCCCATACCCAAAGCGACAACTCCACCCACAATGAGGATCACAAGCGCAATCGAGAGTAATATGTAAATATTTTGTTTCATATTATAAATCAGCCATTTAAGCGCATCCACCCATAGGGCGTTATCGCACCATACAAATATAAAAATAAAATGCGGAATATTTTGGCTCCCGAATTGTAAGTTATTAACAAAATATATAACTTTGTTAAAGAGTAGGCGAAAGCCATTAAAACCAACGACCTATGGATGAGAATAATTTAATCGTATTGAAAGAGTATGACTCTGTAAATAATGCGGAGTGGGAGAGATCTTTATTAGAAGGTGCAGGTATCTGGGCGATGGTGCGCAACGAGATTATGTCGGCAATATATCCGACAGGCGTAATTCCAGCACAGCTTATAATCAGAAAACAAGACAAGGAGAAAGCCTCAGAGATTTTAGAGGCTTACAGCGAGTAGCACAAATACTCTCTCGCCCCGAAAGGTCTATTCATTCCAGATTTTCCATGCAGACTCGGCTTGTGTATAAAGCATATCAAGCCCCGATACTGCGTGCGCACCTATCTCAGAGCCAAGCTCCATAAATTTTGTGCGCTCAGGATTATAGACTAAATCGAATAGGTAGTGTGAAGATGAGAGCAGATTGTAAGGGATAGCGGGAGCATCATCCACATGAGGATACATACCAACAGGCGAAGCATTGATAATCAAACGATTATCAGCCATCACCTCACGCATTAGTTGATCATATGTAATATCGCCCTTGGACTGCTCGCGCGAGACTATCATGTATGGAATCCCTCTCTCCTCCAAGACATATTTTACCGCCTGCGATGCACCACCGCTGCCCAACACCAATGCGCCACCCACATCAGCCGAGCCAACCAATCTGTCGAGCGTAAATCGCACGCCGTCCACATCGGTATTATACCCCTTCAGAGTACCATCGGGCATAATCTTGACGCAATTCACAGCACCGATATTCGCAGCCTCGGCACTCAAGGAATCGAGATATGGAATAATCTGCTGCTTGTAAGGAATGGTCACATTAAATCCGACAAGACCCTCGGTCTCTTGCACAAAACGCACAACATCACCAATTTCGGGCAACTCATACAGACCATAGTGGCACACAGATGACAACCCCTCACGTTCGAATTTCTGAGCGAAATATCGAGCCGAGAAAGAGTGCCCCAACACCTTACCAATCAAGCCATAGCGTCTCATTAGCTCAACCAATACTTAAAATAACTTACCAAGCAAGAAGAACGAGCCTACCAACAGCACGGTAAAGGCGATAGCCAAGAGATTAAAGTACTTCTCGATAAAGACCTTAATAGGCGCACCGAACTTCCAGATGAGGGCTGCAATCAAGAAGAAACGCAGACCACGTGAGACGATTGACGCAATAAGGAACATCGAGAAATTGATGTGGAACAAACCTCCCGAAATGGTGAAGATTTTATATGGAAGTGGGGTAAAACCTGCTGTAAAGACAATCCAGAAGTTGTATTTATCATACAACGCACCCACCTGATCGAAACTCTCCACCGAAAAGACATGATTAAAGAAAAAGTTTGCCAAAGCAGTATATTCTCCAGCAGGAGTCTGCCACAAGAAATAACCTATACTATAACCAACCATACCGCCCAAGACAGAACCCAAAAGACAGAGTGCCGCATAGCGGAACGAGCGAGTAGTAACACCCAAACAAAGTGCAATCAACAGGACATCGGGTGGAATAGGGAAAAAGCTCGACTCTGCAAAAGCGAAACAAAACAAAGCCAAAGCTCCCCAACGAGAGTTACCCCATGAGAGCATCCAATCATATAATCTTTTTACAATATTCATAGTCTGGGATATTTATTAAACCTCAATTACAACTCTGCAAAGATACAATATTTACGGATAGATAATAAACAAGAAAAATTAAATTTACATGAATTTCTCCAATATACCTCCACCCAAGACTCTATCTCCACGATAAAAAACTACAGGTTGCCCTACAGCAGGAGCCCAAGCGGGATCATCGAGATAGATTCTGTATCCGCCTTCGATCTCTACAACCTGCTTGATATATCGCCGAGGATTTCGCCCGATACCACGCACCACGACTGTTACATCTTTAGAACAGAGTAGTTCTTGAGGATTTACAATATTACACTCTTTGACCTCAAGTATTGCATGATATAAGTCTTGGTTATTGCCAATAATCAAGCGGTTAGTCGCCGCGTCAATATCTACAATAACGGCTCCCGCAATGGTGGTATCCAGACCTCTTTTCTGTCCTATGGTATAGAACGCCACGCCGTCATGACGCCCAACTATTTCGCCCGAACGATTGACAATATCTCCCGCCACAACCACTCGCGGACAATGCCGCACGAGGTAATCGCGATATGACATACCTGCCAAAAAGCAGATACCCATACTCTCCTTTTTATCGGCAAAACCGCGCTTGACCTCCTCCTTGAAGCGGTGACCCATAGGGGTGATAGCACGCTCAAGCACACTTTGCGACAGTCCCCACAGATAGTAGGATTGATCCTTTGACCGATCATCTGCTTTAGAGACATAAAAGCGATCATTATCGCGCTTGATATTGAAATAGTGTCCCGTAGCGATATGCTCCGCCCCGATCTGGTCTGCATATTGTGCCAGATAATGCCACTTAATCAAGGGATTACACATAGTACAAGGTGCTGGGGTACGCCCCATGGAATAGCTATGAGTAAAGTAGTCGATAATCTTTGTCTGAAAACTCTCGCGTACATCGAGTATGGCGTGCTTCACGCCAATTTGTCGAGCAGACTCCTTAGCACGGTGCAACAACTGCTCATCACCCATGGTATCGAGCGTCAAAGCTGTCACATCGTAACCCTCATCGAGCAACCATCGAGTCGCCGTAACGCTGTCTATACCTCCGCTAAAACCTAATACTACGCTCCCTTTAGGCATCTTACTTTCACCGCAGACTTACTCGGCGTGTTGTTTCAAATAATCAACGACAGATGACAAGCCCTCGGTAAATTTTTCGATATCCTCCTGAAAGACAAACACTTTATTGCGCTCGTTGACAGTATCGCCATTGGACAAAATCTTTTTACGCAACTCGGTAATGGTCATAAAATAATCATTCGAGCGAGTAGTCTTGACATCAATAAAATAGGTACGATGACCTGCTTTAATCATTTTGGTAAATACGGATTCACCAAATCCATCGTTGGTACGATTCTCAAAATCAGTCTCTGTAAATGACATAATTAGGTTATTTTTCAATTAATTTCTTCTTTTTTCGTTCCATTTGGGTTACTCATCTGGCAGTACGTAACCCTATGGCTCTAAGTATTTTTGTGCTTTATTATCCCAATCGAGCAACAGGTTTAACGCCTGCTGATAACTCTCATTATGGCGTGGATTCATCCATCTATAAAACTCTGTGGTGGAGAATAATCGTTGGGCTATCATAGCCGAGAGTTGATCTCGCATTAGATCACGCGAACGGAGATAACCTTGCTCATCGTACTCCACGCCACGTTCCGTACATAGCTCTACGAATCTCGCCATAGATGAATCGTCAAGTTCAAAACCCTTCTCAAATTTCTCAAAAGTAGGGTATTTCTTCTCAAGTTGCTCACGATTGCGATCCATATACTCCAATATAAAGTCGCTATAGACGCCCTGTGCCACAACCTTGACCATGTAATCACTCACCAAAGTTGTATCGACTTTAACCTCCACATCGGGCGCAATGCCGCCACCGCCATAGACCTCTCTACCGCGAAGCAAAGTCTTGTATCGAGGTCGCGAATCCTTCAGAGAGTCTTGATCAGCGGTTTTATAGCGATTCTTATAATACTCATCTCGTTTGCCTCGCTCATAGGGGCGTTGTATGGCTCGTCCTGTAGGGGTATGATAGCGCGCCACGGTGATTCTTACGGCAGAGCCGTCACCAAGAGGTATTTGCTTCTGTACCAAACCCTTGCCGAAACTATTTTGCCCCACGACAATAGCACGATCCCAGTCCTGCAAAGCACCCGCGACAATCTCGCTCGCCGAAGCTGAACTACCATTGATAATTACTGCAACGTGTCCCTTAAAGACTCCTTCTGTCTTAGTGCTATAGTATTGTGGGTCGATCATGCGTCCCTCATTCGAAACAACAAGGCTCTCCTTGGGCAGAAAATAACCAGCCATCTCGATGGATTGATCGAACAAACCGCCACCATTACTACTTAAATCCAAGATCAAGGCATCAATCTCACCCAAAGACTCCACAGCCGCCTTAAACTCACTCATGGTAGTGCGACCAAAGCGATTGACCTTGACATATCCCACATTGGGAGCTGCCAAGAAAGCGGCATCTATTGTCTCGATAGGAATTTTGTCGCGAGTGATATTAAACTTCAAGAGTTGATCTACACCTCGGCGCACAACCGTAATCTCAACCTGAGATCCCTTCTCGCCACGCAACTTAGATGGAACATCACTACGCTTGATACCCACAACATTCACTCCATCGATCTCTACGATACGGTCATTAGGCACAACGCCCACCTTTTCGGCAGGACCGTTAGCCACCGTACCGACAATCATCAGCGTGTCATTCAGGATATTATACTCCACACCCACGCCACTAAAAGAGCCATCGACAGACTCTGCCTGAGCCTTCATCTCCTCCTTATCGAGATAGGTGGAGTGGGGATCCAACTCCGAGAGCATACCTTTAATGGCAGTCTCAACCAAAGACTCTACTTGCAACGTATCGACATAAGTGGCATTGAGATAACGATAGAAGCGATTGAACTTTTGGAGTTGCATGATCTCAGTCTCTTGGGCACGCTGGATTTGCGCCACCACCAAAGATGGCAACAAAATCGTAACGACCAGCAACAGAGAAAACACAACTCTTTTCATACTCTCGATTACTTCAAATACTCAACAACAGCGTCAAAATCTACGCCACACTGCTCGCCTGTGCGCATATTCTTAACGGTAGCCTTACGCTCCTGAAGCTCATTGCTACCGATGATGACTACGTATGGAATCATGCGGCGATTGGCATACTCCATCTGCTTCTTCATCTTAGCCGACTCAGGGTAAATCTCGGCAGCAACACCTGCATCACGCAAACCCTTGATAATCTGGAGCGAAGCCAACTGCTCCTCAGCACCAAGATTTACGAACAATACCTTAGTGGTGAAATTAACCTCCTCGGGGAAGAGATCCAAGCCAACCATAACATCGTAGATGCGATCAGCACCAAACGAGATACCCACGCCCGATGTATTTGGCAAACCGAAGATACCTGTAAGGTCATCATAACGACCACCACCGCAGATAGATCCGATGGCGAAATCCATAGCCTTAACTTCGAAAATTGCGCCTGTATAGTAGTTCAAACCACGAGCCAACGAGAGATCCAGTTCGATCGGAAGATCGACTCCCAAGCTCTCGGCATAACCGAAGATTTCTCGCATCTCCTCGATACCCTTAACACCAGTCTCTGAGCCACCGATAACCTCTTGCAACTTGCTCAACTTCTCGGAATTAGAGCCGCTAAGCTCAAGTATCGGTTGAAGTTTATCGATAGCCTCCTGCTCCAAGCCGCGCTCGGCAAGTTCCGCCTTGACATTTTCGATACCAATCTTCTCCAGCTTGTCAATAGCCACCGTAATATCCATCATCTTGTCGGCATGACCGATAGACTCGGCAATGCCAAAAAGGATCTTACGGTTGTTCATCTTGAGCGTCACATTGATCTTCAAACGCTTGAACACACGCTCAACGATCTGGATTAACTCCACCTCATTTAAAAGCGAGCGCGAGCCGATAACATCGACATCACACTGGTAGAATTCGCGATAGCGTCCCTTCTGAGGGCGATCAGCACGCCACACAGGCTGTACCTGATAACGCTTGAATGGGAACGAAATCTCGTTCTGATGCTGCACGACATAGCGAGCAAAAGGAACAGTCAGATCGTAACGCAGACCCTTCTCGCAAATCTTCGAAGCGTTGCGCATCTCATCCTCGCTCAAGCCCGCAGAATAATCACCCGAATTAAGTATCTTGAAGAGGAGCTTATCACCCTCATCGCCATATTTACCCAGCAGGGTAGAGAGATTCTCCATCGAAGGGGTCTCCAATGGTGCAAAGCCATAGGTGCGGAAAACACTCTTGATGGTCTCGAAAATATATGTACGGCGCATCATCTCAGCTGGTGAGAAGTCACGCGTACCCTTTGGAATTGATGGTTTCTGTGCCATGTTTTATTTAATTCAAAATCCAGAATTTAAAATTCAAAATTGAGGCGTTCGCCTATATAAGACAACCGTCTACTGATTCTCAGTCAACTTACGGTATTTCACGCGCTTAGGGGTGGTATCCTCACCCTGAGCCTTCTTCCACTCCTCGTACTCAGAGTATGAACCCTCGTAGAAGACAACCTTAGAGTCACCCTCGAACGAGAGGATATGGGTAGCGATACGATCCAAGAACCAACGGTCGTGCGAGATAACCACAGCACAACCTGCGAAGTTCTCCAGACCCTCCTCCAAAGCTCGCAATGTGTTTACATCAATATCGTTGGTAGGCTCATCGAGCAAGAGTACGTTACCTTCCTCCTTAAGAGCCAACGCCAAATGCAAGCGGTTACGCTCACCACCAGACAACATACCGCACTTCTTCTCCTGATCGGCACCGCTAAAGTTGAAGCGAGCAACATAGGCACGAGATGGGATCTGACGGTTGCCCAAAGTGATAAGGTCGCTATTCTGAGAGATTACCTCATAGACGCTCTTCTCTGGGTCGATAGATTTATGCTGCTGATCGACATAGGCGAGCTTCACGGTCTGACCAACCTTGAAGCTACCCTCGGTAGGCTCCTCCAAGCCCATAATCATACGGAATAGGGTAGTCTTACCTGTACCATTGGCACCGATAACACCCACGATACCTGCTGGTGGCAGAGAGAAGTTCAAGCCCTCGTAGAGGATACGATCGCCAAAGACCTTCTTCACGTCCTGAGCCTCGATCACAACATCGCCCAAACGAGGTCCGTTAGGGATGAAGATCTCGAGCTTCTCCTCCTTCTGCTTAACATCCTCGTTCATCATCTTATCGTATGCCGACAGACGGGCCTTGCTCTTGGCACGGCGACCAGATGGTGACATACGCACCCACTCCAACTCACGCTCCAGAGTCTTGCGGCGTTTTGACTCCTGCTTCTCCTCCTGAGCCAGACGCTTGGTCTTCTGATCCAACCAGCCAGAATAGTTACCCTTCCATGGAATACCCTCGCCACGGTCAAGCTCCAAGATCCAACCTGCTACGTTATCCAAGAAGTAGCGGTCGTGGGTAACGGCGATAACAGTACCCTTATACTGCTGCAAGTGTTGCTCCAACCAGTCGATAGACTCGGCATCGAGGTGGTTGGTAGGCTCATCGAGCAAAAGCACATCGGGCTGCTGCAACAACAGACGACACAGAGCCACGCGGCGGCGTTCACCTCCCGACAACACCGTCACACTCTGATCGGGATCGGGGCATCGCAAGGCATCCATAGCACGCTCCAAGACGCTATCCAACTCCCAACCATTGACATGATCAATCTGCTCATACAATTCGCCCTGACGCTCGATAAGACGATTCATCTCATCATCGGACATTGGCTCACAGAGCTTCATATTGATATCCTCATACTCCTTCAAGAGTGCTACGGTCGAAGCACATCCCTCCTCGATAACCTCCTTGACGGTCTTTGAGTCATCGAGTTTAGGCTCCTGCTCCAGATAACCCACAGAATAACCTGGGGCAAATACCACTTCGCCCTGATAGTTCTTGTCGATACCTGCGATGATCTTCATCAGGGTAGATTTACCCGAACCATTCAGACCGATGATACCGATCTTAGCTCCATAGAAAAATGAAAGGTAGATGTTGTTCAAAACTTTTTTCTGATTGGTGAAGGTTTTCGACACGCCCACCATCGAAAAGATAATTTTCTCGTCTGCCATATACTATATTTTTATATTATTTTCGCTTTATTCATGCAAAAGTACAAAATTATATATAGATTTACGAATTATTAGGCGCAATTTTCCACTTCGGGGCATAATAATTGCTATGGTCAACCTATGCAATAAAAAACAAACAGGAGATAGATGATATTATAAGTTTTATTTATGGTGTTATAAAATTTTATCACATAAAAACTCTTGACAAAATGAGATCTTAAAAATATCTTTGCAGTAGCAAACAAAACAGAAATACTTTAAACTTAATAAAACAAACAAAACTATGAAAAGCGTAAAAGGAACAGCAACAGAGCAGAATCTTCTTAAGTCATTCGCAGGAGAGAGCCAGGCTCGCAATCGTTATACATTCTTTGCAAGCGTAGCCAAGAAAGAGGGTTACGAGCAGATCTCAGGCGTCTTTATGGAGACAGCCGAGCAGGAGAAGGAGCACGCAAAGAAGTTCTTTAAGTATTTGGAGGGTGGTGATGTGACAATCACAGCTTCATATCCAGCAGGGATCATCAGCACAACAGCCGAGAACTTGAAGGCTGCAGCAGCAGGTGAGCATGAGGAGTGGGATATTCTCTATGCAGATTTTGCTAAGGTTGCAGACAAGGAGGGATTCCCAGAGATCGCTGAGACATTCCGTCAGATTGCAAAGGTTGAGGCTGAGCATGAGCGTCGTTATTTGAAGCTCTTGAGCCGCATCGAGGCAGGGAACTTCTTCGTACGCGAGGAGCCTACTACATGGCAGTGCCGCAACTGTGGTTATGTACTTGAGGGAACTACCGAGGCTCCTGAGAAGTGCCCAGCTTGCGCTCATCCACAGGCATACTTCGAGCCAAAGAAGGAGAATTATTAATAGAGATTTCGATAACCATAAAGGCAGCCTGATCATAGGATCAGGCTGTTTCGTTTTATATATCGGGCACATATTTTCGGGTGTCGGTCATAAAACGATTATAGCGCATACGGGCATCCGAAGTAAGCGAAATTGTGTCGGCAACATAATATGGCAAGACCTCATAATCGGGAAGATTTACCCAAACGGGGATTAACTTCAAGTGATAGTTGAATTTACCCGATCTATCTTCCTCTATATCAATCTGAGCCATCAGTCCGCCATCGCGAGGATGGGTACGCTGATTGGAGATAAAATTACCCATCGAATAGAGAGTGATGCGGTCCAAAGAATCGACCTCGTAGGGCTGGATTACATGAGGGTGGCTACCCAAAATCAGATCGACTCCGTGGCGGTGCAAAAACTCCTTGATGCGAACTTGTGAAGGGTGCGGCTTACGCTCATATTCATTGCCCCAATGCACAAGCGCGACTACGCAATCACACTCAGAACGCGAGATCGAACGCAGGTGCGTAGCCATGATATTTGTGTCGATCTGATTAACCACAACACCTTTAGGCAAGGGGATTCCATTTGTACCGTAGGTATAATTCACGAAGGCGAAACGAATACCGCCACGCTCGATATATTTCACAGCATTGCACTCATAATCAACACTATCGGCATAAACACCCACGCGCCCTATGCCTAAAGAATCGAGAATGCGGATGGTACTTTGCACCCCTCTGCGACCACGATCCAGACAATGATTATTTGCCATCGCAGCCAAATCAACGCCCAAACGCTGAATCTCAACGCCCAATTCGGCAGGAGATTTAAATGCAGGATAACCCGAAAATGGACCTTCATAGGATAGGGTAGTTTCGAGATTTACGATAGAAATATCGGCTTCACGAAAATGGGGCGCAACATATTTAAAGCAACGAGAATAGTCGTAGGTGGTGCTATCGCTACGTAACGCCGCCTTGAGTTGTTCGGCGTGTTGCATCAGGTCGCCCACAGCCACAATTCTGGCTTTACGCAAAACGGGGACGGGAGCAGGATCACACTCTGGTGCATGAGGCATAGGTTGAGGCATCAGCCACAAAGGCAGGATAGCCACAACTACCATTAATAATATTAATATTATATGTACTGCATATCGCATAGGTGATTCAAAATTAAGAATTTTTCACACAATATGAGAATATTTGACAAAAATTAAGTAACTTTGAGTACCTTTATCAAAAAAACATGAGATATGATAAAAAGAATTAAATGGATTTTGTGTGCAATTTTAACGCTTTGCATCTCCTCGCTTTCGGCTCAGGAGATATCTATAATTCCACTCCCTGCAAAGATGGAGCCTAAGAGTGGAGTATTTACTTTGGGCAACAAGGCGAAGATTTATATTGCCGAGAAGACAGGAGAATTCGAAAAGGTTTTCAAGAGATGGGAAAGTAAATTCGAAAATTCCACCGAAGTCGAGTTACAACAGACAAAGAACGACAAAAAAGCTGCAATTGCAATAATCCAAAACCCTAAACTCAAGGCAGAAGCATACCATCTAAGCATCAATGTAGAGGGAATAAGAATTGAAGCTTCGGATGCAGCAGGTCTATACTATGCATTGCTCAGTTTGGAACAACTTTCGTGCGTGGAGATACTTACAGGCATAAACGCCGAGCATTGGGATAGGACATTTCCTTGCGTGGAGATAGAAGACGCGCCAAGATTTAGCTGGAGAGGTTTTATGCTTGACGAAGGTCGCCACTTCTATGGAAAAGAGGAGATAAAAAAGATCATAGATGCCATGGCTCGATATAAAATGAATCGTTTTCATTGGCATTTGACAGAGGATCAAGGTTGGCGTATTGAAATTAAGAAGTACCCGAAACTTACCGAGGTGGGTGCGTGGAGAGAGAGCAAAGTATTGGCTTATGGAGAGGTTAAGCCTGATGGCAAGCGTTACGGAGGTTTCTACACTCAGGAGGATATCAAGGAGGTAGTGGCTTATGCCAAAGAGCGATTTATTGAGATAGTGCCAGAGATTGATATCCCTGGACATTCGCAGGCTGCCGTAGCTTCATATCCAGAGTTTTTGGCATGCGACCCAGAGAACAAGCACGAGGTATGGTTATGGCAGGGTGTATCGGCAGATGTGATAAATGTAGCCAACCCTAAAGCGGTACAATTTGCCAAGGATATAATTGATGAGCTAACCGAGTTATTCCCATTTGGATATATACATTTGGGAGGTGATGAGTGCCCTGTAAACAAGTGGAAAAACAACAAGGAGTGTCAAGAACTTTTGCAACAGATAGGCTCGACAAATTACAGAGACTTGCAGATCCATTTTTACAAGCAGCTAAAGGATCATATTGCCCAAAAGCCAAAAGATAAACAACGCAAACTGATTTTCTGGAATGAAGTATTGCACGGTAACACAAAACCTCTGGGTGAGGATATTACCATCATGGCATGGATTGGAGCAGATCAGGCGGCACTCCATGCGGCAAAGCAGGGAATGAATACGATCTTGACACCTCAGATACCTTATTATATAAATCGCCGTCAATCCAAGCTCGAGACCGAGCCTCGTTCTCAGGGCTGGGGGACAGAGACGGTAGAGGCGGTATATAACTATATTCCGATGAAGGGTGCCGACACATCTACATTGCAGAGCAAGTATTTGGGTGTGCAAGCAAACTTCTGGACAGAGTGGGTTGAGGAGGCTTCGATAGTGCAATACTTGATGTTCCCACGATTGGCAGCTGTGGCAGAAGCAGGTTGGACTCCGCAAGAGAAGCGCAAATATGATGATTTCCTGCGCAGACTACAAGCCGAGAGCGAGTATTACAGACTCAAGGGATTGAATTACGGCAAACATGTGATACAATAAACAACGCTCAGACAAACCGAGAGGGTGCTAACAAAAGTTAGACACCCTCTCTCCACATTAAAACTACTCTACGAGGTTAGAAATTATACTGAATCATAATGCTGACACGGTTGGCTGTAGCCTTCTCATCATTCATATTTTTGCGCGAGCCACGGAGGTACTCGGCAGCCAGACGAAGGTTATCGGTTGCCTGATAGAAGAGATTACCAAAGAGGTAAGTTCCACGATGATACTCATCCTCGGCATAAAAACCATTCTTCTTATCTACATAAGCAGCTGAATATCCGCCCGAGGCGAAGAGTTTGGTAGGGATGATATTAATCTGACCCGCAGCCTGCCATGCCCACATAGGCATAGTCTGAATCTGAGAAGCATTTTCGGGATTTGGAGTAAAGTCCAAGCCTCGACCTGTAAGATCTTGAATATATGGAGTGATACCCTGACCATAGATTCCATTGAAGTAGAGGGTAAAGAAATCGCACATCTCTATGCGTCCTGAAGCCTGCACGCCCCAGCCGAAAAGACTTGTATTTTTGTCGGTCGAAAGGTTGTGCATATACATATTACGCAAGACTCCAGAAGCGCGGAAGTGGCTTTGACGGTTGCGTCCCCACGCATACTGGAAATACATAGGGAAGTCGGGAACTCGCTGAGCAATAGGGGCAAATTCCTCACCGTAGGTACCGCTTACCTTTGGCATCTCGGCTGCCACACCGAACTTGAAGTGATCCTGACCGAATGCTTTTTCGTAGCGCAAGAGTGTGGCGAAGTTGAAATTATAGGCATTAGGTCCTTGGAAATCCACGGTCAGCGGTGCTGCTTGCAAATCACAGAAAGTAGTTACATCACGACCTGCGGTAAAGCCCAACAACGACACATAAGCCGAGCGCAAACGTGGGGTATAACTAAACTCCTCGCCTCCGCGAAAATCCATATCGACAAAGGTTACAATCTGACCAATAGACGAGGTATTGACAACAGCCTTGGTAAAGAGTCGCGATGTAGTTGCATCCATCATTACACGCTGGCGATTGGAATAGGTGGTGGTCATTGGGATATCGTATGGCACAAAATCTATGTTATCCACAGCACCTTTGAAATCGTAGCTGGTACGAAGATTAATATAACCGCCGATACCCAACGAGAAACGATTATCGGAGGTAGAGAAGATAAACTGAGGATTGTGAACCTGCTGGAAACCCTCACGCTGAGTCATGGCAAAACTCTCACGAGCCATAGCTGCAGCCATTGATCGGCGAGCTGCGGCAGCCTGCATCGGGCAATCGTAGAGGGTATCGACCTCCTCGATGGCAACCATATAGACAGTGGGCTGATATTTACCACCATCGCGCTGAGCCATAACGCTTTGAGCAGCTATACTCAGACCGAACAAAAGAATAAAAAGTTGAAATCTTTTCATAAGCACTTAATGTTAAAGAGTTCTATTTCGATAAAAAGTCTTATCTTTGCTTACCCATTCACCGAAAACAATGGCGGCAGAATGAGGTTGCATTGTATTCAAGCAACTCCTATGCCAAAGCAGATTACCATAGAATTTTGAGAAGATTATGATCTGGATTATCGCCCTATTTTCAATAGCAATAGCCTATGCGGATTTTCTCTGCATAAGACGAATAGTTGATTGCCGTAGCCGAAAATTCAAAGTTATAATCTCTATTTTGTGGGTTATAGATCTAATGCCGCTAATATTCTCTGTCATCTGCTTCCTACTGACCTCGGATAATCCAACTTGGTTGGGGATTGTATCGGGCTGGATCAATTTTATTTATATGATTGCAGTAATAGCTCACGCGCCGCTAAGCATCGCTATAGCCACGACATCACGCAAATGGATATGGTGTATGGGTGGGGTGGTGATGGGCATCGCGATATGGATATTTTTCTATTCAATGATCAAGACCCGTACCGATTACCAGATCAAAAGGGTGGTGATCGAATCATCTAATTTACCTAAGGAATTTGACGGATATCGCATAGTGCAAATCTCAGACTTACACATAGGAACGATGCTTGATGCCGAAAAGGAGATTGAAGAAATAGCTGAGATTTGCAACTCATTACAGCCTGATATGATCGCTTTCACGGGAGATATGGTCAACATCAGATACAGCGAGGTTAACAAGCCTATTTTCAGAGTATTACAAAAATTCGAGTACAGAGATATGTTATACTCAGTTTTGGGAAATCACGATATAGGAACATACATCAAGGACTCTATTTCGTTAACGCCCGAAGCGAATACCGAGCGATTAATCGAAGTACAGAACAGGTTAGGGTGGATTGTGCTTGACAACAAAACAGACTATATAAAGCGAGGTAACGACTCTATCGCCATAACAGGAATTTCATTCCCTAAGGCAATGCACAAGAAACAACATTCATCCGACATTATAGAGATTGGATTGGAGGAAATATACGCTACGGTGCCTAAAGATATTTTTAATATAACATTGTCTCATATTCCTAAATTATGGGATAACATCCTCGCCACATACCCCGCCGATCTGACTCTTGCAGGGCATGTGCACGCGATGCAGATGGCGGTAAAAATCGGTAATTGGCGACTGTCGCCCTCAAGATTATTATACAAAAGATGGAGTGGGTTGTACGATCAAAACGGATATTACCTATACATCAATGACGGAATTGGGTATGCAATGTACCCCATGAGAGTAGGTGCAAGACCCGAAATCACACTTTTGGAGTTAAAATCGAGAAAATAATAGGTACAAAAAAGAATATTTTTCGACAATAGATAACTCTCAGAAAGTTGGGAAGTTACAAAATTTAGCCACATTTTTTTGATTATTTCGTTGCAAAAAAATAATCAAAAATTTGCAGATTCAGATTTTTGTACTACCTTTGCATTCGCAATCAGCAATGGTGCGTTAGTTCAGCTGGTTAGAATACGTGCCTGTCACGCACGGGGTCAGGGGTTCGAGTCCCCTACGCACCGCAGAGCGACTGAGTTTTCAGTCGCTTTTTGTTTGTTTTTATCAAGTTAATTCCTTCGTTCAACAACTCTCCCAAAGAAGTATTTACTATTCTTTCGCAGACAAACAGCAAAAACTTATCCGATCTTTCCTATTTTAATTCAACCATAATCAAAAAAAACAACCTTGGCGTAAACAATACTATCAAATTTCCCTTAAATAAATCCAATTTCACATTTTCGCCAATAATCCACACAAAAAAACACTGAAATTATTTCTCTTTTTAACAAATAGTTGTTAACTTTGTAACGAATAGGGTATGCTTTACGCTAAAATCCCTAACACTGTTAACCAACGAAGTGGGGTAATGTTTTAGACACAACCTGCTTATGCGAGACATCCGCAGATGGTAAAACAGATAAAACGACCTAAGAAAAGGTCACAAACTTTTACTAACAACCACTGTAACTGCCTGAGGATATGCACATTATAAACTCAAGCAGGAATAGAAGGTATGCGAAATAAGTAAAAATGGATAACGAAATACTCAATGACGAGAAACAATGGTATGCATTAAGAGACCTGAAAAGATCTAACGCTCTGATGCCTGCATACAAGCAGCTATGTCAACTCGGTATTGAGGTATTCACGCCCATGAAATGGCGTTTAATCAAAAAGGGGAATAAGCAAATAAGGAAGGAAACACCCATAATCCCCAATTTACTATTCGCATACTCGACTCGCGAAAGACTTGATCCAATAATCTCAGAGACTCCCACGTTGCAATATCGCTACAAGCGAGGAGCTTATTGCCAACCGATAGTAGTGCCCGAAGAGGATATGAATCGTTTTATCAATGCGGTAAATGCTACCAATGAGCCGAAGTTCTATTCGCCAGAGGAGCTGAGTCAAATCAAACTTGGAGAGACAATACGCGTCATAGGTGGTCCAATGGGTGGACAGCAAGGAAAGCTCAAATCGGTCAGAGGTTCGAAGTATAAGTGGCTTGTCATCGAGCTGCCTAACTTGATGGCTGTTAGCGTAAAAATCACAGATTATATTCAGTTACAGGTATTGTAAGGCGCAAAGAAATATTGCAATACCATCAAAGAAAATAACATACATCCAAACGTTACATTACGATAAGTAAGCGTAACAAAATAGATTCAAGCGGACAATCAATGCACTAAATGCACTCACCCACAAAGGATGAACAGATACTTGTGTGATTGGAAAATATAATTAAGGGAACAAAACAAAATCTAATATGTTTAGTTTATTCAAGAAATTAGGAGTTGACAAATATGTAAGTTCAAGCCTTATTTTAGGGTTGGATATTATCATCTCGGTAGGAGTATCAATGTTTTCACTCTTTTTGATTAGTTTGATATTTACAATACCATCGTATAATTTAGGGTTACTACTTTACACGCTGGGTATATCTATTTTTTCTTCATCTCTATTCTTCCTTCTGCTTAAAACACACAAAAGCATTATTCGCCACTCTACATTAGGTGAGCTATGGAGACTCGGAGTTGCAATAATAGGTAAGGGCGTTATGATGGCTTTTGGAACATGGATATGGAACGAAGATATTTTAACTCAAGCATCGACTATTGCGGTTATCTCTCTTGATGTAATACTTACCACATTAGCTCTTATCACCGTTCGAGTATTCATGATTTTAGCATATGATCTGATTCGCAATCGCCAAAAAAGTAATAAAAAATGCAAGAATGTTTTGGTTTATGGAGTAGGCACTAAGTCGGTAGCACAGATCAAGCGTCTGCAAAACTCAGAGAGATACAATATCGTGGGATTCCTGAACTTCGGAATGAAGATGAAAGGTCACAAGATATTGGATCTACCCGTATATTATTTTGAAAGTCCTGAAGATATCAAATACCTATCAAGACATAAGGATGTCGATGCAATTTTATTTGCAACAACCACCGATGCTCAGATTGAGCAGTCACGACTTATACTATACTGCACAGAAGAGGGGTTGAATATATACATCACACCTGTAATTGATGAGGTGGTCGATGGAAAGATCATGAAGAATAGTGTTCGAGAGATTAAAATCGAGGACCTGCTTGGTCGTGATGAGATTAAAATTTCGCTTAGCGAGATTGAGGCAAATTTCAAGAATAAGACAATCTTGGTTACAGGTGCAGCTGGCTCGATAGGATCGGAGTTGTGCCGTCAGTTGGCAAGTTTCGGAGTAAAGCAATTGGTGTTGTTTGACAACGCAGAGACACCAATGCATAACATCCGTTTGGAGTTAGAGGCTAAATATCCAAATCTGACGTTTACGCCTATTATCGGAGATGTGCGCATAAATGCGCGTTTGGACTATGTATTCAGGACTTTTAAACCACATGTTGTATTCCATGCAGCGGCATATAAGCATGTACCACTAATGGAGGAGAACCCTTGTGAGGCTGTACTTGTAAACGCTTGTGGATCGCGCAACGTAACAGATATGTGTCTGAAATATGAGGTGGAAAAGATGGTTATGATCTCGACAGATAAGGCGGTGAATCCAACAAACATAATGGGATGCACGAAACGCTTGGCTGAGATATATGTTCAGTCGCTGGGATTGGCTATTGAGCAGGGTAAGATTAAATCTAAGACTCGCTTTGTTACCACTCGCTTCGGAAATGTATTGGGATCAAATGGTTCTGTAATTCCTCGATTCAGAGAGCAGATATCTAAGGGCGGTCCTGTTACTGTAACACATCCTGAAATTACACGTTTCTTTATGACTATTCCTGAGGCATGCCGTTTGGTAATGGAGGCTGCAACAATGTCAACAGGAAATCAAATATTTGTATTTGATATGGGAGAGTCAGTGAAGATTGTAACTCTTGCAAAGAGAATGATAGAGTTGGCTGGTCTTACATTGGGCAAGGATATTCAAATCGAATACACAGGTTTGCGCCCAGGAGAGAAACTCTACGAAGAGGTATTGTCAAATGCGGAAAATACAGATCCAACACCACATGAACGTATTCGTGTAGCACGCGTTAGGGAATACAACCATGAAGAAGCTACGGAGTTGGTGGATAAATTAGAGGCCTTGTCTCGCGCGGTGAAGATTGACGATATGGTACGACTCATGAAGGAGTCTGTACCTGAGTTTATCTCAAAGAATTCACAGTTCGAAAAGTTTGATAAAACAGCATAAAGTTTATAAACATGAAAATCGCAGTAGCAGGAACGGGATATGTAGGCTTGTCAATAGCCACATTGCTTGCACAGCACAACGAGGTTGTGGCGGTGGATGTTATTCCGGAGAAGGTTGAGAAAATAAATAATCATATCTCGCCCATTCAAGATGAGTATATCGAGAAGTATCTTGCAGAGAAAGAGTTAAATCTGCGAGCAACGCTTGATGGTAAAGAGGCATATAAAGATGCGGAGTTTGTAGTTATTGCGGCTCCAACTAACTACGATCCACAAAAGAATTTCTTCGATACTCACCATATAGAGGATGTTATTGACCTAGTTTTGGAGGTAAATCCCGAGGCAACGATGATAATTAAGAGTACCATTCCTGTTGGATATTGTCGCTCGTTGTATGTGAAGTATGCCAAGAAGTTTAAAGAGATGGGCTGGGACACAACTCATAAATTCCGTCTGTTATTCTCACCAGAATTCTTGCGTGAGAGCAAGGCTCTCTACGATAATCTCTATCCAAGCCGTATCATCGTGGGTTATCCCAAAATGATTGAGGAGTTTGATGATGAGAACAAGGCCATCAAAGCTATTGCAGGCAATCATCTTGCAGAGGCGGCGCACACCTTTGCCGAACTGCTTAAGCAAGGTGCTTTGAAGGAGGATATTCCAGTGTTGTTTATGGGCTTAAAAGAGGCTGAGGCTGTTAAGTTATTTGCAAACACTTATCTTGCTCTTCGTGTAAGCTATTTCAATGAGCTTGATACATACGCAGAGATGAAAGGCTTGGACACTCAGGCAATTATCGAGGGTGTTGGATTGGACCCTCGTATCGGGACACACTATAATAATCCATCGTTTGGTTATGGCGGTTACTGCTTGCCAAAGGATACCAAGCAGCTTCTGGCAAACTATCAGGATGTGCCACAGAATATGATGACGGCTATCGTTGAGAGTAACCGTACTCGTAAGGATTTTATTGCGGATCAGGTATTGGCGAAGGCTGGGTATTATATTGGATCGAGCACATGGGATGAGGGCGCAGAGAAAGAGTGTGTTATCGGCGTATATCGATTAACCATGAAGTCTAACTCAGATAACTTCCGCCAGAGTGCAATTCAAGGCATAATGAAGCGTATCAAGGCAAAGGGTGCTGA
>JAFXLG010000039.1 GCA_017531305.1 Alistipes sp.
AACAGACTTAGTCTTATCGACAACCTCCTTATAACCTACAATCTTATTTACTGTCTCCCAATTTGCAGCCTGTGGCATCTGAGACTCAAGAGGCTTCATAACCAAAGCCTTAGTCTTCGATGGACATACATCCACACAGTTGTTACAGCCTGCACAATCGAGTGGAGATACCTGAATACGGAACTTATAAGCCTTAGTCTCACCCAAACCCTGCTTCCACTCCAAGCCTGTAGCGGCAGCCTCCTCCTCAGTAGCGAGGAATGGACGGATTGCAGCATGAGGACAAACATATGAACACTGGTTACACTGGATACAGTTCTGGATATCCCACTCAGGGACATTCACCGCGATACCGCGCTTCTCGTAAGCCGCAGTACCGTTATCCCATGTACCATCCTCACGACCGTTGAATGCTGAAACAGGAAGATCATCACCCTTAAGAGCGTTGATAGGGTCAACCACATTGCGAACAAACTCAGGACGGCTCATATCAACAGCCTTAGCAGCAACCTCCAATGAAAGTGATGCCCACTCGGCAGGGATCTCAACCTTCTCTACAGCAGAGCCACCAGCATCAACTGCAGCATAATTCATATTTACGATATCCTCACCCTTCTTACCGTAAGACTTCAAGATAGCTTTCTTCATCTCCTCGACAGCCTTCTCGAATGGGATAACCTCAGCAATCTTAAAGAATGCCGACTGCATGATAGTGTTGGTACGGTTACCCAAGCCCAACTCAGCAGCGATCTTGGTAGCGTTGATGATATAGAAGTTAATATTGTTCTTAGCCAAATATGCCTTCATGTGATCTGGCAAAGTAGCGCAAGTGGTAGCTGCATCGTGAACAGAGTTCAAAAGGAACGAGCCACCCTTCTTCAAGCCCTTCAACACATCATACTTATCGACATATGATGGAACGTGGCAAGCCACGAAATCTGGAGTTGTAACCAAATATGGTGAACGAATTGGGTTATCACCGAAACGCAAGTGCGAAGATGTATAACCGCCAGACTTCTTACTGTCGTAGTTGAAGTAAGCCTGACAATACTTATCTGTCGAGCCACCGATGATCTTGATAGAGTTCTTATTAGCACCGACTGTACCATCAGCACCCAAACCGAAGAACAAAGCCTCGAAAGTACCCTTGGTTGATACAGCAACCTCCTCGCCAACAGGCAATGAGAGCATTGTAACGTCATCGTTGATACCAACTGTGAAGTGATTCTTAGGCTCTGCAGCAAACAGATTCTCAACCACTGCCAAGATCTGAGCTGGAGTAGTATCCTTAGATGAAAGACCGTAACGACCACCGATGATCATAGGCTGGTTCTCCTTACCATAGAACATATCCTTCACGTCAAGGTACAATGGCTCACCATTAGCTCCTGGCTCCTTGGTACGATCCAATACACACACGCGCTTTACAGAAGCTGGCATAACATCGAAGAAATACTTCTCTGAGAATGGACGATAGAGGTGAACTGTGATAAGACCAACCTTCTTGCCCTGAGTTGCCAAATAGTCGATACACTCCTTGATAGTCTCGTTAACCGAACCCATAGCAACCAATACGTGCTCAGCATCTGCTGCACCGTAGTATGTAAATGGCTTGTATGTACGACCTGTAATGTCAGAGATCTTAGCCATAGCATCGGCAACCATATCTGGCACTGCATTGTAGAACTTATTAGAAGCCTCGCGAGTCTGGAAATAGATATCAGGATTCTGAGCTGTACCGCGAGTTACAGGATGCTCTGGGTTAAGAGCAGCAGCGCGGAAAGCCTTCAACGCATCGCGATCCATCATAGCTGTGAGCGAAGCGTCATCAATAACCTCGATCTTCTGAATCTCGTGTGAAGTACGGAATCCATCGAAGAAATGGAGGAATGGGATACGAGCCTTCAAAGCTACAATATGAGCCACACCTGCCAAATCCATAACCTCCTGAACAGAAGATGTAGCAAGCATAGCAAAACCTGTCTGACGAGTAGCCATCACATCCTGATGGTCACCAAAGATAGACAAAGACTGCGCAGCCAAAGCACGAGCCGACACATGGAATACACCAGGAAGAAGCTCTCCTGCGATCTTATACATATTTGGGATCATCAACAAAAGACCCTGCGATGCTGTGAAAGTAGATGTCAATGCACCACTCTGCAATGAGCCATGTACGGCACCTGCAGCACCAGCCTCAGACTGCATCTCAACAACCTTAACGGTCTCGCCAAACATATTCTTCATGCCCTGTGCTGCCCACTCGTCAACATACTCTGCCATAGTTGACGATGGTGTGATAGGATAAATAGCTGCTACCTCAGAAAATTTGTAGGCGATATGCGCTGCAGCGTAATTACCATCACATGTGATAAATTTCTTCTCTGACATAATTTTGTTTATTTAATGAATTTTCGGTTTATTCCTGCTCGTTTTCGAGTGCAAAACGCGACTATTTTACAACTCTTATCCGACAAAGTTAGGCATTTGATTCAAAAAATCATAGCTTTTTTGATGTTAATATTTTCACAAAAGTGCTTTTTGCTCTATTTGCAGACAAATATCTGTACTCAAATGAGAGTCTATTGCACCCCATTGCGAATTTAGTTCTTCTATTATTCAAAAAAAGTACCTATTTTTGCACTATGACATAATCCGCACAGCAGATATGATTAAATACGATATAACTACACTCGCTAATGGTCTTACGGTGATAGCTAATCGCGACAAGGCTTCGCAGATGGCGGCGGTTAACCTACTATATAAAGTGGGTGCTCGCAATGAGCAACCCCACCGCACGGGATTGGCACACCTTTTTGAGCATCTGATGTTCAGAGGTACACATCTTGTACCCGATTTCGACACTCCCGTACAGATGGCTTGTGGCGAAAACAACGCCTTCACAAATAACGACTATACTGATTTTCACATCACTCTGCCAAAAGAGAATATCGAAACTGCATTTTGGTTGGAGAGCGACCGCATGACAGGGCTTAACCTCTCGGAGGAGGCGTGCCAAATCGAGAAGCGAGTCGTAATCGAAGAGTTTCGCCAGCGATACCTGAATCAGCCCTATGGCGATATGAATATGCTCCTACGCAAAATGGTTTACAAAGTACATCCATATCGCTGGGCGACCATTGGTATGAGTCCCGACCATATTGAGAAGGCTTCGATTGAGGAGATACACGACTTCTATCATCGTTTCTACCACCCATCGAACGCCATACTCTCAGTTTCGGGCGACATTCCGAGCGAGGAGGTTTTCCAGATGGCTGACAAATGGTTTGGCGTAATTGAAGATCATAAATTCTCGCCTATCGCAATCCCCAAGGAGCCACGACAGGAGCAGGCACGCCGAGTAGAGGTTGAGAGGGATGTACCTGCGACCAACATCACTATTGCCTTCCACATGGGCGATCGCTTGTCGAAGGATTTCTTTTTGGGAGATATCACATCTGATCTGCTTGCTGGGGGCGATTCGGCACGATTATACGACAGACTCATCAAGCAGCGAGGGTTGTTTGCCTCGGTCAATGCATACATATCGGGGGATGTGGATGAAGGCATGTTTATTTTCACTTGCCAACTCCTGCCCACCACCACTGAAGAGCAGGCAGAAATGGCTATATGGCAAGAGATCGAGGATCTGAAGCAAGGCAACATCAGCGATTATGAATTGGAGAAGGTTAAAAATAAGTTCGAAGCCAATACCTTGTTTGGTGAATTGAACGTGATGAATAAGGCTATGAATTTGGGTTATTACTCGATGATTGGCGATCTTCCGTTAATCAATCGCGAAGTAGAGATTTACCGATCACTTACAAAAGAGGATATCGCCCAATTCTCCGAAAAGATCTTCTGCAAGGAGAACTCATCAACACTTATTTACCGTGCAAAGTCAAAATAACATGCAACAGCCAAAGCTCACCATACCTTCAAAGATAGAAGTTCCGTTATCGACCCGACACCAGAGTCGCAATGGAGTAGATATACACGTAATCAACACTTCAGAATATGAGGTTATCAGAGTATCATTTGTATTCCATGCCGGCACACGCAGCCAGCAACATCCATTCGTAGCCTCAGCTACGGCAAATATGCTTGCCGAAGGTAGCAAGGATTACACCTCGCAGCAATTAGCCGAGAAGTTGGATTACTATGGTTCTTATTTCGATGTTAATATTGACCGAGATTATGTCTATATCACATTCTGCTCGCTGAAAAAGTTTTTTACACAGACCGCTGAACTTATTGAGCAGATTATCCTCTACCCCATATTCCCAGAAAAGGAGGTTGCCACATATTGCGCAAAACGCCGTCAGCAACTCACCATCGAAAGACGTAAGGTAGAGACTCGCGCCAGAGAGCAGTTTGCTCAAGCTATTTTTGGAGAAGATCACCCATACGGCATATCGTCCGATGAGAAGGAGTATGACTCAATCACAAGAGTCCAGATAGAGAACCACTACCGCAGGCTTTATACGGCTCAAAACTGCATGATTGTATGTAGCGGAAGCATCTCCGAAGATGTATTGCTGCAGATCAGCAAGATAGCAGAGCAGATCCCCTCTACAGCGGAGTGTTTCAACGATCAGATTCCGCCTTTTAAACCATCTCACACGAATATAGTCAAGCATGAGGGTGCGTTACAATCTTCGATTCGCATGGGTCGCTTGCTTTTTCCTCGCACGCATCCCGATTTTATCCCTATGCAGGTGCTATCGACAATCCTCGGAGGATATTTTGGATCACGTCTGATGCAAAACCTCAGAGAACGAAACGGATTTACCTATGGAGTATTTTCGGCAATGGTTTCTTCCAGCATACGGGTTATCTTGCCTTAGCCACACAGGTCGGCAAGGAGGTTACTCACGCAGCATTGGAACAGATTGCACATGAGATTAACATTTTACGCACCGAGAAGGTCGAAGAGGAGGAACTGATGCTCGTAAAGAATATTATGGCTGGCGAAATGATGCGTATCCTTGACGGTCCATTCGGCATTGCCGATGTCACCACCGAAAATATCTTGTGCGGCTTCGATAACAGCCACATACAACACAATTTGGAGCGCATACGCCAAACCTCATCAGAAGAGATTCTGTCACTTGCACAGAAATATCTTGATCCAAAGGATATGGTTACTGTGGTGGTAGGAGATATAGATTAAACCATATATTAGGATTGTGGCAAGATATCGTATATTTATAACAAATAAGGTTACCATATGAAGATTAAGGCAGATATTGAGGTAGCATTGGGAACTTTGCAACGCGAGGTAGAAGAGTGCCTGACGCAAAATATTCTACCATTTTGGCTAAATAAGATGCGTGACTGTGATCAAGGCGGCTGGTACGGAAGAATGACGGGAGTGGGCGAGATTGTAAAAGATGCTCCTCGCGGAGCTATACTCTATGCCCGACTGTTGTGGACTTTCAGTGCCGCACATCGAATACTCAGTGCCGAAGGGTTGATCAAGCATGAGGAATACCTCGATGCTGCCACAATGACTAAGGAGTATATCTTAAAGCATTTTATTGATAAAGAATATGGCGGCACATATTGGAGTATTACTTCAGAAGGCGAGCCCTTGGATACGAAAAAGCAGTTCTATGCACTTGGATTTATGCTTTACGGCTTCTCGGAATATGCACGTGCCACACATGACAAGGAGGCATTAGAGGTGGCTTTGCAACTATATGAAACGATAGAACGACATGCTTGGGACAGCGAGTATGGAGGCTACATCGAGGCTTGTACACGCGATTGGAACGCTATTGAAGATATGCGACTTTCGGCTAAGGACGAGAACTACCCCAAGAGTCAGAACACCCATCTGCATATCTTGGAGCCATATACCAATCTGCTGAAGGCATTGCGCGAGACCAACCACGCTCAACAATCTACGCTCAGCACAAAACTCTCGGCACTAATTTCCATATTCACCGACCATATACTCAACCCGAAGAGCCACCACCTCGATCTCTTTTTCGACATGGATTGGAGAAGGATGAGTAGAACAGAGAGTTACGGGCACGACATCGAGTGTTCTTGGCTTCTCCATGAGGCGGCACTCGCGCTTGGCGATCCCGACACTTTAAACAGAGTAGAGTCCGTAGTCAAAGATGTAGCAAAGGCAAGCGAAAAGGGTTTGCAGGCTGATGGATCTATGATATACGAAGGAGAGCCCGATGGAGAGCATTTTGACTGCGACCGACATTGGTGGGTGCAGACCGAAGCTGTCGTAGGATTCTTCAATATATATCAGCATTTTAGCGATCAAACGGCTTTAGACAAGGCTCAGGATTGCTGGCAATATATCAAGCACAACCTAATCGACTACCAGCATGGTGAATGGTATTGGAGCAGGCGTGCCGATGGCAGCATTAATCTCGATGATGATCACGCAGGTTTCTGGAAATGCCCTTATCATAATGGACGTATGTGCTTGGAACTCATTGAACGTATCAACTCTATACTCAAACTTTAAATCCAAAGAAAAAGATGTCTCAAGAGGCTAAAACATATCCTTCGGTGATGCGCGAGATTACGCCATTGAGCGATAACGATTGTTTCTATTTGACCGACCGTAACAAGTCAAAATTTGACTTCCCTATCCATAGTCATCCTGAGTACGAGCTCAACTATATTGGCAACGGTGCAGGAGTAAGACGTACGGTGGGCGATCACAGCGAGACTATCGGCGATGATGAGTTGGTACTAATCACAAGCCCTAATTTGGAACACGCATGGGAGCAGGGCAACTGCCACAACACCAACATACGCGAAATAACCATACAATTCACCTCAGATGTATTGCCAGAGAGCCTTTTGAGTAAAAGCCAATTCCATTCCATACGCCGAATGTTGGAGAGTGCCCGTTGTGGTCATGCCTTCTCAAGATCGACCATCATGAAGGTGTACTCTAAATTGGATGCACTAACTCAGCACCAGCATGGATTTCATGCTGTATTGGGATTCCTTGAGATACTTTATGAGTTGTCGCTTGCCGATGATAGCCGCACTCTATCGAGTTCTTCGTTTGCACACATCGAAACCCGAAGCGAAAGTCGGCGCGAGATCAAAGTTCAGGAGTATATTGCCCAACACTACAAGGAGAACATACGTTTGGAGACCTTATCGAGCTTGGTTGGGATGACGCCTGTAGCTTTTTCGCGTTTCTTTCATCAGCGTACGGGGCGAACGCTATCGAATTACATCATAGACTTCAGAATCGGAACAGCCACACGTATGCTCATTAATACTGACCTAACGATAGCCGAGATATGCTATGCCTGTGGGTTTAATACGTTGTCTAATTTCAATCGCCTTTTCCGCAAACATAAAGGCTCTTCGCCCAAAGAATTTCGCGAAAATTTCTACAAGAAAAAGATCATTATTTGACATTGCGGTGTCATGAATGGTTAAAATAGTGTCATAATCTATATTAGTATTTGCGTATCTTCGCAACATGAGAGTTTACTGAGGACTCTTGTGGGGCTATGCCTGCACGGGCAATAGCTTGGGTAAAAATCTCAGTAACATACAACCCAAAAGACTAATACTATTCGGATTATGAAAAAACTCATAACAACCACTCTGCTTGGGCTTCTCTCCATAAGCGTCATGGCTCAGGCGTTCCCTGATTTTTCAAAGATGTATTTCGGATGTGACGGCGACAGCATCACTTCGGGCGATCAATGGTCGGCTACGGTAGTCAAGCAACTTGGTTTTGCTTCACATCACAACGTAGCAGTCGGCTCCTCTACATGGGCTTGTTATTCAGATACTCAAGATTATGGCAGCGAGGGTTTTGCAGGCATCTCAAGCGGATGGCAACCCACGCAAGATGCCCACGAGATACAGATGCGCCACAACAACACCTCGAAGGTACACATCCAGCGATTTATTGCCGAAGTTGAATCGGGGAAATATCCCGAACCTGATGTATTTGTGTTTGCCATGGGTACCAACGACAATAAATTAGGATCTGCTGAGGAGGCTCTGAAGGGTAAGGATCTAAATGAGGTAGATATAACAACGATGGCAGGTGGCGCACGCTGGTCAATACAGACAATTATTGAGCGTTTCCCCAAGTGCCGAGTCTTTGTCTGCTCGCCAATTCAAACCGCCAATGTGGGGCATAACGAATTTAATAAAAAGAAGATTGAGATCTTGCGCGAGATATGTCGTTCGCTTTCGGTGCAGTTTATAGATTGCTACGGCGAATGTGGAATTACCGAGAAGCTGGAGAATGGTCACGGACAGCGATATTTGCGTGATGGTCTGCACCCAGCAGAGGAGGGACAACAGCTTATGGGACGCTACATAGCCAAAGAGATTCGCAACAACTATTTTTAACCCTTAGCCACGAATTTAGATGAAACGCATAGCATTACTTATTCTCACCTTTGGGTTTATCTACACTCCGAGTTTTGCCCAAAAGTACAGACTCTCGCTCAATAATGAGACAGGCGTATATGAGCGAGGCGAGCAGGTTATAGTCAACTGTCATGCCGAAAAAGTGCCTACCGATTCGCTCAGGGTGAGAGTTTCATACAATAATAAGATAACAAAAGAGTTTGGCTTGCTACCTTCGACAAATGACTTTACCGTTTTTGAGCAGACACTTCAGGATACTTATGCTGTAAGTGTGGAGCTGGAATCGCACAAGGACCGAGTTAAGGAGTCGATTGGTTATGTCGTCCATCCTGAGGGGTTCAAGCCTGGATACGAGGAGCCTGCTGACCTGATGGCATATTGGGACAATCAGAAACGACTGCTCAAATCACTGCCTATGCAGGTCAAAACTACGCCATTGGATGTACCGCAGCATTATCAAGGCAAATATGTTTGTCACGATGTAGAGATAAATTGTCTTGGTCCTGCTCCCGTGCGTGCATATTTTGCAAAGCCCATAAAGGCAAAGAAAAAATCGCTTCCTATCATCATCCTCTGCCGCGCTGCTGGGGTTAGTGGTAATTGGTGCCGATGTCAGGTTGGCGAGTGCGTAGGGAATGCGGCTATGGGAAACGGGGCGCTCAGCCTCGATATAAATGCTCATGGCATGCTCAATGGGCAGAGCGACAATTACTACCGCATGCTTGAAAACGGGGCGCTTCGCAATTACTACAACCACAATGTCGTTGACCGCCAGACATACTATTTCCGAGGCATGTATCTGCGTCTGTTGCGCGCCATAGAGTACATGACACGTCAGCCCGAGTGGGACGGTAAGCGAATCATTGTAATCGGCGAGAGTCAAGGTGGAGGTCAGGCAGTTGCGGCGGCTGGTCTCGACAAGAGAGTTTCGGCAGTAGTACTTAATGTGCCCGCAATGCAGGATTTGGGCGGAGCGCGTGCCAATCGCCGTAGTGGGTGGCCGCAGCCTATCGAGGGGCACTCTCATGTCGAAGGGGCAATGTTAGATTCCACACTCCCATATTTTGACGGGGCACTACTAATTCGTCACTCGCAAGCCGAGATATATTGCGAAATGGGACTAATCGACACCACTTGCCCACCATCGGCAGTATGGGCATCGCTCAACGGAGCTAAGGGAAAAAAGACGATCAACTGCGTACCTTATCGCACGCATAGTTGGCCATCGGGTGATCGTCAAGCCGAGTGGCGAGAAAAGTATCTGAAGCCAAGAGAAGAATTTATCCGTAATTATCTAAAATAAACGAGGTGCGGCAAGTACCGAACAATGCGATAAAAAAGAGTATTAATATAAAAAAGTAGTAAAAATGAAGCGAGTATTTTTATCTATTATGTTCCTTGCTCTGGGATGCTTCTGCGCCACAGCACAGACAGTAGTACATCTGAGCGCAAGTGCCAGCGGCAAAAAGTTCGATGGTATTGGAGCAGTTAACGGCGGTGGTGCTACATCAGTATTGCTAAAGGATTACCCTGAGCCACAGCGTTCGCAGATCATGGATTTAGTGTATAAGCCTAACTTCGGCGCATCGGTTAGTACGCTTTTAGTGGAGATCCCTGGTGACGGTAATTCAACACAGGGCAGTATGCCAAGCCATAGCCATTATCGTGGTGATGCAAACTTCTTGCGTGGCTACACATGGTGGGTAATGCAGGAGGCAAAGAAGCGCAACTCAGCCCTCTCGCTCGATGCTACAAGCTGGAGTGCTCCAGCGTGGGTTGGTAACTTCTGGTCTGAGGATATGGTTGATTACTACATTACATGGCTAAAGGGTCTGCGCGAGGTGCATGGCTTGGAGTTGGATGCTTTAGGATGCCATAACGAGAAGGGTTGGAGTGCGGAATTTGCTATAAACCTACATAAAGCCCTGAAAGAGCGAGGCTTTGCCGATGTAATGCTACATGGCTTTGGTAACTGGGGCGATTCGAAGATGGATTTCCTCAAGCGTATGCAGGAAGATCCTGAGTTAGCAGAGGCATTGGACGCTGTGTGTGCCCATACATTCAGCGAGATTCACCTCACACCAGAGCAGCGCAAGACCATCGAGGATATGGGTAAGCCAATCTGGAATAGCGAGGATCATGTATATCGCCCAGGCTTCGACTGCCTGATCAGTATAGTTAAATGCTTCAACGATAACTACATCATCAGCGGAGCAACAAAGGTTGTCAACTGGTACGATATTGGTGCAACATATCCATTGGAGCCTTACAGCAAAGAGCCTCCTATGTTGCTCGCACAGGAGCCATGGAGTGGTCACTACCATGTTCGCGAAGCACTTTGGGGTTATGCCCACTATGGTCAGTTCTCTCGCGTGGGATGGTATTATATAGATGATGGTTGCTTGAGTCTGGCAGATGGCGGCTCTATGGTAACTTTGCGTGATCCAAACACCAGCGACTACACCATTATCGCTGAGACCAAAGGTGCAAAGACAACACAGACAATAAAAATCAAGGTAGCGGATGATCTCTCTGCAGAGAAACTTTGCGTTTGGTATAGTGATGCCAAGCAGCAGTTTGTACGTCTGAAGGATATTAAGCCACGAAACAGCAGCTTCACTCTTAAATTGGAGCCTGATGCAGTTTATTCTGTATCAACCACAACTGGGCAGCAGAAGGGCTCTTTTGCCGATATTACTGAGTCAAAGCCATTCCCAATCCCATACGCAGAGGACTTTGAGCAGTATGCCAATCCTTCTGAGTGGGGTTATCTTCCACATTACTTGGCTGACCTGATCGGATGCTTTGAGTTGGTGGAGCAACCAGGAACAAACTCGCCAGCCGACAAAGCCACTTCAAACAAGTGTATCCGCCAGACCATTGGCTCTCACACCCTTAGCTGGGCTCCTGAGTGGCACCATTATACTATCCTCGGCGATGCAGGATGGATGGATTATGAGGTAAGTGCCGATGTATATCTGAATCCAGGCGATGAGGCAGGCGTAATGGGTCGCTTGTGTGATGTAGGTTCGGGTTATGGAATCTGGGCAAAGGGATACTATCTGAAGATTGACGATCAGGGCAAAGTTACCCTCATCCTTTCTCGAGGCAAACCTAACCCAAGAGAGCTAATCGGCGACAAGGAGCAGCAGGCTTTGATCCTCGCCCGAAAGGATGTAGAGATCGGTGGTGAATATACTCTGGCAGAGGCAAAGGTGAGTGGTGTTAATGCCTGCGAGTGGCATAAGCTCAGCCTCCGTTTTGAAGGTGACAAAATCACGGGATATGTCGATGGCATGGAGGTAGTAAAGGCTACATCAGACCACTACCGCAAGGGTATGGCAGGTCTGATTGCACCTCTGCAGAAGCGTAGCGTTTCTACACCATATTTCGACAATCTACGCATCACTCCATTGGGTCGCACTTCTGCAAATACAACCGTTATACCTGAAATGCAGCCAATGTATCCCTCTTCGGCAGCCGTTAATGGTCGAGAGGCTTTGATCAAGCGACTCAGCCAGATACAGGACAAGGGTATTATGTTTGGTCATCAGGATGATCCATTCTATGGTCTTGATTGGCAGTGGGAGCGCGGCAGAAGCGATGTGCTTGAGGTATGTGGCGACTATCCTGCCGTTATGGGCTTCGAGCTTGGTGGCATTGAGCTGGGCGAGGAGAAGAACCTCGATGGAGTACCTTTCAATCGCATACGCGAAGAGTTGCTTGCCCATGTACGCAGAGGAGGTATCGCTACAATCTCATGGCATCCACGCAATCCATTGACAGGTGGCAGCACATGGGATAACAAGAACAAGACAGTAGTTAAGTCTATTTTACCTGGTGGCGACCAGCACGAAAAGTTTCAAACTTGGATGTGCCACATGTCAAACTTCCTGCGCTCGCTGTGCGATGAGCATGGTCAGCCTGTACCTTTCATCTTCCGCCCATGGCACGAGAATAGTGGCGGATGGTTCTGGTGGGGCAAGGGACTTTGCTCGGCAGAGGAGTATAAGGCTCTGTGGAACATGCTTCAAGATCATTTGTTGGCAGACGGTCTGACCAATATTGTTTGGAGCTGGAGTCCGAACTACGGCTACCAGTCTGATATCTTCGACACTTATCCAGGGGATGAGCGCGTAGATCTGATCGGACTTGATGCTTATCAGCAGCGAAATGGCGAAAAGGACTTTATCGCTACGCTCAATAAAGACCTCACTGAGCTTTGCGAATTTGCCAAGCAGCACAATCGCTTGATAGCCCTCACTGAGTGCGGTTATCAGAACTTACCCGATCCAACATGGTGGACTCGCGTGCTGAAGCCTCAAATCGAGAAGTATCCACTCAGTTATGTGCTTGTTTGGCGAAACGCCGACCATCGCCAGTATTTTGCACCTGCGCCTAAAACAAAGGACGCTGCCGACTTCCGCAAGATGGTCGAGGATAGCAAGATCCTCATGCTCAAAGATATCAACGATATTAAATAGAAAAACATTTTCCACTTGTCATTTATATAATTATGGACTATAAATCACGAAAAAAGCAGCTTCTCGAAAGGCACGAAGCCTTACTGAGCCATAAAAACGAGCCACAGGAGTGGGGAAATGGTATCTATGAACGCTACAAGCGTCCTATTTTGACGGCTGAGCATACACCGCTGGAGTGGCGTTACGACTTTTCTCAAGAAGATAACCCCTATCTGATGCAACGCATCATGATCAATAGCGTGTTTAATGCGGGAGCTATCAAGTTAGACAATCGCTACCTTGTGGTGTG
>JAFXLG010000040.1 GCA_017531305.1 Alistipes sp.
ATATCACCCAAGTGATCCTCATCACCCAAGATATCTGAAAGTACAGCCCAACGACCTGTCGCAGAGTCTGAGATAAGACCCATAGCGATACCTGATACTGGCTTCTTGATCTTCACACCTGCATCCATCAACGCCAATGTACCGGCGCAAACAGTTGCCATTGAAGAAGAACCGTTAGACTCCAAAATATCTGATACAACGCGCAAAGCGTATGGCATCTCCTCGCCTGTTGGGATCATAGGCTTCAGAGCGCGCCATGCCAAGTGACCGTGACCGATCTCGCGGCGGCTTACACCACGTGCAGGACGAGCCTCGCCTGTAGAGAATGGAGGGAAGTTGTAGTGAAGTGTGAACTTCTCTGAGCCCTGTACCAAAACCTCATCAATCATCTTCTCATCGAGCTTAGTACCCAATGTAACGGTGGTGAGTGACTGAGTCTCACCACGAGTGAAGATAGCAGAGCCGTGAGCTGCAGGCAGGTAACCTACCTCGCACCAGATTGGGCGAATCTCATCGGTCTTACGACCATCCAGACGCTTACCCTCATCGAGGATCATATTACGCATAGCCTTCTTCTGAACATCATCGTGGAAGTATTTGTGGATAAGTGTAGCCTTCTCCTCCAACTCCTCTTCGGTGAACTGAGCAGCGAACTCTGCCTCCAAAGCCTCGAAAGCCTCAGAACGCTCGTGCTTTGCAGTACCGCTTGTAGCGATAGCGTAAGCCTTGTCGTAGAGCTCAGTGATGATGCGCTGACGAAGCTCCTCGTCTGAAGTCTCGTGGCAGTATGTACGCTTTACATCCTTGCCCAACTCCTTTGAAAGCTCGATCTGTACGGCACACTGCTTCTTGATCTCCTCGTGTGCGAACTTGATGGCACCTAACATTACCTCCTCAGATACCTCGTTCATCTCACCCTCTACCATGAGGATGTTGTCGATAGTACCGCCGACCATGATGTCAAGGTCAACATTTGCCATATCTGAGAAGTTAGGGTTGATAACATACTCGCCATTGATGCGAGCAACACGAACCTCTGAGATAGGACCGCCGAATGGGATATCCGATACGGCGAGAGCTGCCGAAGCAGCCAAACCAACCAATGCATCTGGCTGAATATCTTTGTCAGCCGAGATAAGATTTACGGTTACAAATACCTCGGCATGATAATCTGCTGGGAATAGTGGGCGCAATGCGCGGTCGATCAATCGAGCGACCAAGATCTCGGCATCGCTTGCCTTACCCTCGCGTTTCATAAAGCCTCCAGGAAAGCGACCGCATGATGCGAACTTCTCCTTATACTCCACCTGAAGAGGCATAAAATCAGTACCCTCCTTTGCATCCTTAGCGGCAACTACAGTTCCGAGCAACATGGTGTCACCCATCTTTACTACTACAGAACCATCCGCCTGCTTTGCCAACTTACCAGTCTCGATCGTGATCTGGCGACCGTCAGCAAGCGTAATCGTCTTTTGTACAGCGTTGTACAACTTCTTTTCTTCCATAAATATATTCGTCAAATAAAATAGTTTCCATGAAATAGGGGTTGTCAGGCTTGCTGAACAACCCCTATCAGCCCTCAAAATGTAAGGATTACTTACGGAGGTTAAGAGTCTTGATAATAGCGCGGTAACGCTCGATGTCAACCTCCTTGAGGTACTCCAAAAGCTGGCGGCGCTTACCTACCAAGCGCAACAATGAGCGCTGGGTACCGAAGTCGTGCTTGTTGCTCTTGAGGTGCTCAGTAAGGTGGCTGATACGGTATGAGAACAACGCGATCTGGCTCTCTGGAGAACCAGTGTCTGTGTTAGACTTGCCGTACTTACCAAAAATCTCCTGCTTTTTCTCTGCTGTTAAATAAGCCATAAAAAATTGTGTTTTATGAGTCGCGCCTACTTTGCTCCAGAAAGGTCACAACTCTGGTTCCACTCTACGACGCATCCCCCTTACCGTGAATAACGCCAGAGCGTGGCGCAAAAATACTCCGAATTTCATCAATCACCAAATATTTTGGTCTTAAAATCAGTCATTTCGGCTCTGATTTTAGCTCTTTGACCGACAAATTGCTGAATTTCCTTAAAAATATGTATATTTGCGCATTAGAAAACTCCATCTTTCTGCCTTTTTCGGGAAAAGGCGATGTCTGTTTTTAGAGTCGAACATAGGTCGGGGTATGGAGATAATGATAGAAGTTTTAAGATGATAGGATATATAACCACACTTGTGCGCAGAGGTTTCCTGCTTGTGGCAACTCTTTTGTTCATAGCGGGATGCCATGAGTCTAAGCTCCCATATGTCAGGTCGCAAGGTCAGATGTTGGGTACTTTTATGCAGGTTAATGCGCAGAGCGAGATCTCTTCGGGCGAGTTGTATAAGATGATGATGCAGATCGATACCCAAGCGAAGGCTTCGATGTCGATTTTCGATGAGCAATCATTGTTGAGTCGCCTGAACCGCAACGAGACCGATTCGTTGGATGAGCATATAATCCATTGTCTGGAACTTTCGCGCCGCTTCAGCTCTTTGAGCGATGGCTCATACGATGTAACGATCGCCCCATTGGTCGAAGCGTATGGCTTTGCGGGCAAGGATCGAGGCGTGAAGGTCAATGTGGATTCGTTGCTGGAATTTGTCGGAATCTCGAAGCTCAAGGTTGAGAATGGTCGCCTTGTGAAGTCAGATCCCAGAGTTAAGATAGATTTTAACTCCATAGCCAAAGGTTATGTCGTGGATATGGCAGCCGAGCGTCTGGAGCAGATGGGCGTTAAATCCTATTTGGTGGATATCGGCGGTGAGGTGCGCTGCAAGGGAACCAACGAAAAGGGAGGCGCATGGCGCATTGGCGTGGAGACTCCTTTTGATGGAAATAACACTCCTGGAGCTTTCATCCAGCAGGTAATCTCGCTGAGTGGATGTTCGATGGCTACATCGGGTAATTATCGCCGTTATTATATTGACGAGCAGGGTAATAAGGTGGCTCATACGATAGATCCCAAGACGGGACGTAGTGTGGTGAGCGATCTGCTCTCGGCTACCGTTATTGCTCCTACGTGTGCCGAGGCTGATGCCTATGGTACGATGTTTATGGCTATGGGTAAGGAGCGTTCTTTGGCTCTTGCCAAGGAGTTGGCAAGTGAGGGCGTGATGGTATATTTTATCACTGCAGGAGAGGGCGAGTCGTATGAAATTTATTATTCTGCCAAACTCGCTCCGATGTTAAAAACAACTGAGGGTTTCCATGCTATCCGATAGCGATGGCAGAAGAGTGAATGTATTATGAAGAAAGCACTTCTGATATATAATAAGAATGCAGGTCGTGGCGCGGTTGAGAGCCACGTATCCCAAATTGTGTCTATATTCGATGATGCTGGCTACGATATGTTGCCCAAGGCTTTGCGCTTTGGAGAAAATCCTATGGATGGCTCCGAAGATGTTGATCTGGTGGTGATTGCAGGCGGTGATGGCACTATCAACTATGTGGTTAATGGTATCATGCATAAGAGCTTGAAGCCTCTTATTGGCATTATCCCTGCGGGTACAGCGAATGACTTTGCCGGAGCATTAGGTATGTCGAAGAATTATGCTAAGGCTGCCCGACAGATCGTGGAGGGCGAGAGCGAAGATATAGATTGTGGCAAGGTGGAGTATATCAATCGCAATGAGGATCGTGACCGTTATTTTGTCAATATCTTCAGTTTCGGTATCTTCACTACCACTTCGCAACACACACCCGAAGAGTTGAAGCACCGTATCGGCAGGAGCGCATATATTTTGGCAGCTTTCAAGGAGCTGAACAACCTGCATGGTATTCCGCTTACCGTTACCACCGATGATGAGGCGTTCTATTACCCCACGTTGATGGGTTTGGTCTTTAATGGCGAGACGGCGGGACGTATGCCTATTGCTCGCAAGTCGAGTCTCAGAGATGGAGTCTTCGATTGTCTGCTTTTGCGTAAACGAAAACCTTTCCTGTCGATGTGCGATATGTTGCTCTATATGGTGGGTATCGAGACCAAGGCTGTGAAGTATTTCCAGACTTCGGAACTGACGTTGGTTACTCCACTTGATGAAAAGACCGATGTTGATGGTCAAAACGGCGGAACATTCCCCATGAAGTTGAGTTGCATGAAAGGCGCGTTGAAGATTATTTGCCCCAAGGAGGTGTGATGATTTGATATCTTTAGAATATAAGATTTATGGAGAGAGAGTTAAGAGAGGCAGCACCCAAGTGGAGTACATTCAAGGTAGAGAAGTTTTTTACGAGCGAAGGACTCAAGTGTGAGAATATGTCCATTTCACCATGGATAAGTTTTCGAGATTTAAGCTCTTATGTTGAGCCTATAGAGTGGATTACCATAGGTGTGTTGTGTGGTGGAAGTGCCAAAATCCAGATTAACGGCAATTCTTATCATATGCATACCAACAACATCTTCTTGTTGGGTAAGGATAGCCAGATTGGTGAGTTCAAGTGCAGCAAGGCATGCGAAGGCTATCTGATAAGTTTCTCATCATCGGCTCTTGAAGCGTTGCGTCTTGAGACTTCGGATTTGATCTCGGTGAATATGGCAGTCAGCAACTCACCTGTGGTTGCGGTAGATGATTGTGTGATGACGGGCTTGCATAGTATAGTTGCTCAGGTGTTGTTCACTTCGCGCCAGCAGGGCAATGTGTATCGTCATCGTGCGGTGGCATCATTGACCTCGGCTTTGTTCTATAACTTAGCATCGGTAATTCTCTCCAATCAGAAACGTCTGCAGGAATCAGCTTCGAAGAGCTCGCGCAGCGAGGAGATATTCCGCCAATTCATAGAGTTGGTATCGGCGAAGTGTTGTGAGTATCGTTTGGTGGAGTATTATGCCGAGGAGTTGGGCATTACGGCTAAGTATCTGTCGCTCATCTGCAAACGCCAATCTGGCAAGAATGCTTCGAAGATAATAGATGATGCTGTCATCCATCGTGCCAAGGAACTTTTGAGCCAGCATGGGTTGAGCGTGCAAGATATCGCTCGCCAGATGAATTTCGTGTCGCAATCCTTCTTTGGTAAATACTTTAAGCAGAGGGTTGGCATCTCTCCATCGCGATATAGAGGGTCGAAGTTGTAGACTGTCTTTAGGATAAAGAATATATAAACGCCCACATGATAATTTCATGTGGGCGTTTGTTATTATGCACTCAGAATGTTAGTTCTGGTAGTTATATACCTTAAAGTCTGTGATCTTGTTCTTGAAGTTGCCAGCCTTCTTTAATGGGAATACAAGCGTGCGGTTGTAGTACATCTTTGTTGCAGGGCTATAAACCTCTGGAGTGAAGATAACACCCTCGGTGTGGAATGAGTGCTTCTCTGAGGGCTTCATCACATATAATGTCATGCGGTCAAGCTCCTGATGCAGGCGTCCGTTAATATATAAACGTGTTGACTTGTTGTCGCCCTGAATCTTGATCTCCACGCTCTGACCTTGTGGTATGCGGTAGTTGAATTTGTTGAGATATCCCTCATACGAGTATCCCAAGAGTCCACTCTGAGGATCAGCAAGATAGAATACGGCGTGTGGTGAACGGAACAGCTCTGTGCCCTTTTGCTCAGCAGCACCCTCCACCTTAAAACTGATGGTGTAACCGAATCCGATCTCCTCGATAGGAAGCTCTGTGTCGGGCTTAATCTCATCGGCAGTAAATACCTGACTCTGAGGCTTGCCGTGGCGTGCCAATACATTTACACCCGGTGCCTCGCTAAGCTCCAGACGCTTCTTGTCGAACTCTGCGTATGGCAATTCGCGCAACTTTCCGCTCCAGCACTTAACGGCAAGAGTCTGCAACGCTGGATATACTCGGTGGTGAACATCCTTTACCGAGATTCCATTGCCTGGGTGGTCATTCCATACGGCAAACATACCTCCCAAGATCGCTGGATCCTGCTCCTCGAATACTTGGTTGCCGATTACGGCTGGGGTCCAATTATCATATAGATAGTTGCAGTTCAGGTAGTCGTAGTAATAACCTGCCGATGGAACAATATAGACCAATCCGTCAGGGATGCTGACCAATTTGTAGCCCTGCTCCTTCATATCCTTTGGATCGGCATAGCCGTTGTACCAGCAATTCATGATTACGTTCTCCGACTTTACTGGCGTATCGCCCTTGGCGTGAGTCAGCGCACCCCAACACATAGCCTGTTTGCCGAAGCTCTCGACAAACTTGATGTAGTGGTCGGTAAATTCACGGAATTTCTCTACCACATCTTTCTTGGCGTTAGAGTATTCGTCTGTACCGATGTGTACGCGCTTGCCACGGAACACAGGATTCTCGCCTTCGAGGTACTCCTTGAACAAGCCATCGACAAATTTATAGGTCTCAGGATTGAATAAATCGAGGTGATCCATGCCGTACTCCTTAGATCCGATCTCGGGCTTGTATTGAGTGAAGGCGAGCGAGTGTGCTGGCACGTCAATCTCAGGAATGATCTCTACGAAATTCTCCTCACCCAAGATCTGAAGATCTATAAACTCCTGCTTTGAGTAGCTGCCATCCTTGGCGGTAAGTCCTGGATAGGTGTCGCTCTCGAGGCGGAATGCAGCCTGAGTCTTGCTCCAATCGTTGTTGAAGTATTGACGGAAGCCGTTATCGTTGAGGTGTACCTGTAAGGTGTTCATCTTATAATAAGCCATGATCTTGACCAGATCGCGCAGGTAATCCATAGGGAAGAATTTACGTCCGCAGTCGATCATAAAACCTCGCATTTCGTATTGTGGGATGTCCACCGCACGACCCTTTGGCATAGCTCCATTGTCGCTCTGCTCTGCCAGCTGAAGCAGAGTACGAGTAGCCCAGTATGCTCCTTGTGGGGTATGAGCCCTTACTACGGCTTGAGTATTGATATCTAACTCATAACCCTCTTTGCCAAGCGAAGCAGACTTTTTGTCGAGCTGCAGAACGATATCACCAGCCTTGCCGCTGCCCTTCACAACGGTGATTGCGCGACCTGTCAGGGTTTGATAATCTTCGGCAAAGAGATTTGCGATGCGAAGTAACTCTTTGTCCGAGCCCTTGACCGCAATGCGCTGCGATGGGGTGAGCTCTCCCTCAGCTCCCTGCCACGATGTGAGTTCAGGAACGATAAAAGGTTTTGGATTGGTTTGAGCCATAGCCGATAGGCTCATCACCAAAAGTGCGAATAATAATAGGCGTTTCATCTTTTTAGTATGTTAAATTTAATTAATTCTCGATTGTAAGAGTATTTTAACAAAACTAATAAATTCTTTCGTAATATGCAACTTTAAAACAATGAGGTTGTCCAACCTGTTTAGAAGGACAACCTCATCTTAATATATTCCTTTGGTCTTTTAGTATGTCATCACAGGCTCCATCTCCTTAGCCTGATCAATCATCTTTTGAAGCTCGCTCTCAGATGGAACACGGTTAACCAAGTTCTTCTCGGCATTTACCTCCTCCATCTTCTTCTGCAAGTTGGCAGCTACACGATGACGGAACTCTTTAACGGTATCAACGCCTGCAGCCTCCAACAACTCAGCAAACTGAGGACCCACACCCTTGATGCGGAACAGGTCAGCGTGGTTTGTCCAACGAAGAATCAGCTTCTCGCTGATGTCACACTTCTCAGCAATCTCCTTGCGTCCCTTAGCCGATGCGCAAGCCTCAAGCAGAGCCTCTGGTGTGCCGATACCGGCAGCCTCCAATTTCGCAGCATAAGCCTCGCCTATACCCTCGATGTCGATAATTTTATAAGCCATTGTAAAATGTTTTAGGTGATTAAATGTTTTGTTATCTAATTTTGATCTAATCTATACAACACAAATATAGCGTATATCTCTGGAAAAATCTAACGAATGAGGGAAAATAATGATGGCAGCACTGGTGCTCAATGACTTATGAGGACTTTTGATGAAAGCCTCGCCGATGC
>JAFXLG010000041.1 GCA_017531305.1 Alistipes sp.
ATCTATCTATCTATCTATCTGCTCTTTACCCGTTCTACTTAAAGCTAAAAGGCTTTATATAGAACTTCAATAGCATATAGAGTGGTTTTTAGCATCTGTTTCGAATTCTAAATATACTAAGAATATAAATACAAGCAATCACGCATAGCAACCTCTAAATGGCACAATAAAAAACGAGGCACAACCATTTTCATGATCATGCCCCATATATTATATATAAAAGGTATTACCCTACCACTCCTCGATACAGCGGTCAATAATCTGCAAACGCTCATTAAAGACTCGCTTCATGGCATTGATCGACTCTGAGTACGAGAGATGAGAATCGCCATTGGTGGTGATGGTCATAGGCCAGAGTTGCAGATTCTCCTGAGCAGCATACTTCAGATACTCGCTCTTCTCGGTGATGTACTGAGGAACCTGCTGCAACTGAGGCTTAAGCTCCTTCCAACGAGCCTTTGCCATAGCCTTCATCTTAGGATTACGGAAGAGGTAACGATACCACACCGCACCACTCACATAGAGCGAATTGGAAGCAGGCTGAGCCTCATGGTAGGTAAAATTGAACGTGCCATAGTCAAAATCCCAAGTCGGACCAGCAAAGAACTTTCCGCCCACATCCTTATGGAGATAGACACTACCGGGGTTGAGAATCTCGTGGTTGATGCAGACTTCATAAACAAGCCAATAGTCGATGAACGACATTGGGTCGATATTTTTATTGATGATCTGCTCAAACTGCTCATTGATCTGAGCCTCGTTGGCAGAAGGATTCTCCTTGATGGTCATGAGTTGCGACTCAAGATCCTGAATCAAGCCTTTGATATAGTTAAACTGAGCATCGGTAAGATCCTCATCATCGGGATATTTCACCAGATAGATAGACTCCTTGCCATATTTGGTATGATGGAACGAAGTTCGCCACTGCCACTTGGTCGCATCGGCATGGAAATCAAACTCAACCAAATAACCCACCTTATCGGGAGTAACATTATTCAGAGTTGAGCCGTCTGCGTTCTTAGGCAGCTCGGTAATCGCTACTCTATCTTTATCGACACGCACCTGCTCACAAAGGTAATATGTACCAGAATATTTGCCATTATAGACCAGCTCTACATGCTGTCCCTTAGGTGCCCATTTAAGCGAAGTCATATCGGAGATACGATAAGCCACATCGTTACGCAACATAGTGATATCGGCATAGTTAGCCAGCATGATCCAACGCTTGTGCTTCTTCATACCGAGCACTTTCTGCTGCTTGGTGAATTTAATATTGAACGCCTTTTTATCCCAGCCCCAAGATACATTTCCGCGACCGCGAAGCTGAAGTGGCACCTCCTCAAGATCATCGAAAATGCCATTACCCTCGATACGCAAAGAGGCATCCTTCCACTCGGTTTTGGAGGTTATATCACGATTGATAGGAGTCTGACGGGTAACGGTATTAATATAGACTACGGGCAGACCTGTAAAATTGATGAATCGCACAGTGTACTCCTTCTTCTCGCTACCCGAAGTGACGGTATAAATAACAGGCTTGGAGAAGTCGTTGGGCGTAACGCCGCTTTGCTGTGCTTTGCCGTTGATGGTAACATCGCCCTGAGCAACAAATGTCGCAACGAGTTGTGTAGGGTCAACCAATCCGCTGGTAATATCGGTAGCCCGCGCAGTGAAAGTCTGTGTAGACTCATCGTATGAGCAATAAATATCCTCCTTGAGCTGTGGATTGCTCTGCTTGTGGAAACTAAGCGATGCCAAGCCCGTGGTCATCTCATAGTTGTTCAGCGTAAAAGCGTTGGAATAGAAGGTCTTAGTAGGATTACTTGTAGTGATACCTACACAGAGATTGAGCATAAAGTTCTTGCCTCCACTGCGATCTGCGATGGTAATTCGATATGACCCCGAAGAGAGCTTCACCACATCGGATACATACACCTCGGTAGCAAAACGGTTGGTCTGAGCGTAAAAGAGCTTGACATTGTACGAGCCGTTGGCGTATGTAAAATCGGTATCGGATGGCGACACCTTGAGCATAAGCTCCAAACCCTTCTCCGAAGAGAGAGTCTCAGCACCAGAGGTCTCTACCCGAACCTCCACCGCAGAGGGCGTATCCACCCCCTCATCAGACTTGGAACATCCGAAGGAGAGGATAACCATAGAAAAAATCGACAGCCATAAAACGAATCGGGCTGAAAAATAACACTTTACACTTTCGAAAAGTCCGATCATTGAAATTTCATTTTTTGGTTAGTATTACAATCAGGGCGGATGGAGTTTCCGTCTATTTTGATCCAGTTAGGTTATTTCCCTAAACATCAAAAAGGACAAAACTCACTTATACAATCCGCAGATGCAAATTTAATAAAAAACCGATAAAATACAATAGGGTACAATAAAGATGTGTTTTCACATATAAAAAAGATGGTTGTCACAAGACAGCCATCTACCCACGAGCGGCAAGCGGGACTCGAAACTCGTGAAACACGAGCGAGCGTGAATTATATTGACACCCCCAACCCCTGAAAGGGGAGATAAGGGTCACGGGCATCGAGTCAAAAAAAAGATGGTTGTCACAAGACAGCCATCTACCCACGAGCGGTAAGCGGGACTCGAAACTCGTGAAACACGAGCGAGCGTGATTGATATTGACACCCCCAACCCCTGAAAGGGGAGATAAGGGTCACGGGCATCGAGTCAAAAAAAAGATGGTTGTCACAAGACAGCCATCTACCCACGAGCGGTAAGCGGGACTCGAACCCGTGACCCTTGGCTTGGGAAGCCATTGCTCTACCAACTGAGCTATTACCGCATATATCGAGAACAAAATTAAGAAAAATATGGCACTTTATCACCCTTTGGCGATATTTTTTTCGCAATCCGCCTAAAGTCGATATAAAAAATATCTTTCGTGCCACTACTTTTAATCTGGTCCCATTGACTTTTTTGTAATCACAAAAATCCCCATAATTCACATTCGAATTACGGGGATTTTCTTTATTTCAGTTGTTATTCCGAGTGAGTTGATTCTCATCTCCCCACCCATCGAAACCACCTGAATTACTTAGTCATAGCCTCCTGAACAGCAACGGCAACAGCAACTGTTGCACCTACCATCGGGTTGTTACCCATACCGAGGAAGCCCATCATCTCAACGTGTGCTGGTACTGATGAAGAGCCTGCAAACTGAGCGTCAGAGTGCATACGACCCAAAGTATCGGTCATACCGTATGAAGCTGGACCTGCGCCCATGTTATCTGGGTGCAAAGTACGACCTGTACCACCACCTGATGCTACAGAGAAATACTTCTTACCTGCCAAAACACGCTCCTTCTTATAAGTACCTGCTACTGGGTGCTGGAAACGAGTTGGGTTAGTTGAGTTACCTGTGATAGATACATCAACATCCTCGCGCCACATTACAGCAACGCCCTCGCGAACGTCATCAACACCATAGCAACGAACCTTTGCACGAAGACCATCCGAATATGGAGTAGCCGAAACCTCGTGTACCTCGCCAGTGTAGTAGTCAAACTGAGTCTGAACATAGGTAAAGCCGTTGATACGCGAGATAATCTTCGCAGCATCCTTACCGAGACCGTTAAGGATAACGCGGAGAGGATTCTTACGAACCTTGTTTGCCATCTCGGCGATTTTGATAGCACCCTCAGCAGCAGCGAATGACTCGTGACCAGCCAAGAATGCGAAGCACTGTGTCTCCTCGCGCAACAAACGTGCAGCCAAATTA
>JAFXLG010000042.1 GCA_017531305.1 Alistipes sp.
CATCCTGAGCCAGGATCAAACTCTCCATTGTAAAAATTTTAAATGTATTGTTAGAGTCCTGACTACTTCATTTTCCTTTTAAAGGAATTGATAGATAAATACTACAATTTTCTCTCTTATTATAACCAGTAAATCAAAGAACCGTTTGAAAAACCACTTCGTAATTTCGAAGCGGAAAGTGGTGCAAAGATAAAGCATCTTTTTTAAACCACCAAATTTTTCAAGAACTTTTTGCAAACTTTTTTCTAAATTCTTTATTTCTTAAAACTTTTTGATCTCTCAACCATCGGTTTATTTCAGAACTTTAAGAACTTATTTCCTGATTGCGGATGCAAAGGTAGAGATAATTTCGATACCTGCAAACTTTTTTACATATTTTTTCGACAAAAATATCATTTTTCTTATTTTTTGCCATTTATACCTATATTAATATTATATAAGCACCAACTTTTTGCACCTGATTTTGGCAAAAAATCGACCTCACACGCTATAAAACGCAGGCAGATTTTGATTATCTGCAAAATATATGTTAACTTTACGTAGCAATAAAAGTTGAAAGAGATGAGAATCGAACTACGAAAAATATGGAGCTTCGTAATTTTAGCTCTGGTTTGGGGTGTGACTACCGCTTTGGCAAAGGATGACAACAAAGCCTCTACGCGCATAAAGTTATCGAAGGAGCAGCTGCTCGACAAGATCAAAGGTGGCTGGGCAGGACAGGTGATAGGTTGTACGTATGGTGGACCAACTGAGTTCCGCTACGCAGGTCGCATGATTGAGGATAATGTGGAGATCGCATGGGACGACAAGGAGTATGTTAAACGTACGATGCTCAACTCGCCCGGTCTGTACGATGACATATATATGGATCTCACGTTTGTCGAGTGCTTCGAACGCTTAGGCATAGCTGCTCCGACAGATTCGTTGGCCATGGCATACGCATTGGCAAAGTATCCGTTGTGGCACGCTAACCAAGCAGGAAGATACAATATCCTGCACGGGATCATGCCTCCTGAATCGGGACATTGGAAAAATAATCCCCACGCAAACGATATTGACTACCAGATTGAGGCTGATTACGCGGGCTTGATGAGTCCCGCCATGCCTAATAGTGCTTCGGCGATATCGGACAAGGTAGGTCACATCATGAATTATGGTGACGGCTGGTACGGAGGAGTATATATGGGAGCGATGTATTCGTTGGCATTCGTAAGCGATGATGTAGAGTATATCGTGAGCGAGGCTCTGAAGACAATCCCTGCGGAGAGTAAATTTCATAGAGCCATGAGCGATGTGATCAAGTGGCACAAGGAGAATCCCACAAATTGGAGAGCGACATGGCGTCTGTGTCAAAAGAAGTGGGCTACCATAGACCTATGTCCCGATGGTGCCAATAGCGATTTTAATATAGATGCCTTGATCAACAGCGCATACGTCATTATCGGACTACTCTACGGCGAAGGCGACTTCGGTAAGACCATAGACATTTCAACCCGTTGTGGACAAGACTCCGACTGCAACCCAGCTTCGGCTGCAGGAATTTTAGGCACAGCCATCGGATATGAGAAGATCCCACAGGAGTGGATCGAGCCGTTGCAACTTGCCGAGGATATAAAGTTTGCATACACAAGCTCTTCGCTCAATGACTGCTACCGCATGAGCTTCGACCATGCCCTAAAGATGATCAAAGAGCAAGGAGGTAAGGTCAGCAAAAAGGCTGTTCGCATCAAGAGCCAAACACCTGAAGCTGTGCAATTTGAGGAGTCATTCCCCGATTTGACCGTAGCAGGATCGCTTAAAATCGACAGGAGCCTAAGGGAAGAGGTGCAGATCAAAAACTTTTTCGCGGGAGTGGTTGTCAACGGTCATGTCGCATGTGATGATAAAAGTTATGTTGCCAAAATTGAAGTTACCGTAGATGGCAAGGCGAGCCAAATCATCGAGATGCCAGCAGACTTCACCACTCGCAAGTTGGAGATATACTACAACTTCGAACTCGCGAACAGCGTACACGATATAAAGCTGCGCTGGCTCAACCCTCAAGATGGCGCAAACGTGAATGTGACAAACGCCATATTCTACGCCAAACGTATCGCCATGAGTCAGGGTGCAGGAGCTTCGGCTCAGCCACAGGTGGTAAATCCAAGATAACCCGGCACCCTACGACCAACATTTTATGGTTGAAAGCCAAAGAAAATTGACTTTTTTGAGTACCTTTGCTCACGAAAGATAGATAAGACTTACTGCTCAAAAGAATTAACGATATGAGATTACGACACATAGCACTCTTGACCTTTGTACTGGTTCTGCTGGATCAGTTGCTCAAGATATGGATTAAGACGCATCTGTGCATCGATCAGGCGATAGAGATTTTTCCATGGTTTCAGCTCCGATTTGTGGAGAACAATGGTGCCGCCTTCGGCATGCAGCTCTCTACCCCTGGGGATATAGATTGGGGCAAACTCCTGCTCACATCGTTCCGCGTGGTGATGATCGGTCTGCTGGGATTCTATATCCACTATCTGGGTCGCAAGCCCAAAACCGACATCCCTAAGGGAGTGATGGTCGGCTTGACGCTGATCTTTGCTGGCGCGGTGGGTAACCTGATCGACTCACTCTTCTACGGAATGATCTTCACTCAATCTACGCCGCTGACGGTGGCTACGCTGGGCGAGGGATATAGCACGTTTATGTTGGGCAAGGTTGTCGACATGTTCTATCTACCTTTGTTCCAATGGAATAGCTGCCCCGATTGGCTCTCATTCTTGGTGGATCACAACAACTACTTCTTCGGTCCGATATTCAACTTGGCAGATGCCTATATCTCATGCGCGGTGGTATATTTAGTGATTTTCCACTATAAATTCTTCCAAGACTAAGAGCGCAATTGAGGCGAAATTCTTTAGCCGAAGATAGAGTTTTTGGGCGCGAAGATTATTTTTTAGGCGAAAAGCATTGCAGAATGATTTTTTTTCGTACCTTTGTTCCCCGAAACAAGCCCAGATGGTGAAATGGTAGACACGCTCGTTTCAGGTGCGAGTGCTTCACGGCATGTAGGTTCGAGTCCTATTCTGGGCACGTTATTTATAAGGCGAGTAACAACGATGTTGTTATTCGTCTTTTTTGTATAGTAAGAGTAAACTCTCCCTCTACAATAAAAATCCGAATCTGCGATACTCGCCTTTTGCACCCAGATAGTGTGTGTGGGGGTCGGTTGCGGGGATAACAGGATTTTTTATTCTCAAAGGTATCCCCGCTTCACCTCGCTAAAGCTCGGCGGTCGAGTCCTATTGTACAAAAAAGTAGCAGTCCAACGTGGGCTGCTACTTTTGTTATATCCGAGCTATTCTACTCTACCGACCACTCGAAGACTCCGCAAGAGAAGTTCTCGGGTTGATCGACCTCCAACTTAACGGCTTTGGTCTTAACGGGAGTAAAATGTACGGTGCAGGCTACGCCCTTCTTGGTAGGATAGCCATCGGCATCCTTGACCTCCACCCATGCGCCGCTGGCATCCTGATAGTATAGACGCCACGCCTTAGGAGTGGTACATCCGCCCCATGGCTGATCATCGAACCAATAGACCGTAGAGCTTGAGATAGTGGACTCCTGCTTGAAAGTGTAGGTGAGCCACTCAGTATTATTCTTCTCAGGCCACCAATGGCAATAAGGCATAGAACGATCGTTGGCATCCTTAGGCACGAAACCATCATTCAAAGATGACAAAGCACCAATTCGGCGTGAAGCTCCGATTTTACTCTCCGAAGCCAAAGTTGGTGGGGTCTGAGGAGTGGTAGCACTAAGTTCGTAAGGCAACCAAACAGCCATATTGCCATTGCCACGATGTGCCCACGCATAGTATGGGATCAAAACCAAACGCTCATCCGTAACCACCATACGCCCCTTCTCATCATAAGCCAAAGTCTGGGCATCGGTAGTCAGAGTCTGTATCTTGGTCTGGGCAATCATCTTGCTGCCAAGCTCAAACTGAGGCTTGCGGTTAAGCATGACATTCAACACATTGCAACTATTATCAGCCCACTCGGCGCAATATACCAGCGGACCACGCTCGATAGCCAAACGACCACGATCCTGCTCTACCTTATGGTGAGCCTTCACCAAACGTGGCTCCATATCGAAGTGGATCTCGACCTTATCGCCCTTAGCCCACTTGCGATCGATAACAAAATATCCATCGCGCAACTCGCTCTCCACCGTCTCGCCATTGAGCTTTACGCTATAACCCAAACGCTTGCCATCGACATAGGTATAGAGATCGCTCGGAACAACCTGATCGCGCACCCAACCTGGGATACGGATATTGAGCGCAAACTCGCCCTTAGCCTTCTCGATCTGGATCTCCACATCGCCATTCCAAGGGTAGTTGGTACTCTGCTTAAGCTGCACCTGCTTGCCCCCGACCTCGACATTGGCACTATTGCTCATAAAGAGGTTAACATAGAGATTCTGATCCTTCACTGCATATACATACTGAGGCACCGAAGGGATAAATCGAGCCACATTGCTCGGACAACATGCGCATCCAAACCACGCCTGACGCTGGTGCTGACCTGTAGATTGCAATGGATTAGGATAGAAGAAACGACCTCCATCGATAGAGATACCCGAAATAACGCCATTATAAAGCGTGCGCTCCAACGCATCGTAGTATTTACTCTCGCCATGCAATAGGAAGAGTCGATAATTCAGATATACCTGAGCGATAGCGGCACACGTCTCACAATATGCCGAGAGGTTAGGCAGATAGTAATTTTCGCCAAAAGCCTCACCGTTGGATGTTGCGCCCACGCCACCTGTGATATAGTATTTCTTAGAGACGATATTCTCCCATATGCGGTCGATTGCCTCGACATAGCTCTTATCACCCGTCAAAGCCGCCACATCTGCCATACCAGCATACATATATCCTGCTCTTACAGCATGACCTACCGCCTCATCCTGCTCCAGCACAGGCTTATGGCTCTGGCTGTAGGAGTTCTTGATGGTGGTATAGCCACGTTTATCGAGGAAGAACTTTGCCATATCCAAATAACGCTTATCGCCCGTCACGGTGTAGAGCTTAGCCAATCCCATCTCGGCAATCTGGTGTCCTGGGACAACGCACGCCTGACCTTCGCCATCACCTACCTCGCGGCACACACAGTCGGCATAGCGGATGGTAATATCGAGCAATGAACGTTTACCTGTAGCACGATAGTGAGCTACAGCCGCCTCACAAAGGTGTCCCAAATTATAGAACTCGTGCGAGAGATCCTCTACCTTAGACCAGCGTGTAGGACCTGCCCAATGGTGAGGATCATCGGGGTTCTGGGTGCGGGCGGTATAGAGGTATCCATCGGGCTCCTGACCGCTGGCAATGACCATGATGACGCTATCGACATATTTTTCAAGCTTTTTGTCGGGATAAGTCTGCAATAGATAACTTGCGCCCTCGATGGTCTTGTATGGATCGGTATCATCAAACGAGAAACCCACGCCATTAACCTTAAAGACCTTGCTCGGATCCTTCATGTGGGCAGCAGCATTGGAGAAGTTGTCGTAACGTCCTGTCTCCTCGCACTTGCTGAATGCCAATGGGATAGTAACCTCGCGACTTGCCTTGAGTCGCTGACCCCAAAATGTATCGGGAGCAACCTTCACACTCGTAAATGGCACTTGCTCAATGGGGTAGCCACTACTCTTGGGCTGAGACTGCGCCGAAAATGTAGCGATGAGAGTCGCCAACATCAATGCAACGATTCTTTTCATAAGATATTTAAGTTTTAGTTCTTAACTCAACACAAACTCCTTCAATGCCTCGGCGCAGGCTTCGGGCTCTTCGATAAAGCCCATATGACCAGAATTCTCCAGCCACACGACCTTAGCCTGAGGATTCAACTGGATAAACTCCTCGGCAGCCTCTACAGGGATATAATTATCGTGCTTACCCAAGATAAAGAGCTGCTTTACGCCACACTTACGTAACATCTCATTCTGATCCACACGCTGAATCATACCATTCAGAAGGGCTACGATACCTTCATCTTCGGTGATATGCACCTGCTCGACAAGATCTTCGATATAGCTATTCAGGCGGCGGCGATTATGCTCGGCGAAGCCTGTCTCGGGGGCAACGCGCGCCAAAACATCCTTCTTGCCAGCCTTGACCAAGGCGATCTCACGGCGGCGATTCTCCTGCTTGAGTTCGGTATCGGGGAATGGCGAGGAGCTGAGCAACACCAACCCTTCGAGGCGATGGGCATACTTGGCACAAAACGCCAACGAAACGTATCCACCCATAGAGTGTCCTACCATTGTGACCTTCTCGATACCTAATGCATCGAGCATATCGTTTAGCACATCGGCTACATACTCCATAGTATGTACCTCGCCCTTGACCTCAGATATACCATGTCCTGGGATATCAACCGCAATGACGCGCATATGGGGAGTTAGCAACCCAACAAAGTCGTCCCACACATATAGTGACTCCAAATATCCGTGCAACAACACCACACATTTATCTCCTGATCCAGAATCCGCAATATGCAAAGCGGTCGATCCAGCCATCAAAAAACGCTCCTTCATCTTTAAATATATTTAATGCTATAAAAATAACACTTAATTTCCACAAAAGAGCATTTTTTCTGTAGAAATAATTTTCTGCGGAATTTTAAGTCGCCTCGGATTTGTTATAAAAGTGAAATATTATTATTTTTGAACTTTATAAATTAGGTGTAAAGCCGAAGACTCAGCCAGAAGATCACGATGGCATGACTTATGAGTCTTGGTGGGAGAGGGTAAAGAAGAGTGCAAACTGAAAGTTTCACAACATAAGATGAGCGCGAAGGTTAGACATATTGTGATGGTGCTGATCCTGAGTATTATTTTCTCGGGATGTAGCGTTACGCGCAAACTCTCCGATGGAGAATATTTCCTGCAGAAGGTAAAGATCGAGGATGACAAGCATACCCCCAAAAAGGAGCGTATAACCTCTTACACCCTCGAACAATATGTTCGCCAAAGCCCCAACAAACGCTTCTTGGGCACTAACTTCTACGTCTGGGCATACAACTTGGCAGATCCTCAGAAACAGAATTGGTGGAACAATCTCAAACGTAAAATCGGCGAAGAGCCCACTCTGCTCGATCTATCGTTAACCCATAAAAGTGCGCAAAATCTCAAGACCTACATGGATTCCAGAGGTTATTACGCCTCGGAGGTTAGCTACGAGATAGACACCACACGCCGAGCCAAACGCGCCTATGTCACATTCCGCACCCATCAGGGCGAGCCATACAAAATTTCGAGCCTGAGCTATGACTTCCGTGACAAGGATCTGGCTCCTGTGATTACATCCGACACCACATCTTCGCTGATAAAGGTAGGTCAGATTTTCGATATTACCAATCTGGACAAGGAGCGAGAGCGTATAGCAAGCTACCTGAACGACAGAGGTTACTATAACTTCTCGGTCAACAATATCGAGTATCGTGTCGATACTCTCGGTGGCAACCGTCAGGTGGGCATCCGCATGATCGTAAAGCGCAATATCACGGGATACGATGAGCGAGGACGCGCCATATCGGAGAATAACCGTATATACCGCATCAGCGAGATAAATGTAATACCCGATTATGATCCTGCGCAAAATGAGTCGGAGCGTATAGCCACTCTGAGCGATACGACATACTACGAGGGACTCAATATCATCACGCATGGTAGCAAACCTAACGTACGCCCTACGGTTTTGCATACCGCTATCCCACTCACGCCCAACGCTACATACAATGCCTCGCAGGTGGATCGTACCTATGGAGAGATCATGTCGCTCGGCTACTTCAAGAATGCGCGTATAGCCTTCGAAGAGGTGCCTCGAGGTGTGAATGATTCGATATCGGTCAACTATGCAGGCGAGGGACGCGAGGCATATTCGCCACGCAAATTCGAAGATATAAAGGAGGGTTATCTGAAATGTTACATCATGGCTTCGCCTACGCTCAAGCACGGCTTGAACCTTGAGCTGGAGGGTAGCACCACATCGAGCTTCTATGGAGTGAGTGCTACGGTAGGCTATCAGAACCGTAACCTATTCAGAGGTGTCGAGATGTTGAACACAGCCGTAACCTTCGGTTATGAGTATATGAAGGCTCCGCACATTCAGCGCAGACGCGCCAACGAGTTGGGTGTGACAGTGGGTTTGTCGTTCCCCCGATTTATCCTGCCATTCCACCTCTCTACACGCAATATAAATATGCCTCGTACCAAGGTGGAGCTGTCGTATAACTATCAGGATCGACCATACTATCGCCGCGATCTTTCGCGTGCCACATGGACATACTCTTGGCGCAGCATGAATGGTCGTTACAACTACCAGCTACGACCAATCGACATAAATTGGATCAACGTAGGTTATATAGACGAGGGATTCTTCTCTTCGCTTCAGAACGAATACCTCCGCCAGAGTTATCTCACGCAAGCTATCGTGGGACTCTCAGGATCGTACACCTACAACAACCAGAACAAACACATCGGTGGCAACGCCACGCTTCTGCGTATAAACTTCGAATCGGCAGGAAACCTGCTTAACCTTCTGGAGCGCGGCTTCTCGCACAAGACCGAGGGCGGATATTACAACATCTTAGGTGTGCGCTACTCTCAGTATGTGCGTGGCGATGTGAGCTTGAGCCGTAAAATCGTGTTGGGCGAGAGAAGTGCCATAGCAGGACGCATCTTTGCAGGAGTGGGTGTACCCTACGGCAACTCTACAGCCCTGCCATTCGACCGTCTGTTCTATGTGGGAGGTAGCAACAGTATGCGAGGCTGGGCTCCGCGTACGTTAGGACCGGGAAACACCCCATACGAAGAGACTCCCTACCCCGTACAGATGGGCGACATGAGGTTGGAGGCAAATCTGGAGCTTCGATTCCCGATCTGGGGTATGTTCCATGGTGCTACGTTCCTTGACTTGGGTAACGTGTGGTATCTGGGTATTGACAAGTCAAAGGTGCCCGAGGAGGGGATCTTCAAATGGGATAAATTCTACAAACAATTGGGACTCAACAGCGGTTTGGGACTCAGAGTCGATATCAAGTTCGTAATCCTGCGTCTGGACTGGGGTATTCAGCTCCATAACCCGAACGACCCTGCGGGCAAACGATGGATTCACGATTTCAAATGGAAGAATACAGCCCTTAACTTCGGCGTGGGCTATCCTTTCTAATCATAGACAAAGCTATAAAGAGGAAGGTGGAGAGTGCATATTTGCAGACTCTCCACCTTACTTATTTATAATACATTACAGCGCGACTTTGTCGGTCGTATCTCGCATTTGCATATCGTGGCTGCACTCGTTGCGCGTCTTGTGGAAAAGTACGCCGCCATATCTGGCTCGATATACTGCAGGAGTAACATCAAACTCCTTCTTGAAGAGCTTAATGAAGTGAGAGGTATTAGGGAAGGTACACTCAACGCCAATCTCAGAAATGGACTTAAGAGTAGAGATCAGTAGCAGGCGCGACTGCATCAATCGCTGATGGATAAACCAACGGTGTGGCGGCACATTGAAGTGACGTTTAAACTCCTTCTTAAACGAAGTAAGCGATCTATTGGTTTGGGCAGCAAGCCCCTCGATGGAGATATCGCGAAAGACATTACGATATATCACCTGTTCGAAGTTTCCGTACGCCGCATCGGCATTACTCAGAATTTTGCTGCGCAGGCAACACTCGGGCATCGAGATAATGGTATAGATCAGTTCTGTCATCTTGATATTCTCAGCCGCCTGATCCTGCATGAGGTTCTCATCGTGCAGGTAGCTCGCCACATGAGAGAAGAAGTTACGAAGCATCGAATTTGACGGCATAGCCACATGATTCATTCGGCTACACTTTTCGCACGAATGACTATTCGAGATATCTATCGAGAAACTCATATTGAGCTGAAGCAATATCCGCTGAATTTGCTGAGGAGAGTAGTAGATAACGATCTGCTCGAATCCCTTACCTTCCTCAGGTATGTTCTCTATGTAATGATTTCCGATGCCGAGGTAAAAGAGTTCTCCTCGCTGGATAATGTGGCGAGAATCTCCATAATAGATATGTTTCTCACCTCGCTGAACATACCCGATGGCTACACGCGATAGCTGTTCGAGCCGAATGCCCACATAATTTGTCTCTACGTACCTTGCGATGGCAGTTGAATCGCAACTCTCACTTAAATGCATAATTTCTATTTTTTTTGTTTTTGATTGCATTGCAAAGGTAGGGATAACATCCCAAAAAGTACAATATATTATACATTCTTTCAGCATTATATTGTATTTTAATACTTTTCAACCCATACAAAGGATGTAAATAGAACAATTAGACACAGCATAGCTAAAAACTAAAGGGTAAATATACTTAAGAATTATTTATAGCTCGCGTCTGCCTCTGCCGAGAGTAGTAGAGATACGGAGCTACGGGCACAAAAAAAGTGCTTGCCCCGCGTGGGACAAGCACTCAAGCATATTATGCAGAGGATTTACTTCTCTGCCTCCAAAGCTGCGTAAGAGATCTTCAAGGCGTTAGCACGGCGAAGCTCCTGCTTCACGTCTGTGATAATACCCATCTTAGTATCCTTATCTGCCTTGATGCTGATAGTCATCTGAGCACGGTCAGACTCGTTGAGCTGATCACGCTCGGCACCGATAAAATCACCGATATCCTTTGCAGTCTTATAAGAGTCGTTCAACTGAATTCGAGGAGCTGTACCATACTTGGCCTGCATGTGTGAAACAGGCACACCAATATTAATATAGCTAACCAAATTCTTCTTCTCTAACTTCTGAATCTCAGTAGCATTAGGGAGCTTATAACGTACGAGCACCTCCTGATCACGCATGGTAGTTGATACCATGAAGAAGAACAGGATCATAAAGATAACGTCAGGAAGCGATGCTGTTGAGATAGCGGGGACTTCTTTCTTGCCACCGTCTTTTTTCATTACTGCCATAACCTTACTTCTTTATTGCTTTACGTGGCTCTGCCTCAGAAATCTTCATTGGCACTGCCTTTGTTATTACTCCACGCTCATCCTCATTAAGATCTGAGAATGGCTTGCTGAACTTTGATTGAGCTACTTCATCACGAATCTCGTTGAAGGCACGTGTCAACTCGTTCTGTACCTGAATGTACATATCGTAGCCTGTATCACGTGTTGTCTGGAGCGAGATAACGCCCTTACTCTCCATGTAAGTCCACTTCGAGCCATCTGGCATATCGATCTCCTTCTCCTCCTTCTCTGGCATATTCTCGTCATCATTAGCATTCACGATGAACTCCTTAGCCTTATCCTTCAAAGCCTTGATATCCAACTGCTCGTCACCTGCCATCAACTGACCAGATGCATTCACAAACACGAGCAAAACGTTACGGTCCTTCACCTTCTGGTCCTCAACCTTCACATCCTCTGGTGGGATAGGAGGGAGAACTCGTGAAAGTCCCTTATCTGAGTTCATGGTAGTTGCAACGAGGAAGAAGATGAGCAACAAGAACGCGATATCGGCCTGAGAGTCGGCGCGAACTTCCGGTGTTTTTCTTGCATTTCCCATTATCTACCTCCTTATTTTAATGCGTCAGAAATTGCTGAATAGATAGCTGAAATGATTGCACCAGCACCTGCTACATATGCAACCAAGATACTTGCATCTGCGATAACTGTCTCACCACGCTCGAAGAATGTCTGATTACCGATGTCGAGAATCTGATAGTCATGACCGTTAGCGATAAAGTATGCACCCAAGATGATAGCAACAACTGCTACACCTGCGATAATAGTACCCTTAAGACCAGTAGGCTTCTGGATCAAGTCCCAAATTGCAGCAAAAACTGCTACTACAATAGCAACACCAGCGATGATATAACCCCAAACAAGAAGGCTACCAACAGCTGTAGCGTTATCTACTGTTGGATCCTCAGGCGTAGTAAAGATAGCCCAAGCAACCAATGCAACGCAAACTGCAATTAGGATGGGTGACAAATATTTAATAAATTTTCCCATTTTAATTGAAATACTTTAAAGGTCTTAATTACTTCTTGTATGCAGTCAAGATGTCAACCAAAGTGATTGAAGCATCCTCCATTGTGTTAACCAAAGCGTCAATCTTTGTAACAACATAGTTGTAGAACAACTGGAGAATAACCGCAGCGATAAGACCCATCAAAGTAGTCAACAACGCAACCTTAATACCACCTGCTACGATAGTTGGAGAGATATCACCTGCAGCCTGAATCTGGTCGAACGCACCAATCATACCTACTACGGTACCCATGAAACCCAACATTGGAGACAATGCGATGAACAAACCGATCCATGTAAGACCTGACTCCAACTGACCTGTCTGAACTGAACCATAAGATACAACAGCCTTCTCAACTGCGTCCAAGCCCTGATCCATACGATCAATACCCTGATAGTAGATTGAAGCTACAGGACCACGTGTGTTACGGCAAAGATCCTTAGCAGCCTCAACACCCTTCTCGTTCAAAGTCTTCTCGAAATCCTCAATGAACTTCTTAGTGTTGATGTTAGAGAATGCCAAATAAAGCATACGCTCGATAGCGATAGCAAGACCGATTACCAAGCAAACCAATACGGGCATCATCCAACCCCAACCACCCTCAAGGAACTTCTGCATCAAAACCTGGTGCAAAGTATCACCTGCGAGCTCAGTCTCAGCTGCTGCAGCAGCAGCGTCCTGTGCAAATGCGCTTACAGTGCCAAGAGTAGCAACTGCCAAAAACATAAGATTTTTTTTCATAACTGTTTTTAATAAAGTTTAATTAGTGTTTATTATTTAGTTTATTTCGTAAAAATTCAAAAAATATTTTCCTATCCCCTCCAATTTGTGCCTTAAAATGCACTGCACAAGCTAAAACCACCTTTTGTTCTCACAAAGGATAGCAAAACTCCGCAACACACTCTAACTCACATAACAGCCTACCATCCAACGAATTACACCCAAAACTTCACTTTCTAAAGTTCTCGGATACCGTTTTAGCAGACTTTTCGGACCGAAATATACGAATTATTTTTTAATCAAACAAGTGCCGAGAGTGTAAATTCTCCACGAATTGGCTTTTTCATCAGTTCGATAGACTCTTCCAACGACAGATTTTTACCCAAAACATACATCAATTTGGTGATAGCCGCCTCGGTAGTCATATCGTAACCCGACAGCACTCCAGCTGCTTGCAGGCGCAAACCAGTCTCGTAGAGTTGCATCTCCACTGAGCCGTTGTCGCACTGCGTCACATTCATCACCACCACGCCTCTCTCGACAGTCTCATGCATCAGACTTAGGAACCATTCTGCAGTCGGAGCATTCCCCGCGCCATAGGTCTCAAGCACCACTCCACGCAGCCCTTCGACCGACAAAATAGCACGCAAAGTGTACTCACCAATGCCAGGGAAAAGTTTGATGATTGCCACACCTTCGCTCATCATTGTTGCCACCTTTAGAGGCTCGGCACAGCCCTTGGCAGGGGCGATCAGAGGCTCATTATAGGCAATCTTCACACCCACCTCAGCCAGTGGCGGGAAGTTGGGAGAAGAGAAGGCATCTAACTCCTCGGCACTCATCTTATGGGTACGATTTGCGCGGTATAAACAGCTATGGAACAGTAGCGACACTTCAGGCACCATCGCCTCACCATCTGCCCTGCGCGCACCCGCAATTTCGATGGCAGTGATCAGATTTTCTCTACCATCTGTACGTAGGCGACCGATAGGAATCTGACTACCCGTAAAGACCACAGGCTTGGCAAGATTTTCAAGCATAAAACTCAGCGCAGATGCCGAATAAGACATGGTATCGGTACCATGCAAAATCACAAAACCATCATATTTCGCATAATTGGAGCGTATGACCTCCGCCATCGCCACCCAATGCGAGGGGTGCATATTGGAAGAGTCGATGAGCGTGGGCATGGTATGCACATCAATATCCACAGGCAGATACTTCAGAGCAGGGAACTCCTCATATATCCCACCAAAATCGAATGGCACCAAAGCCCCCGTCTTCTGATCTATACGCATACCGATAGTACCTCCCGTATAGATTATCAAAATCGAGGAGCGGCGAGAGGTTGTTGCCACACTCCAAGCTGAACTTCGTTGCATAATTATCTACCTATTTAAATAAAATATTCATTTATATTACATATTCTTCTGTTGTCTACTCCACCTGACTGAGAAACATCCTGCGGGCATTGCGGCTCGTTACATAGGCAACCTCATCTGCCGTCACGCCTTTCAACTGCGCCACCTTCTGGCACACGTGAGCAACATATGCCGACTCGTTGCGCTTGCCACGATGAGGTACGGGAGTAAGATATGGGCAATCAGTCTCCAAAATAATATCCTCCAGCGACATCTGCGCCACCACATCAGCCAAAGTCGCCTTCTTGAAGGTCACCACTCCACCTATGCCGAACAGGAAATCACCGCAAGCCCTCAACCTGCGATAGCACTCTACCCCTTCGGAAAAGGCGTGCAACACACCCCTCAGACGTTGCCCTGCGCTCCTTGCTCGCTCGCACTCCGACTCCAAGATCTCGCACATATCATCCCACGCCGCACGAGTATGGATCGCCACAGGCATATCCAGACGAGCCGCCAAACGACACTGCTCCACGAAGGCTTCGCGCTGCTGGGCGACAAACGCCTGACTCCAATAATAGTCGAGTCCGATCTCTCCCACGGCGCAGAACTTCACACCAGCAGGAGGCTCAGCGAGTAACTCCTCCACACGCCCAAGCTCCTCGCGCCAGCGAGGATTATCGTTCACCGAGGTGGGATGCAAACCCATCATCGCAACACAACGCTCAGGGCAGAGCCGCACCAAATCAAACAATCGCTCATGGCTCTGAGAGTCAATCGCAGGCAGAAGCAGAGTCTCAACGCCCGCCTCCACGGCTCGGGCGAGAGCTTGCTCGCGATCGTGGTCGAACTCCTCGGCATAGAGGTGTGAATGTGTATCTATAAGTTTCATGCTAAATCTACTTTATCTTTTCGTATCGTTTGCCCGCAAGGGGTTGTATTGCGCCCGAAAGTTCCAGACACATTAACATATAACTCAAATCGCCTAACGACATTCCGCTACGCAACTGCAGTTGATCTATGGTCAACGGATCGGAGTCAAAATATTCCAAAAATTGCTGCTCCGCCTCGCTCAGAGGCGACTCCGCAGGTGTTTTCTCCTCAGGCTCCGCAACACCCAACTCCCACATCAATTCACTCACCACATCGCGCCCCGAGAGTACCAACTGAGCCTTACGGTTGCGGATCAACAGATTGCAACCTCGCGACCCGTTGTCGCTCGCCCTGCCTGGCACAGCCATCACCGAACGGTTATACCCATCGGCAAAAGCTGCAGTTGACAATGATCCGCCCGACTCGCCACTCTCAACCACCACCGTACCTGCCGACAGAGCCGCTATGATGCGGTTGCGAGGGATGTAGAAATGCCCGTTCTGCTTGACCTGCGAACTCAGTTCGCTTACTATCGCACCGCCATGCGCCACAATATCTGCTGCCAGATTTTCGTGCGAGGCAGGCGTTACCTGCGGTAGCGAATTTGCCACCACCGCCACAGTCTTTGCCCCACACGAGAGTGCCGCCCTGTGCGCCGCACCATCTACTCCGAAAGCCAATCCACTCACTATGCAGACATCGGGCACCAACTCACGCACGCCCCTGACTAGTTCGTCACACATTCGCTGACCGTATGCCGAGATTTTGCGCGTACCCACAAACGAGATCATGCGCCCCGCCAGAGCCTCAACTCGCCCACGCACATACAACACCGCAGGGTAATCGGGTGTTTCGCGCAGCAGACGCGGGTAACGCTCATCTGTCGAGCAAAGGATCGAGAGCCCATGCTGATGGCAATGGCGCAACTCTCGCTCCGCCTCGCGCATGCCCTCCTTAGCCGCAATGCGCCGTGCCACATCCTCTCTGAGTGAAGCACGCTCCACAAGCTCCCTCTGCGATGCAGAATAGACTGCCGCAGCAGAGCCGAAGGTCTCCAAAAGATGCACAACACCCTTTGTCCCCAACCCCGACACAAACGTCAATGCTATACTCTCAAGTGGCATGGTTACTTATATTATATTTTAGACACCTTATCCTTTAACCCAAGGAAAAATTTATACTTATTTACAAATATAATTATTTTTCCACTCGCAACAAAAAAGTGCCGAGCAAAACCCGACACTTACATTATATTTTTCTTACTCTTCGGCACTGTGTTATCCATAGAGGATGATTTTGAATCCACAATTGGAGATTCTCGCCTTAGAATTCGGTGTTATATGGCTTAATACTGTAAAGAAAACGTCATTCCACCGAAGCCTTTAGGCTGAGGATTGGAATCTCTACCCTAAGATATTAGCCGTTAGAGATGCCATTCAGCACTCGCTTTGTTCGGCTGTGGCATGACGTAAATCAACAACACTAAAGTATATATTTCCGTTAGAATTTGCCGTTAGAGACTCCAATCCTCACATTCGTTCGGTGGAGTGACGCGCTCAGCAGGATTATTCCTCTATGCTATTACCGTTTTTGTCGATATAAAACTCCTCACCGTTTAATTTTACCTTCGTTAAGCCCTCACGAAAAGGCATGTAAGTCATAGTTCTAAGTTTAGCTATTACACAAACAAAGTTAGAAAAAAATAGGAATTTCAGCGTATTTCTTTGGAAATAAAATATTTTTATCTAAATTTGCACTCCGAATGAGGGAATTTTTCTCATTCACACATACCGATGGTCCGATGGATGAGTGGTTTAGTCACCGGTCTGCAAAACCGTCTACAGCGGTTCGAATCCGCTTCGGACCTCACCAAAACAGCGTTAGAAACACTTCTGACGCTGTTTTTCTTTTGTTTTGTACGGCATTTGTACGGC
>JAFXLG010000043.1 GCA_017531305.1 Alistipes sp.
GATATATTTCTCAGCCAATGCAACATCTCGTTGTTTAAGTGCTGTATCAACAATACCTCGCATGGCACGCGCTGAATAGCCAAAACGAGAGATGGAATTGAGCTGAAACCAGCTATGCATAGCTTCATTGTCGGCACTCAAACTCTTGTTAAAGTAACCGTTGAAGCTAAGACCTATATGATCCACACTATGAGGGAAAAAGAAGTCGTCAGATGAAGTAACACCGTAGCTAAACATCTTATTCGATAACTGTCCATTTTCCAGCAATGCCAACAACGCATAACGCCTGCGCACAGGGTCTTGGGCTGCCACTTCAGGAGTAACGATTTTAAGAATTTTATCCCACTCGCCCTGCTCTGCCAAAAACTCCACGCGATAGATACGCTCTCGGACTCTATTCTCCTTAGTCGAATACGACACCACACACCCTGCCACGATTAAAATAGAAGGCAAGATATAGAGATTTAGTGAGCTTAGATTTGGCTTAGACCTATCATCCTTTTTAGAGGTTACAAGCCACACGAGCAATGCCACCACGAGCGACACGGCGACAATGAGTAGAGTATTACCAAGCATAGTGAATTGAGCCTGAAATGCGAGCAAAGCACCAACCGCCACAAACGAGAGCCACATCCTATCGCTACGCTTAGTCAAACGATATACCACCACATCGGCAGAAAACATCACAAGCCACGCAAACAAAGTCTGCAACAATGCTCCAAGCCATGCCCAGCGATAGAACTGCAACAGAAAAGCACCAACGTAATCGGGATAATCCGCCAAATAACGCGCCTGCAACTGAGTAAAATCGGGCAAGGTAGAGAAAAAACTCATAGCCTCCATCCAACGCAACGTGTTGGGGTATATCAAAATCCAGAACAAATATACCAAAGGCAAAAGCACCAAAGAATGACGTAATACTATCTTTTTCATAACAATATGCAAACTCTACTCAAACAACGCTTTAACTTGATCAATAGGCAACTTGACCTCACCTAAAATAAACTCAGGCACATTATATGACTTAAGACGCCAAGTATTGTGCTGAGGATTCTGTTGTGGCAACAAGAATGGCTTAGTGCAGACGCCATCCTTATCAACATGAGCGAAATATAGGCGAGTGAATCGACCATCGAGTCTTCGCGAGCCAACCACCACCCAACGACTATTGGAAGACCATGCGTGACAGCTCTCTGCCTGAGTAGAATTCAGCGCCGAAACATCAACTGCTTGCATACTCTGCAAGTCGATCATAGCCATATCTGCCTGCTTATGCCAAATGGGGAAAGTTGCGCAATCAGATGAGGTATAAAGCAGATACTTACCATCGGGCGAAAGGCGTGGGAATGAGGCACTAAGACCACCCTCACGCGAATTATAGAGGGTATCGACCTGCTCCAAGAGTTGACCACGCTCCTGATCGAAGCCAACACGCAAGATATCATATCGAAGTTCTCTGCGCTTCTCGGGCAAAGCGACAGGACGTGCCGAGCAGAAATAGAGTGCCTTGCCATCGGGCGACCATGCAGGGAATGTCTCCATACGGGTAGAGTCCATAAATCGCTGATCTACCAGCATTTCGCCCTTCTCGGTATCGTATATCATCAGGTCGGAATCTTTATCATAAACTTCTATCTTTTGATCTCCCACACCGAAAAACGCCTGAACGGTATTGTTTGACGAATAAGCCACATAACGTCCTTGTGGATTCCACATAGGATATACGCCTTGCTTTTTGGGACCGATTTCAGGGAAGCTGACCTTCGATATCTTACCATCCTTAAAGAACACAGTACCGCCACCTTTGCCTCTGGCGTGGAACATCATCTCATCGGGCGAAAAATTCTTGAACGAGTGACAATTTACACACCCCTCGTTATTGACGGAATTATCGACCAGCACCTTCTCTACAAAAGATGTCAAATCGCGCTGATAAAGTCCCATCTGTCGCCAACCCTCATAGCTTGGCTCGATAAGGCGATAGGCGATCCAAGGATCTATCTGATCGGGAGAAACATGAATTTCAAAAGGCTTAAACTCAATACCTTGAGGTTCATCTTTGGTCCAGATCGAGACCGTCACACTCAGGCTCTTACCTGCACTCTTAGCCAACAGCGCATGCCACTCTTCGAGTGGAAAATCGACCAGCCCCTTACGTCCTTCAACCTCTAAAACCAGCCCTCCATCTACCGCTACATCAGCCTTGATATACTCGGCTCCCGTGATAGAGAAATTCAGAGGAGCAATATTGGATGGTATGGTGACACCCACATAATCAGGAAAAATCACAGGTTGCTCCGAGGACTTGCGCTCCGCCACCGTAGGGAAACTACTGCAAGCACTGACCACAAAAGCCAAAAGAGCAACCGCCAAAAGTTTAAATTTCATATCTAAAAACTATTTACATCGAACAAATAAAACAAATATAAGAAAATTTATTCACATTATACAACTTTTAGATTCCAAAAAAGCTACTTGAAAATTTTTATCGAAGATTTTTTGCACACGGCATTAAAATGGGTCTATCGGCAAAATATGCATCATAGGTCTATTATTATTAAGGTGTAAATGCCCGATTTTAGATTTTTATTTGTATATTTGCGGTCAACTTTATCCGCCCTAAGATAGCGGATTATAAAGCGGCAATAAACGAATTAAAAATATAAAATCTATGGTAGCAGACAAGTACACACCACAAGAGATTGAATCCAAGTGGTATGAGTATTGGATCGAGAACAAACTTTTCCACTCAGAGCCTGATGCTCGTGAGCCTTACACAATAGTTATCCCACCACCCAACGTAACAGGTATGTTGCACATGGGACATATGCTCAACAACACGTTGCAGGATGTTTTGATGCGCCGCGCCCGTCAGCAGGGCAAAAATGCTTGCTGGGTACCAGGTACCGACCACGCATCTATCGCCACCGAGGCGAAGGTTGTGGCAAAGCTCAAGGCTGAGGGTATCGACAAGGCTTCGCTTTCGCGCGAGGAGTTCTTGGCTCACGCTTGGGAGTGGAAGGAGAAGCACGGAGGTATCATCTTGCAGCAGTTGCGCAAGTTGGGTGCATCGTGCGACTGGGATCGTACTTGCTTTACTATGGACGAGCCACGTACTCAGAGCGTAATCAAGGTATTCTGCGACCTTTACGAAAAGGGCAAGATCTACCGTGGCGTACGCATGGTGAACTGGGATCCATCGGCAAAGACTGCGCTCTCGGATGAGGAGGTAATCTACAAGGAGTCACAGGGTAAGCTCTACTACCTGCGTTATCAGGTAGAGGGCTCGGATCGCTATCTGGTTGTAGCTACCACTCGTCCTGAGACCATTCTGGGCGATACTGCAGTCTGCCTCAACCCTAACGATGAGCGTTATGCCGACATCCCTGAGGGAGCAAGAGTAATCGTACCATTGGTAGGTCGCTCGATTCCAATCATACGCGATGAGTATGTCGATATCGAGTTCGGTACGGGAGCCTTGAAGGTTACACCTGCGCACGATGTGAATGACTACATGTTGGGCGAGAAGTACAATCTGGAGACTATCGACATCTTCAACGATGATGGTACGATCAACGACAAGGTAGGCATGTATGTTGGTGTGGATCGTTTCGACTGCCGCAAGCAGATCGAGAAGGATTTGCAGGATGCAGGTCTGATGGAGAAGGTTGAGCAGTACACCAACAACGTAGGTTATTCGGAGCGTACGGGAGTGGCTATCGAGCCAAAGCTCTCGATGCAGTGGTTTATGTCGATGGCAGAGATCGCCGAGCCTGCGACAAAGGCTGTATTGGAGGATTCCATCAAGTTTATCCCTGCAAAATATAAGAACACTTATCGCCACTGGATGGAGAACATCAAGGATTGGTGCATCTCGCGTCAGTTGTGGTGGGGTCAGCGTATTCCTGCATACTATTTACCAAAGGGTGGTTACGTCATAGCCGAGACTGCAGAGCAGGCTTTGGAGAAGGCACGCGAGAAGGCTCAAGATCCAACATTGCAACTCTCTGACTTGCGTCAGGATGAGGATGTTCTCGACACATGGTTCAGCTCATGGTTGTGGCCTATCTCTGTTTTTGACGGAATCCGCAACCCTGAGAACGAGGATATTAAGTATTACTACCCTACCAGCGACCTGATCACAGGTCCAGATATTATCTTCTTCTGGGTAGCACGTATGATCATGGCAGGTTACGAATACCGAGGCGAGAAGCCATTTGGCAATGTATATTTCACAGGTATCGTGCGCGACAAGTTGGGTCGCAAGATGTCTAAGCAGCTCGGCAACTCACCAGATCCACTTGATCTGATTGCCAAGTATGGTGCCGATGGTATGCGTGTAGCGATGATGCTCTCTTCTTCGGCAGGAAACGATGTGATGTTCGATGAGGCTCTTTGCGAGCAGGGACGTAACTTCGGTAACAAGATCTGGAATGCCTACCGTCTGATTTCGATGTGGCAGGTGGATAAGAAGCAGGAGCAGAGCGAGAATAACCGTCTCTCAATCGAGTGGTTTAAGCAGACGCTCTCGAAGGCGATCGCCGAGATCAACGACCTCTTTACATCATATCGCATCTCGGAGGCATTCATGCGTATCTACAAGCTCTTCTGGGATGACTTCAGCGGTTGGTATTTGGAGATGGTTAAACCTGCGTACCAGCAGCCTACAGACAAGGAGACAATGGAGGCTACGAAGTATTACTTTGATCAGCTTATGCGCCTGATCCACCCATTCATGCCATTCGTCACAGAGGAGATCTGGCAGGATCTTGCACCACGTGCCGAGGGCGAGTCAATCATGTACGCGCCAATGCCTAAGGCTGAGCAGGTGGATGAGAAATTGCTCTCGCGTTTTGATCTTGCCACAGAGGTTATCACAGGCATCCGCAACGTACGCAAGCAGAAGAACATCGCTCAGAAGCAGGCGTTGGAGCTCAACGTAATCGCAGATGAGAACTACCCTGCAGAGTATGCTCCAGTGATTGCCAAGATGTGTAACTTGAGCCAGATTAACCTCATCGAGGAGAAGGATCCTACTGCCGATGCCTTCATCGTCAAGACCACTCAGTATTTTGTACCGATGGGTGAGATGATCGACAAGGAGGCAGAGCTAAAGAAGCTCTCAGATGAACTCACATATTTGGAGGGATTCCTCGCAAGCGTAATGAAGAAGCTCTCTAACGAGCGTTTCGTAAGCTCAGCTCCAGAGAAGGTAGTTGCCAACGAGAAGGCTAAGAAGGCTGATGCCGAGGCTAAGATCGCAGCTATCAAGGAGCGTATGGAGGCACTCAAATAAAACGCCAGTGCTTAGAAAGATCACACCACTGCTTTTTGCTCTATTGTTCGGGCTTATGGCTTGCAACAAAGAGCAAAGTGGTGTGTGCATGAGTGTAGCACCGAGAGCTTCGCACACGATTTTGCCCCCTTCGGTAGAGTACGACCCGCACCTATGGTCGCAAAACATAGTGATGCGCGGCATAGACTCCTCGGCTTGGGATATTGCATGCCGAAGAGTCAAGCAGATGGGAGTGAAGAGAATGCGAATGATGGTGATGCCTTCGTGGTGGGAGCCGATAAACGACAATGATGACGCAAATCAGATTGCATGGGATAGGTTGACTCTCTCTTCGGTCGAGATGCAGTCGTTATATAAAGCGTTGGATCTGGCGCAGAGTGAAGGGATTGATATCACGATGGTCGCTTGGGGTTGCCACAAATGGTGCGGTCACATTATCGACAAGCAGTATCGCTCCAACCAAAAATATTTCTTAGCGGAAGAGAACTCCACGGAGGATTGGTGTATCCCCTCGAAGCAGTTAGAGGAGTGGGCAGAGAGCATATCGGCACTCTTGCAGCACCTAATCGTAGAGAGAAAATATAGTTGCATCAAGGCTTTAACGCTAATCAACGAACCAAGTTGGTCATACAGAATTGATGGCGTGGTTGACGCCGAGCATTACTCCAAGATGTGCCATGTGGTAGATGAGCGACTAAAGCGAGACGGCGTGCGCGATAAGCTGAGGTTTGATCTCTCGGATGATGCCGAGAATATCAACTTTCTGCAACACGCCACACGTAGCGTTGACGATATTGCTGACTCCTACAACTCGCACACCTACAAATTCGGATACGAGACCCCCAACAGCCAAATCGAGGCGTGGGAAAGAGCCAATATAGAGGTGGTTGCTCCAACAGGCAAGCCGCACTACATCGGCGAGTTCGGATCGAACCAGAATGTGGGAGCTTCGCGACAAAGAGACATAGACCGCTATGAGCGAGGTGTTTTAATGGCACGCATAGCTCTTTCGTTGATGAACGCAGGAGCCGCTGGGGTAAGCTATTGGTCGATGGTAGATCAATACTACGCCTTTACGGATTCATACGAGTCGATGCAGCAATTAGGTTTGTGGCGCTCGGCAAAGAGTGAATACCAAAGCGAGCCATACTACGATGATATAAAGCAAGATTTTGAGCCACGAGCGCAGTATTGGGCATATTCGCTATTAACGCGCCATATAGGCAGAAGCGAGATCTACCCATTAAAAACAGGCAACGAGTTTGTCGCCGCATCGGCTTTTCGCAATGAGCAGGGGAAGTGGGTTTATGTCATAGCCAATGGCTCAGATGAAAAATTTGCGGCACAGATAGAAAACCAAGCACTCCGCAGATCAAGATTCAGCCACTATGGTTATAGCAAGGAGAAATTACCTCAAAGCGACTGCATGATCGAGACCGACAAGATGTTATGTTCGCGCAAAGGAGTATTGAACATTGAGGTTGAAGCACAGAGCATGGCGGTATTTGTAGAGAAATAGAGAATATGGCAGATATAACGATATATACAGACGGAGCAGCGCAAGGCAACCCAGGGCGAGGAGGCTTCGGGGTGGTGCTATTGTCGGGACCACATCGCAAAGAGCTGGCTTCGGGTTTTCGCCTGACGACCAACAATCGCATGGAGCTAATGGCGGTATGCGTGGCGTTGGAGGCTCTGAAGTTTGAGGGGAGCAACGTCACCATCTATTCAGACTCGAAATATGTGGTCGATGCCGTCAATCAGCGTTGGGTATTTGGCTGGGAGCGCAAAGGCTTTGCGGGCAAGAAGAATCCCGACCTATGGATGCGTTTCCTGAAGGTATATCGCCGTCACAATGTACGTTTTGTGTGGGTTAAGGGACACGCCTCAACTGTAGAGAACAACCGTTGCGATGAGTTGGCGGTAACTGCCGCAAATGGCGAGGTGCTGCACGAAGATACAGGATATAAACCAGAGTAAGGGATGGATATCGAGACAGTAAGAGAGTATTGCCTCTCGAAGAGAGCCGCAACCGAGGAGTTCCCATTCGATGATACGACACTTGTGTTTAAGGTCGCAGGCAAGATGTTTGCCTGCATGCCTTTGGAGAAAGCCGATATGTTGATCCTAAAGTGCGATGCCGAGTATGCTTTGGAGCTAAGAGAAGAGTATTCAGCTATAGAGCCAGCTTGGCACTTTAACAAAAAGTATTGGAATCAACTCCGCATATCGGAGTTGGAGGAGGGGCTGCTAAAGCGACTTATCGACCACTCATACGATGAGGTGATACGGAAAATGCCCCGCAAATTAAGAGAAGAGATAGAAACCTTAGAATAGAGCTACAATGAAAATCACATTCTTGGGAACAGGAACATCACAAGGAGTCCCTGTCATAGGATGCCGTTGTGAGGTATGTCTTTCGACCGATGAGCGCGACAAACGCCTGCGTACCTCGGCGATGATAGAGTGTGATGATATGCGCATAGTGATTGATGCAGGTCCCGACTTCCGTCAGCAGATGCTCCGTACGGGCGTACGCACTCTGGACGCTATACTGCTCACTCACGAGCATAAGGATCACACGGGTGGACTGGATGATGTGAGGGCATTCAACTTTGTGGACTACCCCACCATTCGCCCAATAGATATCTACGCCACAAGCCGTACGGCTGAGGTTGTGCGCAAGGATTTCGACTACGCTTTTGTGAGCAATAAATATATAGGTGTGCCAGAGATGAGACTCCATGAGTTTGACCCCACGAAGGTTTTTACTGTAAAAGGTCACACTATCACCCCTATCCGCGGACACCACTCCAATCGTTTCGAGGTGACGGGATTCAGAATTGGCAAGATGGCATATCTGACCGATTTCAAGGAGCTGATGGAGGGCGAGATCGAGAAGCTGCGCGGCGTAGAACTTTTGGTAGTAAATGCTCTGAGATTTGAGCCACACTACTCGCATTTTTGTGTAGAGGAGGCACTGAATCTGATCAACGAGATCAAACCCGAGAGAGCTTACCTCACGCACCTTTCGCACGCCATTGGTCTTCACGCCGAGTGTGAGAAGAAACTACCCGCAGGAGTTAGCTTGGCTTACGATATGCTGAGTGTAGATATATAAGGAGAAACTAATAAAAAAGAGAAGATATGAGCAACAAATTAAACGGTAAAACCGTAGTCATCACAGGTGCTTCATCGGGAATCGGCGAGGCTATGGCTAAGGTGTATGCCCAGATGGGTGCCAAGGTGGTACTTGGCGCACGACAGGCTGATAAGTTGGATGCCTTGTGCAAGGAGATCAACTCTCAAGGAGGTAAGGCTGTTTACTCGGCATGTGACGTTACGAAGGTAGAGGATTGTCAGAAGTTGATTCAGACAGCGGTTGATAACTTCGGAGGGATAGATGTCTTGATCTGCAACGCGGGTATCTCGATGCGCGCATTGTTCGATGATCTGGATCTGAGTGTATTGCATCGTCTGATGGATGTTAACTTCTGGGGTACGGTATATTGTACTAAGTTTGCATTGCCTTATCTTCAGCAGTCTAAGGGCTCGCTGGTCGGCATCTCATCGGAAGCTGGCATCCACGGTCTGCCAGGCAGAACGGGTTACTCGGCATCGAAGTTTGCCATGACAGGATTTTTGGAGACTATCAGAATCGAGAACCTCAAGAAGGGGTTGCACGTGATGGTAGCTTGCCCTGGTTTTACTGCATCGAATGTGCGCTTCTCGGCTCTCACTGCCGATGGCTCACAGCAGGGCTCTACCCCACGCGAGGAGGGCAAGATGATGACAGCCGAGGAGGTTGCACACATTGTTGCACGTGGCATTGCACGCCGCAAGCGTCTTTGCCTGATGGAGGCAGAGGGTCGCGCCACACACTTTGTGAAGAAGTTCGCCCCAGGAATTGTTGACAAACTCTTCTATTGGGTAATGTCCAAAGAGCCAGATTCTCCGTTTAAGTAGAAAGTGTTGTTGATTGCTTTAAAGGCAATACGTTTCTTAAACACAAGTGACGTTGTTTAACAAATAAAATCTCGCATAACCCTGATATGAGTTATGCGAGATTTATTTATGAGCTATATCAGATTCTACTGCAAAAGCTCAGAGAGTTTCTCACCTAAAGCCACGCCGCGTAGGTTCTTAGCTATAATCTTACCTGTCGAGCAATCTATCAGGAAATTGGATGGGATTGAGGTGATGATATACTTTTGAGGTGCCGAAGAGTCTGCGCCCTGCGAGCTGATTACATTTACCCATTTCACACCAAACTTATCCATCGCAGCTTGCCAACTAACCTTATCTTCATCGAGCGATGTAGCGTAAATTTCAAATCCACGATTGTGATATTTGTCGTATGTAGCCTTTAGGTTAGGCATCTCTGACATACAAGGTCCACACCACGATGCCCAGAACTCAAGAAGTACATATTTATTCCCCTTTCGCTCCACCACGCTCCGTAGCGAAATCTCCTTTCCATCAATAGTAGGCTCTGCCACATCAATATATTGCGTTCCAACTTGAATTGACGAAGCCTTGCGAGCCTGCTCAATTTGCTTGGCAAAATACTCCTGCTTGGTAGGCAAAAGAGCATACATCTCCAACTCCTTGGCAGGATCAAATTCGCCCGACATATAGTCTGCCACATAGACTCCAAACTCATTATCTGCGTTGTTGCGGATATAGCTGCAAGTCATAGAGAAAGCACGATCAACAATCTCCTCCTCGCTAAGATTCTCCGCCTCAGCCAGCATCAACATCTTCTCAATATCTTGACCAAACATGGTGATCTTGTTATTGAGAGGTGTTCCCGAAGGGGTTGGTACTGCACTCTTAATATCGCCCTTTTCGAGGATAAACGTATGAAGAACTATGGGTCTTTCAAATCGCATCGAATCCCTATAAGCACGCGTCATGATGTGGGCAATGGTTGGTTGTTCAACCACACCTTCGAAGCGGAATGAATTATTCTCGATTTTGACCGAGTCAATGATATGGAAATCCGATGGCGAATTTTTCTGCAAGCACAAATATGCCCACTCCCCATCGGGACAACGACCTGTCGTATCTTTACCAGAGATAACATAGGAGTTAGGGTCTGCGCATCCAACAACTGTAAACGCCCAAACCGCCAATAATAATATCTTTTTCATAGCTACAAGTTTTAATTAAAGATACCCTTTATGTAGTCTTAATAACTAACTGTGTATTAACAAATTACCCCCCCCCCGATGCATTTTCGGCAACAGGAAGGGGTAATATGCGATAATTGTCTAATGAAAAGTTACTTCAAAAGCTCCTCCAACTTCTTCGCCAAATCCTCGCCACGCAACTGAGTAGCGATGATCTTGCCTGTTGAGCAGTCGATAAGGAAGTTTGCTGGGATAGAGTTTACTGCGTAGTCGTAACGAGCCTGATTGTCCCAATACTTGATTGCGCTGACGTGTACCCAATCCATCTTCTTATCCTCGATAGCCTTTACCCATGGCTCGCGAGCGCGATCGAACGATGCACCATAGATCTCGAAGCCCTTCTTGTGGAACTTGTCGTATGCAGCCTTCAAGTGTGGCACCTCAGCCATACATGGACCGCACCATGATGCCCAGAAGTCCAAAAGAACATACTTGTTCTTCTTGTTCTCTACTACGCTCTTCAAGCTAATCTCCTTGCCATCAGGATTCTTCTCCACAACGTCAATATATGGGTTGCCTGGCAACACCTTCAAAGCCTTCTCGGCAGACTCCTTAATGAATGAAGTCTTCTCCTGTGCAGCCTCTGGCATAGCGTTAACCAAATCGATAACCTCCTGTGGCTGGAAATAGTAGTATGCCTGCAAAAATGCGTTCAAACCCAATACATTGTCGATATTCTCCTCGATAAATGACTTCTGCAAAGCTACATAATCATCCTGAGAAGCATTCTCATCCTTCTGCATAGCCCAGATCTTGTTGTGGAACTCTGCAGCCTTATCGTTCAACGCAGTACCTACGGCTGAGTATGCACGATGCTCTGGATCGAGCTTCTTTAGCTCAATCTTACCTGGCTCTACCACTACCTCGATATACATATCAGGACGTGCCTCGGGCTCACCGATAGCAACGTATGCTGCATAAGGAGCCTCAACCTCACCCTTCAACGCAAATGAGTTGCCTGCGATCTGCACAGAGTCGCTCTTTACAAACTCGCGACCCTCCTGCACACCCAAGTATGCCCACTTACCATCGGCAAAATCCTCTGAAGTACCCGAAATAGTGTACTTTGTTGCGCTACCGCAGCTAACCATAGCCACAGCTGCTAATGCAATTACAAAAATCTTCTTCATTTCCTTAAAGTTTTATTGTTTGTTACTTCTATTTACTCTTTCTCCTCAAGTGTCTTTACGCTCTTCTCCAAAGTGCGGACTCTGTTCTGCAGATCTGGCAGATTCTTAAACACCGCAAACGAACGGTGATAATTCATGCCTGGCAAAGCTGGATAACCGAAGCGGATCTCGCCATCGGCAACATCCTTGTCGATACCCGACTTAGAGCCGATCTTCACAAAATCGCCAATATTGACATGGTCGGCGATACCCACCTGACCTGCGAGGAAGCAGTTGCGACCAACCTTCGAAGTACCTGCGATACCCATCTGAGCCGATGAAACGGTATTCTCGCCAATCTCTACATTGTGACCAATCTGGATCAGATTGTCGAGCTTCACACCCTTACGGATGATGGTAGAGTCGGTCTTGGCACGGTCGATACAAGTGTTTGCTCCGATCTCCACGTTATCTTCGATGATGACATTGCCCAACTGAGGGATCTTGTCGAACGTACCATCTGGCTTAGGCAAGAAACCAAAACCATCGGCACCAATCACCGCACCAGCGTGGATAATACAATTTTTACCAATGCGACAGCCCTCGTAGATCTTCACGCCAGCATAGAGCGTAGTACCTGCGCCAACCTTCACACCATCGCCGACATATACCTGAGGATAGATCTTTGCTCCTGACTCGATAACAGCACCCGCCTCGATAACGGCAAAATCGCCCACGTAGCAATCCTCAGCAACGGTAGCCTTCTCTGAGATGGATGCCATCTTGCTGATGCCCTTCTTCTGAGGCTTCATGGCGTTATACATCTCCAAGAGCTGCAACACCGCAGCACCTACATCGGGCAACTTGATCAGAGTTGCGCTCAACTCTTGCTTTGGTTCAAAATCGTTAGAAACCAAAACGATAGAAGCCTGAGTAGTATATACATACTGCTCATATTTTGGATTGGTCAAATATGTCAATGCGCCCTTTTTACCGCCCTCGATAGAGGATACCGTATGTACCGAAGCATTCTTATCGCCCACCACAGTACCCGACAACAAGCCGGCAATCATTTCTGCTGTAAATTCCATAATTCTTTATCTAAAGGTTTTAAGATGCAAATATAACAAAATCAATTTAAAATTCAAAACTAAGACCATTAGCCTAAAAAAAAGTGGCAAGGAGAGCGTTGTTTCGGCTTTTTTTTGTAATTTTGAGAGTTAAAACCGAAATAAACATATAACATATAGCTATGAGCAATAAAAAGTACACCTTGAAGGAGGTTACCGACAAGGCATTGGAGAAAGAGTTTATCGATCTTCCTAAGCGTCTTTACAAAGGCAATCGCAATTGGGTATGCCCATTGGATAATGATATCAAAGCAGTGTTTGATCCTGCTCAGAACAAACTCTATCAGGATGGTGAAGCAATCCGTTGGGTAGCATACAACGCCGAAGGCGAGGTTGTAGGACGTATCGCAGCATTCTACGACAACGAGCATGCTTATTCCTATGAGCAGCCTACGGGTGGTTGCGGTTTCTTCGAGGCAATCAACGATCAGGAGTTGGCTAATATGCTCTTCGAAGCAGCTCGCATGTGGCTTGTAAGCCGTGGCATGGAGGCTATGGATGGTCCTGTGAACTTCGGTCCACGCGATTCGTGGTGGGGTTTGTTGGTAGAGGGTTATGAATTCCAGCCACTCTATGCCAATCCTTATAATCCTCCATATTACAAGGAGCTTTTCGAGACCTACGGATTCCAAAACTACTTTAACCAGAACACATACCTCTGGAGAGTATATGACGATGATATCAACGGCATGATTCACGAACGTGCAAAGCGTCTGATGAATACCCCGGGTTACAGCTTCGCACCTATCAATGTGAAGGATTTGGAGTCGGTAGCTGAGAACTTCCGCGTGATTTACAACAAGGCTTGGAGTCTCTTTACAGGAGTTAAGCCTATGCCAAAGGAGGAGGCTCAGAAGATTATGAAGACCCTGCGCCCTATCGTAGATCCAAACATCATCTTCTTTGCATACTTTAACGATGAGCCTATCGGATTCTTTATCATGGTGCCAGATATCAACCGTATCATCGGCAAGTTCAACGGTAAACTCAACCTTTGGAACAAGTTGCGTCTGATGTGGGATTTGAAGGTTAAGAAGAGTTGTGACCGTATCTTCGGAATCATCTTTGCCGTAACACCAGAATTCCAAGGCAAGGGCGTGGAGAGTGGTATGATCCAGTATATCTATGAGACATACATCCGCACCGACCGCAACTCATATAAGACTGTGGAGTTTGCATGGATCGGCGATTTCAACCCTGTAATGAACCGTATGATTCAGACATATGTATGTGCTACACGTCACAAGATGCACACCACATACCGTTATTTGTTTGATCGCACCAAAGAGTTCAAGCGTTGTCCACGCTTAGGTATCAAGAAGCCAGAAAAACAGGCATAAGAGAGAGAAAAAAAACTTAAAAACTAAACTATAATGAAAACCACAGCTTTTACAAAATACCACATTGCAGCAGGTGCCAAGATGGCGGAGTTTGCAGGGTATAATATGCCTATCGAATTTTCGGGCATCAACGATGAGCACATGACTGTCAGAGAGAAGTGCGGAGTCTTTGATGTTAGTCACATGGGCGAGATCTGGATTAAGGGCGAGAAGGCTCTTGAGTTATTGCAGTATATCGCTTCAAACGATGTGAGCAAGCTCTACGATGGTAAGGTACAATACGCCACCATGCCTAACGGTAAGGGTGGTATCGTGGATGATATCTTGATCTATAAGTTCAGCGACACGAAGTATATGCTTTGCGTCAATGCTGCCAACACCGAGAAAGATTGGCAGCACATCTGCCGTGAGGGCGAGAAGTTCGGTATGAAGGCGGGCGTTGAGTTGGAGAACTCTTCAGACAACATCGCTCAGTTGGCAATCCAAGGTCCTCTTGCGATGAAACTTGTGCAGAATATGTGCGAGGAGCAGGTAGAGGATATGACATACTATACATTCAAGCAGACTAAGTTGGCAGGATGCGATGTAATCCTTTCGGCTACAGGATATACAGGATTAGGCGGTTGCGAGATATATATGTATAATTCAGATGCCGACACCATTTGGGAAGCTATGTGGAAGGCTGGCGAGGAGTTCGGCTTGAAGAACATTGGCTTGGGCGCACGCGACACTTTGCGTCTGGAGAAGGGATTTGCACTCTATGGCAATGATATTGACGACACGACATCTCCTTTGGAGGCTGGCTTGGGTTGGGTTACCAAGTTTGTCGAGGGCAAGGAGTTTATCGACAAGGAGTATTTGGCTGAGCAGAAGGCTAAGGGCGTTGAGCGTAAGTTGGTCGGTCTTAAGATGATTGACAGAGGCATCCCTCGCCACGGCTACACATTGGCAAACCTCGAAGGCGAGCAGATCGGTCATGTAACTTCAGGCACCATGTCGCCTATGCTGAAGGTCGGTATCGCTTTGGGTTATGTCAAGAGCGAGTATGCCGCAGTAGGCACAACCGTAGCAGTCGTCATCCGCGACAGACTGCTCAAAGCCGAAGTTGTGAAGTATCCTTTTGTATAAAGCACCAAGACACGAACGATAAGACCCTGCCGCAACAGCAGGGTCTTATCGTTTATATAGACGTACAAAATTAATCCACCTTGCGCAGAACCATGGCTGTGCGCGATGTATTGTAGATTTTCAGGCGAGGATATAATGTACCGTCTTCGCCTTCGACATTAAACGAGAAGTGCTCCTGCCCCACCTCATGGCGTGCATGACCGCCGAAACGTTCCTCGTCAGAAGAGAGCAGCAACTCATATTTTCCAGCCTCGTGCAACGGAATCTCGTAATCGGGGATAGAGGCAGTAGCGTGCCAATTAAGCACAAAGATCAGATCGCGGTGAGAATAGACCATGGTCTTATTCTGCTCGTCCATCAACAAATTATATGGATATCCATCGGAGAGAATCTTATGCTCTTTAACCAACTCGATCATAGCCTTGTCGAACTCAGCCAACAGTCCGTAACGAAGCTCCTCGTTATCTCGAATGGACCAAATACGGCGTGCATGCTGGCATGACCAGCCATTGCCCTCGCGAGGGAAGTCGATCCACTCTGGATGACCAAACTCATTACCCATAAAATTAAGGTATGCCTCGCCGCCACAAGTAATTGTAATCAGACGTATCATCTTGTGCAGAGCCATTCCGCGATCAACGACCAGATTTTCGCTCTTGCGATCCATCGAATCATACATCAACTTATCCAGCAACCTAAAAGCAATGGTCTTATCTCCCACCAGAGCCTGATCGTGTGACTCGGCGTATGCAACAGTCTTGACACTTGGCAGACGATTGGTCAGGATTGACCACATCTCCCATATATTCCACTCCTCATCGGGCGTATCCTTGAGCATCTTGATCCAGAAATCTGGAATAGCCATGCCCAGACGATAGTCAAAGCCAATGCCACCATCCTCGATCTTGCAACACATACCCGGCATACCACTCACATCCTCGGCTATGGTAGTAGCCTTTGGTCGGAAGTCATGCACCAAACGGTTGGCAAGAGTAAGGTAAGTCACTGCATCGAGATCAACACCCTCATCGAAGAACTTTTCGCGCGAGTCGAAATCTATGTATCCGCGATGATAATAGAGCATCGAAGTCACGCCATCGAAGCGGAAACCATCGAAATGGAACTCATCGAGCCAATATTTCACGTTAGACAAAAGAAAATGCTCCACGCCGCCCTTGCCATAGTCGAAGATCATAGAGTCCCAATACTGCTGATATCCTGCCTCGCCAGCCTTTGAATAGTGATGACCTGAGCCATCCAAATCGAGGATTCCCTCATTCATATTCTTAACATAGTGGGCATGCACCAGATCCATAATCACCGCAATACCCATCTTATGAGCTGTATCTATGAGCTTTTTCAACTCCTCGGGCGTACCGAAACGCGAAGAGGGAGCAAAGAAGTTTGCCACATGATAGCCAAACGAACCGTAATATGGATGCTCGGCGATAGCCATCAGCTGCACAGCGTTATATCCAGCCTCCTTGATACGTGGAAGGATATTTTTGGTAAACTCGTTATATGTACCCACCTTTGCCTCCTCCTGAGCCATACCGACATGGGCTTCATAGATCAGCAAATCGCCGATCTTCGAGGCATCAAACTTTTTATCGTGCCACTTGTATGGTTTTTCGGGATTCCAGAATTGGGCGGTATAATTTTTCGTCTCCTCATCCTGCACAACTCGGGTAGCATAAGCTGGGATGCGATCATGCCAACCGTTGGCACCATGCACATGGAGCTTATAGAGTGAGCCATGCTGCAACAGATGTCCATACATTGCCTCAGGCAAGAAGATACTCCACACACCGTTACGATCCTTCTCCAGACGCAGCTGAGTGCGTTGCCATGAGTTGAAATCACCAAAGATAAAGACATCGTATGCCTCGGGTAACCACTCTCTGAACCACCAACCCGAAAGTGTATCATCCCACTGCCAGCCATAGTAACGATAACCGTTGGCATAATCTACAATAGAGCCTGACTGAGCCTCGATGGCTGACATACGCTTGAGATATCTTTCATGACGATCTGCGATCTTGTCGGCTACCGGTTGCAACCACTCATCACGCTCAACCATAGCCAATACCTTCTGTGAACTCTCCATAGTTGTGATTTTCTAATTGATTTATACACAAATATAATAAATTTTTCGTTATCTTTGTCGGGAATTGTACGAAACAATATAATATTAACTAATAAAAACTAAAAAATCATGTTCAAAGGACAACCAAAAGGTTTGTATGCGCTGGCTCTCGCCAACACAGGTGAGCGTTTCGGCTACTACACAATGCTTGCAGTGTTCGCTCTCTTCTTGCGCGCCAATTTCGGTCTGGACGCTGGTGTAGCGGGTGCTATCTATTCAACATTCCTCGGATTGGTATATTTCATGCCTCTGATCGGTGGTATCTTGGCCGACAAGTTCGGTTTCGGTAAGATGGTGACAAGCGGTATCTTCATCATGTTTATCGGATACCTGCTGCTCTCGTTCCCTCTCGGAGGTGACACATTGGCTATGATCGCTATGTTGGGCGCATTGCTCTTCATCTCAGTGGGTACAGGTCTCTTCAAGGGTAACTTGCAGGTGATGGTAGGTAATCTCTACGATGATCCTAAGTATGCCGACAAGCGTGACTCAGCATTCTCAATCTTCTACATGGCTATCAACATCGGTGCTTTGTTTGCTCCAACTGCTGCGGTAGAGATCAAGGAGTGGGCAGAGACTTCGCTCGGTTTCTCTGGTAACGATGCATACCACTTCTCATTTGCTGTGGCTTGCGTGGCGTTGATCGCATCAATCGCTATCTATTACATCTTCCGTCCTACATTCCGCCACGTAGAGGGTGGTCAGCGTAAGAAGGGCGAGGAGGCTCAGGTGGTAGATACTCTTACTCCAGAGCAGACTAAGGCTCGTATGACTGCACTTTTCTTGGTATTTGCCGTTGTAATCTTCTTCTGGATGGCATTCCACCAGAACGGCTTGGCTCTTACATACTTCGCCGATGAGTTCACCGAGAAGTCATCTGAGGGCTTGCAGAGCATGGCATTCAACGTATGGAACTTGGCTCTTATCATTATCGCTGTTTATGCTGCATTCTCAATCTTCCAGAGCGAGGAGGTTAAGACTAAGATCGTCTCTTCGGCTATCGTTTTGGGCGTGATCGGTATCTTGGTTTACAAGTACCTCAACATCAGCGGTTCTATTGCAGTTAGCGCACCTATCTTCCAGCAGTTTAACCCATTCTATGTAGTTGCATTGACTCCTGTTTCGATGGCTATCTTCGGTGCTTTGGCATCTAAGGGCAAGGAGCCTTCAGCACCACGTAAGATCGCTTACGGTATGTTGGTTGCTGCGGCAGGTTTCGCTGTAATGGCATTGGGTTCAATGGGTCTTTTGACTCCAAACGAGCAGGCTGCAGCTGGCGAGAATGGCACATTCGTATCGGCTAACTGGTTGATCTCGACTTACCTCGTATTGACATTTGCTGAGTTGTTGCTCTCGCCAATGGGTATCTCATTCGTATCGAAGGTTGCTCCTCCTAAGTACAAGGGTATGATGATGGGTTGCTGGTTTGTAGCAACTGCTATCGGTAACATGCTTGTAGCTGTTGGTGGATTCCTTTGGGGAGGTCTTCCATTGTGGGTTGTATGGTCAGTATTTATCGTATTGTGCTTGCTTTCGGCACTCTTCATGTTCGTAATGATGAAGCGTTTGGAGGCTGCAACAAAGTAAGCAGACTATTATTTCAGAATACAAAAATCGGCAATATCCACAGCGGTATTGCCGATTTTGTTTTTTTGCGCATTTTACATATTTTTGTCTGCAAGAATTACACGATGCTAAGATGAAATATTTTTTTCTAATGATAATGGTAGCGTACCTCGGAGGTAATATATACCTCTTTATACGCACGCTGCAACAAATCAGTTCTCTACCACTTGTGTGGAAGATACTCTTCGGCATAATCTTCTGGGCGATTGCCGTATCTATGTTCCTATCCTTCGGGATGCGCAATGTAGAGATTCCACCTACGGTCTCGCGTCTGATGTTCCAAGCAGGATCGGCATGGATGGTCTTTATATTATATATGGTATTGGGATTACTTGTTGCTGATCTTACACATCTCGCCTTACCTAAATTCAACGGTTATCCGTGGGCATTGGGACTAACCATCTGCCTGATGATATATGGATATTATAACTATCGCCACCCTCAAATAGTGGAGCTTGACATCAAGTTCGATAAGCCCATGGAGCAACCTCTGCGCATAGTAGCAGTGAGTGATGTGCATTTGGGACATGGTACCGATAAGCGTGCATTGCAGCGATATGTAAAGATGATTAACAGCCAAAAGCCCGACATGATATTGATCGGAGGAGATCTGATTGACAACTCTACCCTTCCTCTTCACAGTCAGCAGATGCACGAAGAGTTGAATCAGTTGGAAGCACCATTGGGCATATACATGGTGGCGGGAAACCACGAGTTTATCAGCGGCATAAAATCTGCGGAAGAGTTCCTCCACAAGACGCAAATCCACCTATTGCGCGACAGTGTGGTTGCGCACCCATCGGGAGTGCAAATCATTGGGCGAGACGATCGCTCCAACCACCGAAGAGAGTCTTTGGAGAGTCTGATTTCGAAGTGCGACAAGGAGCGACCAATCATAGTACTTGACCACCAACCCTACGAACTGCAAAAGAGCGACTCGCTGGGGGTAGATCTGCAATTCTCTGGGCACACACATCATGGGCAAGTATTTCCACTCTCGCTTGTGACCGATTATATGTATGAGCAGAGTCATGGTTACCGCAAATGGTCACACTCGCACATCTATGTTTCAAGCGGTCTTTCACTTTGGGGTCCTCCATTCCGCATAGGAACAAATAGCGACATGGCGGTGATAAAACTATTTGGGGAATAAAAAATAAGGCTATCGAGAAATCGACAGCCTTATTTGTCTTACGCGCTAAAACTACATCATATCCGCATCCACCGAATTACCCTGAATGGTAATCAGCGAAGCATCCTTAGAGTAGTTGGTATAGATCTGAATCACCTTATGAAAAATTCCTGCCTCAACCTTGTGGGGCTCGTATTTCACCTTGATCACCGATTTCTCACCCGGCAAGACTGGCTTACGCGAGTATGAAACAGAGATACAAGAGCATGATTTGGTGATCTTCTTAATCACAAGCGGAGCATCACCCTTATTCGAAAAACGAAACTCCTTGATCAAATCGCCACCCTTACGTGGCACATCACCAAAGTCATACGAGGTACGCTCAAAAACAATAATCGGACGCACCTTCTCCCCTTTATTCGAGTCACCTTTGCCCCCAGCAAATGCTGTGAAGCAGAGCAGCGACATCACCATACAACAAATAAATCTCTTCATCTGCGGATTAGTTCAATTTAAAGTTATAGGTGATAGTACCACCCTGAATAAAACTTCTGCTCTCGGTAAAACGGGCTCGCATGGCTGCACTCTTGGCTGCCGCGATAAGTGCCGCATCCGAAGATGTGGAGCCCTTAGGCTCGTAGGTGGCATTTGTCACCTTACCATGCTGATCAACCGTTACTCGAATCACAATTTTACCACCGACATTACCCGGATATGAAGGTTTGGGCAGATTTCCCACCAAGCCACGACCTCGCAAGCCCTCATCCAACTGATCATTTCCGATAGGATTCAAGCCTCCGCCATCGCCACTTGCCAGATTCTCCTCGCCCTCGCGTGCGTATGGATTACCCAGATCCTCTGGCTCATCCACACCACCTTTATTGCTATGGAAAATCGCACGGCGATTGACCGTCTGCGTCTGCTCATCCTTACCCGTCACCTGCTGAGTATTCTCTCTGGTAGTCGAAAGATTCTGGTGTCGGGGAGCTTGAGTAGTAACCACAGGACGGGGTTTGGGGCGCGGCTCCTCGTCAATGACCTCAACGATGATCATCTCATTCTCAGGCGCGACCTTGATGGGGATATAGACCAAAAACAGCATGGCAGCCATCGCAACAGCATATGCCGCGACAGCTACTCCAGCATAGAGCTTAGGTCTATCATCATTTTCGTCATAGTAGTTCATACCTTGATCCTTACTATTGCCCTTCGACAAACCCTAAAAGTTTAGGGTTGTGTGGCTGCAATAAGTTTATAACCGTTATCCTTAGCGATATTCATCACCTGAACGATCTCATCCCACTCTACGCTCTTGTCGGCATGCAACGAAATCGTAGGCTCCTCCTGTCCCTCAAGACGCTTCTGCAAAGCACGCTCGATACCCTCACGCGAGCCGACATTCTCCAACTCCACGTAGTAGGAATAACGATTCGAGCCGTTGTCCTTGATTGAGACGGTAGTGATCGCCTTATCCTTGAGCTGATTGGCACTCTTGGGCAACATCAACTTGATGGCATTTGGGTTGATCAACGTAGTAGCAATAACCATAAAGATCAACAACAGAAACACCAAGTCGGTCATTGATGAGCCTGAGAACGAACAATCAACTTTTGATCCTCTCTTAATTGCCATATTCTAAATTACTTTACAGGTTGATTCAAAATATCCATAAACGCGATTGAGTTAGCCTCCATCTGGAATACCAACTTCTCGATGCGAGCCACCAAATAGTTGTAGCCGAAATATGCAGGGATACCCACGATAAGACCACCCACGGTAGTTACCATCGCCACATACATACCACCTGCCAAGAGAGTCAAATCGACAGTACCGCCCGCAGCAGACATATCCATAAAGGTCTGCACCATACCGATTACTGTACCCAAGAATCCGATCATAGGAGCACCTCCAGCGATAGTTGCCAAGATTGGAAGACCATCCTCCAACTTAGAGACCTCAAGGTTAGCAGCATTTTCGATAGCTGACTGGATATCACCCATAGGACGACCGATGCGACCGATACCCTTCTCGATCATACGAGCAATAGGAGTATTGGTCTTGCGGCAAAGATCAATTGCAGCATTAATCTTACCATCTGAGATGTAGTCGCGGATGCGGTGCATGAAGTTCATATTAATGCCCGAAGCTTTGCGGATAGCCATATAACGCTCCACGAAAATAAACACAGCTACGCCACCCAATGCCAAGAGAGGCCACATCAACCAGCCACCCTTAAGAAATAGCTCCCAAAGACCCATACGAGTCACCTCCTCTGTTACCAAAGCAGCAGATGTAGCTGCCTCGCCTGCTACTGCTGTCGTCTCGACAGCCTGAAGAAATTCAATCATAATTTAGTTTGTTAAAATTTATTTTAAGTTTATCGTAATTTCTTTTCTAACGTCACACTACTCCGTCTGCATCACCTCATTTTCTGACTCTACGGTTTGTTCTTCTTCTGAGGTCTGAGCCTCTTCTTGCGCCTGAGCCTCCTCCTGCGCCTTCTTCTTGCGGCGACCAAACTTGAATCGCTCCTTGATACGGCGTTTCAGATCTGCCCAGCTATTGAAGTCCTCTTTATAATATATTCCGACTCCTGTCTCCTGCAAACCTTGGTTTTCATCGAAACGGTCGATGGTCTGGGTAAAGCCCTTGAGTTTGAGGTTACCGTTGCGATCCAAGAGCCATGTGATATATGCTTCACCCATGAAGTTGGACATATTACTACTCTGCGCCATACGGTTATCGACCAGATAATTACCCTCAACCTCCACCAGCAAGCGATCATTAACCAGCGACTTGGAGAATCCGAAGTCGATCTCATCGCTTGTCAACTCCGACTTAGGTCGGTAGCGAAGGATGATATTGTAATCATCGCTCGAGAGCCAGTTGCTCAACTGGTTAGACAAAAGCTCAAAACCTGTAGTGGCAGATGCCGAAGCACCGATATTGGATGATGTACCCGAATCGGAGTAGAAACTACCACTCACAAGCAAGTACATAAACTGCGTGGCGATAGACTGCTGGTTGTTGAGCAGGTTAGCCACCGCATTCTGGATCTCGGAATCGGCATTTGGCACTTTAATATCAAACGTCACCGTAGGGCTACTTAGTCTTTCGGTAAGGTTAATAATACACTCAACGGGCACGGCTCGCGTCACATTATCGAGCGTAGTGGATGAGAGCAACGGCTGGAGCGAAGCCTTGAGCTTATAGATCGCATCAATATCCAGTCGTGCATCCATCGGATCGCCCGTCCACTGGATCGTTGAGCCACTCTCGATAAGGAATCGCTTATTGATGATGTTCTGCAGCGTAAAGAGGTAACTTCCGTCTGAGATGGTATAATCGCCATACATATCGAAGATATTGGCACTTGGCACGATATGCATATTCAGAGTACCATCACCACGCGCCTTGATAACATCGCCCACCGTAGGGTCGATAACAAGCTGAATCTCGGTATTACGATTAGCCGTAAGCTCCATATTGATATCCATAGTACCCGCAGCAGATGCCGTACGGCGAGAACGGCGTTCGAACATCATCTTCTTACGCAACAGATAGTTTGTCGTATCGATCTGAATACCTGGCTTTTCGAATATCACATAATCGGCATTGGCGGCATCCATCTTACCCGAAAGTGGCATGTAGAATTGCGAATCGCCCTCGGATGATGCGGTGATGTTGAGTTGAGTCCCCTTCTTATCGCCCTTTACCGAAGCTACTCCCGAAGCATAGACCTTACCATAGAACAGATCGTTATCCTGCGCCGTAGTATTAAGTACAATCATACTGCGAGGCACCATTCTCAAATCATAGGTAATATTCGAAAGGTGATTCAGACTTACATCCATATTCAGCGAGCCTGTGTTCTTCTCGTCATTGAAGACTCTGACGTTGGTAGCTATGATATGATTATCCTCAACCTTCACCTTAGCCGAAGGTATGCTATAACGTACTTGAGTATAATCGAGCATCAATGAAAGATCCTCAACACTGACACTACCGTTGAGCTTCGCCTGACGCTCTTGTCCCATAATCTCCAACTTGGCATTGGCTCGACCTTCGGTAGAGGAGATTATACCCTTGAGGAAAGGCTCGATCATATTCATCGGCAGGTTATTCAGCTCGCCCTCGGCATAGTATCGTTTGCTCTGCGGAGCGTAGTAACCTCGGATGATCTCACTACCTGTCTTGAGATTCTTCATGGCAAGCCTTACACGTTGCTGATCCAGATCCCAACGGGAATCAATGCACAATGGTACCACGCTTGTACCGTTTACCGTCATGCTATCGATATCTATATCGGCATTAAGCTCACCTCGATTAAGCGCAGCCTTGAGTGAAGCCACACCACTCGCCAAGCCCTTGATCTCATAGCCAAGGCGCATAGGGAATCCCATGAATGGAGTCAGTTCGAAATCACGCATCTGAAGCGACAAAGAATCAGCGCTGCTCTTAGACGCCACGCCATCGAGCAAAAGCAGCTGACTGCCACTGCTGACCTTAAAGTTATTGACCGCTATTCCTGTAGTATCAATACTTATCGGATCGGACGTGATACGCCACAACTTTTCGCCGCGCTTGATATGGGCAGGCAAAAGAGTGAGATTAACTCGTGGCATCTTGCTCGGCATTACACGCGTAAGGTGTGCCATCACCGCAACTCTGCCTGAGAGCGTATCCACGCCATCATCAAAGCCTGCATCCAGCATCACCCTATCGTTCTTAGCACCGCCCATGACCGATAGTTGTGGAAGATGGAATCCTCCCGAGTAGAGATCCTCCGATTGCAGATACATAGCCAAAGAGTCTGCCTGATTGGTCACATTGAGGTTAAGTTTGGTGATAAGCGTATTGCCACGTTCCAGATAATCCGCCTCAGCTCGCAGAGCAAGATGGTTGGATGAAGGATTCATCACAAAATGGAGCTTCGAGCCGTTTGCCATCTGCAAACCATCAGATACAGCATCCAACAATGGATCTATATTTTTGACCGAAACGGTAAGAGCCGAATAACCCTCTTCGCCCGCGCTCTCATACAAAGCGGTTGATTCATCGGAGATATTGGGCAGATATTTTCGCATCGCCGACTGCAGATACCTCACCACCTCGCCATAACTTGTAGGACCTGTAAATGATGCATCGGCAAAATCCGAAGTAAGATTCAACGAGCGTCTTTGATCGGTATTATTCGCAGTCAGACGTATCAAACCCATCGACAGAGAATCCTCGTTATAACGATACTCGCCTCCCTCTATGGTAAGCGAACCATTTATATCCTCGATATTATGTCCCACGGCATACAGATCGGCATTGAGCTGAACGCGAGACAAAGAATCGCGCTTATTAATATTCATCTGCACCAGATCGGCTTCACGCAGATTGAGCTTCATATCGAATACAGGATTCACGCTATTGAGATCAGCCAAACCGCTGAGCTTGAAGTCCAAAGGAGAGGATTGACTCGAAATCTGACCCGAGAAGCTCTTATTGATTACCATACCGTCTATACTGATATTTTGGTAATCGCAATCTTTGAAATGGATATTCTCCACATCACCCACGACATGACCTCGGACCTGATTACGATTGGTCAGACCATCGAAGCTCACATTCGCGCTGATTCTGCCCATATCCCTCACATCGAGCACACGTCCCAAGTCGAGATAACCGAGCGAAACATCCGCCACCAAAGAGGAGTTCTGCACCTCGCCCTCGACCTTCTTCATAGGGGCACGCTGAGCATGGAGCAATATATTACCCGCCTCGGTAATAAAATTCAACTCACTCTCGAAGGCACGCATACCTCCGCTGAATGTACCCGAAGCAATCAACTCACCCGAATTGGTCAACATATCACGCACCTTGGCAGGCAACTCCTTACCCGTAATTCCACTCAAAAGATAATTTACATCCTGCTCGCAACTTCTCAGCTGATCCAACTTCACGGACATGCCAGCACGCTTCACATTGGGCAATCCTCGCAAGGTAACCTCGCCCTGAAGCATACTCTGCTGACCAAATTGCAGGCTCTCGACATCGACCTTCATATCAGCCACCGTACCCTTGACTTTGGCATTGACACCTCTGACTGATATATTCCATGGCAACATACGTGGAGCAAAATGTGCGATATCATCACTCGATGCCGCCGAACGCATGATCTCGCCCTCGATTGTTACGTTATGGATAAAATCTTTATACGCCGACCAATCCTCTCCACGAAGCGTAAGTCGGGGCAGACGGATATCAGACTTCTCTGCCATGATCTCAAAATCACGCAGATCCACCACGCCCTTATCGACCAAGAAGCGACCCGTAAAGTTCTGAACCATGAAACCGCAATGTTCGATAGTCGAGAAATTTCTGATATATCCGCCTATGGTACCACCATGCATATAGAAATCATCAACAAAAGCCGACATATGCTCGATATGCATATCGCCGTAATCTATACCATAGGTCGGCTCACGATGCTCCTTCTGTTCGATAATGAGCGAGAAATCATCCAGACGCACATCCTCGACCTTAAGCATAAAGTCACCCTTTTTCTCTCGCTCCTTATTGCTAAGACGCGCCACGACCTGCTTGATGTTCATCACTCCTTCAGGAGTCTCCTTGATATTAAGCACACCGTGAGAGATTACACCATTGCGCAAAGTGATACCCTGCTGATCGGGGATACGCGCAAGATAGATACGCAATTTATCGACATAAAGCAGAGTATCCTGCTGATAGTCTTCCACATAGAAACCATCCACACGCAAAGCACCCAACGCACCGATCTTGACTCTGCGGATAGAGACCTCGGTCTCCAACTTCTCGGATACGAACTTGGTAGCCTTACCCACCAAATAGTTCTGCACCGAGGGTAATTCCACGAGCAAAGTAAGCACAATAGGACAAAATATCAGAAACAAAAGCGTAACTGATAGTGCCTTTAACAATATTTTCGTAACTTTGCGCATGTGACTACGGTCATAAAACTTACAAAAGTAACAATTTTTCTATTAAAATAGAAAAAAACAGCATAAAACCTGCTTATGGATATAACAATTCTCGGCATTGAGTCCTCTTGTGACGACACATCGGCTGCCGTTTTGCGTGGTACGACACTTCTGTCGAACGTCATTGCATCGCAAGCCGTACACGTAAAGTATGGTGGCGTGATACCCGAATTGGCTTCACGCGCCCACCAGCAAAACATTATCCCTGTGGTCGATACCGCACTCAAGGATGCAAGAGTAAGCATCGACAAGATTGATGCCATTGCCTTTACGCGAGGTCCGGGATTACTCGGCTCTCTGCTTGTCGGCACATCCTTTGCCAAAGGACTCGCGATAGCCAACAAAATTCCACTCGTAGAGGTAAATCATCTACAAGGTCACATACTCTCCCACTTTGTTGATCTTCCCGACAGAGAGTTGCCTCATCCAGAGTTCCCATTCCTATGTCTATTGGTCAGCGGCGGACACACCCAGATCGTAAAGGTAAATTCCCCTTTGGAGATGGAGATTATCGGCTCGACTATTGACGATGCCGCAGGCGAAGCGTTCGACAAGTGCGCCAAAGTTATGGGTTTGCCCTACCCAGGTGGTCCTGTGATTGACCGACTTGCCAAAGAGGGTAATCCCAAGGCATTTACATTTGCCAAGCCCCACGTCAAGGGTGAATTTGATTACTCATTCTCTGGTCTGAAGACCTCATTCCTCTACACTCTGCGCGATGCAGTTAAGGAGGATGCTGATTTTGTGGAGAAGAATAAAGCTGACCTATGCGCTTCGCTGCAGTCAACCATCATCGACATTCTGCTCGACAAGCTCATCAAGGCAACCAAATTATTGGGAATCAAAGATGTAGCCATAGCAGGAGGAGTTTCAGCAAACTCAGGATTAAGAGAGGCTGTCGCTGAAGCAGGTCGCCGAAGAGGATGGCGCACATTCATCCCCGAGCTGAAATTCACTACCGATAATGCAGCCATGATCGCCATATCGGGTTATTATCGCTACAAGCAAGGTATGATCTCCGATTTGGGAATTTCGCCCGTAGCCCGATTGGAGGAGATTTTATAACATACTCTTAAATAATATAACATACTCTTAAATAAAACACTACGCCTAAGCCCCGAAGCCAATCTGCGGTTTCGGGGTTTTTCACTTCTCTGACTCAAGAGTATTGCGAAAGTTGCTTATGGAAAAATCAAACATTATTTTCGCTATTTAAGATATTTTACTAACTTTGCGGAGTTAAACCAAAAAGTTGGATAAACATATTTTTTACACATGAAAACACTAAAAATTGGAGACCTTCTGGCGCAAGTTCCTATCGTGCAAGGAGGTATGGGCGTAGGCATTTCTCTTTCGGGATTAGCATCAGCCGTAGCTAATGCTGGCGGAATTGGCGTTATCGCATCTGCTGGATTGGGAGTAATATATCGAGATTTTGCATCGAATTTTGCCGAGGCGAGTATCTATGGTCTGAAAGAGGAGCTAAAGAAGGCTCGTCAAGCCACAAAAGGCATCATCGGAGTAAATATCATGGTCGCTCTTACCAATTTTGCCGACATGGCAAAGACCGCAATCAAGGAGCATACCGACATAATCTTCTCAGGCGCAGGACTTCCACTCAACCTGCCATCATTCCTTGAGAAAGATTCGACAACCAAACTTGTTCCGATCGTTTCATCGGCTCGCGCCCTGAAGCTCATAGCAAGACGTTGGATCGGAGAATATGGCTACACTCCTGACGCTGTGGTAGTTGAAGGTCCTAAGGCGGGAGGTCATTTGGGCTACAACAACGACCAGATCTCTGACCCCGACTTTTCACTCGAAAAGACAGTTCCCGAAGTTGCAGCCGCAGCCAAAGAGATTGGCGAAAAGCAAGGTCGCCACATTCCAGTCATTGCAGGTGGTGGAATTTATACAGGCGAAGATATCTACAACATCATCGAACTTGGAGCCGATGGCGTGCAGATGGGAACACGTTTTGTCACCACCACAGAGTGTGACGCATCGGATATCTTCAAGCAGAGTTACATCACAGCACAAAAGGAGGATATCGAGATTATTCAGAGCCCTGTCGGGTTGCCCGGAAGAGCTATACACAATACATTTTTGGAAAAGGTAAAACAGGGACTCAAACAACCTAAAGCATGCCCATTCGATTGCATCAAAACGTGCGACATAAGCCGTTCGCCATACTGCATCATGTTGGCTCTATACAACGCCTTCAAGGGCAAGATGGAGCAGGGTTATGCCTTCTGCGGTAGCAACGCTTGGCGAGCAGAAAAAATTATCAGCGTGAAAGAATTAATAGCTGAACTAAAACTTGAGTTTAACGCAAAAATCGGCTCATTAAAAGGTGTTTAACAGCGTTTAATTCAACTGATACTTAAGGGGTGGTTTTGCACAAAACTACCCCTTAGTTCTTACGAGTAAAGAAACCTACCCGATGTATTTTTGTCGGGCGTTGCACTACCGCCTCATGTTCGACAATTCCAGTCAAAACATCAGCCGCATCGTGCCAACGGTTAGACTTAAAGTCGCGGCGATAATTACTCAAATGTGCATATAGCTCAGACCACATCTGTTTCCACATACGAGGGAAGCGTACCGAGTGCAAAACCGTAGCTGAGTTGGAGAGGATGCGAGCCTCTTTATTGCCACTTTGGTGAAACCAATCAACCTTGACCTTCGGAGCAAGACGTTGCACAGCTCGGGCAAATCCCCTACCACCATTATTACTCTCAACAAGAGCCGAACGCACATCGGACCCAGCGAGCATCTGTGCTACCATACCTTCGGTCTGCTCCATCGGAGAGCGAGAATAGACCACATCCAAGATATAAATCACGCCATCGGCATCGACTGCATAATTCATTGAGCAGAGATAATCATCACCCATATCTGCCGTATCGGTATAATTCGAACGGCGCACAATTTCGCGAGGCAGCACATCGTAGGTCAAGAAACCATCGCCATACAACAATCCACCCTGAGACGAGGGACGTCCCTGATACATACACTCAAAGCGAACAGGGTCAAGACGCCGTTTGGATGCAAGCAGAGCCTCATTCTGACGGTCGCGCCACAAAGCCTCACCCACCTGACGCGGATCAAATTCGGAGGGCGGAGTAGTCTTGATGGCTTCGAGATTCAGGGATAGCCAATCGTGTTTGCCAAGTTTATCAATATCACTCCATTCAGTAAGATCAACGCATCGTTCGTGGGAACGAATCACACCGATGAGATCATCCTCGTGCCAACGAGTAAAAACGATCAACTCCTGCGAGTCGTTATGCATACGCGTTCTAACCACCGAGGTGTACCACTCCCAGCAATTCTCACGTATGATGGGCGAATTTGCCTCCATAGCATCTTTATAGAGGTCATCCAGAATAAAACAATCCACCCGATTACCTGTCAGCGAGCCTTCGCGCCCAACCGAGAGCAGGCATCCATCTCTGCCGACAATCTCAACCTCATCGGCAGTACGCAGATACTGAGGAGGTTTGCCACCACACTTAATGCGCGTATCGGGGAAAATTTCGGCATACTCGCGACTCTCGATTATACGCTGCACGCGGCGGTTGAACTTATTGGCAAGCGAGGAGGAGTATGAGGCGATTGCTAACTTAACGTCAGGATTAATTCCCAACATATAGGCAGGCAACAGAGTGCTTGCCCCCACGCTTTTGCCATGTTGTGGGGGCATCGAGACCATCAACTTGCGGATTCGACCTCGCGCAAATAGTTCCAGAAGATGGTAATAGTTGCGATGAAAGTTCTGAATCTCCAAAAACGGATAGATATGAGAGGCGAATTTCTCAAACGAGGAGAACTCCGAAGGATCAAACTCCTCGAGTGGCTCATACAGAGGTTCAAGAGTCTTGAAAGCCTCATCGTATTGAGATAAAATGTAATTTTGGTTCATAGTAATTGATTTAAAGCATTTGTTTAATTACATTGCGTAAATCGTTGAAAGAAAAGTCGTTTAACACTTCGCCACACTCACCCATAGTGTGAAACTCCCACCATACGGGAACAACATCTTTTACGCCTCCAACATAGCCCACCGAGCGATCATCTGCCTCGTAATAAATTATAGCAGAGAGTACCATTTTACACGTGATACCCTCAAAATCAAATTCAAACGAGCCAGAATAATACTCTTTGCCGCCGAGACGGTCGATAAGATTACGGGCAACCTCATCATAAAGTTCAGGTAAAATTTCGTACATCATTGATTTTCTATTAATTTTATTTGTTTTTAAAATAAATTGCTTAACTTTGCATTACAAAGATATATTCAGTTTTTGAATTTTAGTATCACAAAGTACAAAATTTTAATATAATATTTTCTAATAGATTTACCATGAGAGAGAGATTAAAACTGATACGCAAGGAGCTTAATTTGACTCAAGAGCAATTAGCTCAGCGACTTGGCATCGGAAAGGCAGCACTTTCGATGATCGAAACAGGCAAGTGCGGATTATCTACACGCAACAAAAATATTTTAGTTCAAGAATTGAACGTAAATCCCGAATGGATTGAGAGTGGCAAAGGCAATATGTTCAACGCCGAGCCGAATCTCAACCAATTTAAATTGCGTAGCGACAATTCGCTACCGATGCAGAGCGTGCCTTTGTATCATGTGGAGGCTACAGCTGGATTGGTGCCGCTATTTACCAATCAGCAGGAGGCGAAGCCTGAAAATTTCATACATATACCCAATCTGCCCAAATGTGACGGAGCAATATATATAGTAGGCGACTCAATGTATCCATTACTGAAAAGTGGAGATATTGTACTCTACAAGCAGTTACAGGATCTGGACAACATCTTTTGGGGCGATATGTATCTGCTGTCGATTGACCTTGACGGAGAGGAGTATATCACAGTAAAGTATATTCAGAAATCGGATCGCGAAGGTTACGTCAAGTTGGTGAGCCAAAATCCGCACCATGCCGACAAGGATATAGAAATAAGCCGCATCAGAGCTTGTGCCATAGTCAAGGCGAGTATCCGCATGAACTCTCTCAGATAGGCTAATCTTACCAGCGCAAAGATCATCATGAAGGGATTTGCTCAAACAAATAGCAAAGCCATATATCACATTATGGCTATTGCCGTAGCGGCTATATGGGGTACGACATTTATCAGTTCGAAGATACTCATCCAAGAGGGACTATCGCCTGCCGAGATAATGTTACTGCGTTTTGCGGTAGCATATATCGGCATTGCGCTCTTCACACGCGAAAAGTGGTGGTGCGATTCTTGGAAGGATGAGTTACTGATGGTGGCATTGGGCATATCGGGAGGATCGCTATATTTTCTTCTGGAGAACACAGCTTTGGTCTATACCCAAGCATCGAACGTGGCGATAATAATAGCTGCCACACCCCTACTCACCACGCTCGCCATAGATCTTATAAGCCGTCAGGAGAGGGTGAAACGCTCGATATATTACTACTCGATAATATCGCTTTTAGGCGTTGCATTGGTAGTATTTAACGGCAAATTCATACTCAAACTAAATCCAATAGGCGATATGCTCACGCTCGGGGCATCGCTCATGTGGGTTATATACAGCATCATAATACTCAAAGTGCAGGATAGATACTCCTCGGCGATGATCTCGCGCAAGATATTTTTCTATGGAGTATTGACGCTGCTGCCATATTTTGCATTTGAGCCTCTCGACATCACATGGCAACTGCTATGCAAGCCTGTGGTGATGGGGAATCTGATATTTTTGGGAGTGTTGGCTTCGCTCGTATGTTATGTGGCGTGGAATATGGTTATCGGCAAGTTGGGTGCGATCAACTCGACAAATTACCTCTACCTAAACCCGATAGTGGCATTGATAACTTCGTATATAGTCTTAGATGAGCGAATCACCGTTTTGGCAATCATCGGTACGGTGATGATTCTGGCAGGAGTCGCTCTGAGCCAACGTAAGGAGATTGGCAAAAAGGGGCAAAATGAGCAAATAAATTCGAACTAACAGGTATAACGAGCGAAAATATTTTTTATTTTTGGAATAATCTTATAATCCGCTAAGAATAAAAAGTTTATGCGGAAAGTTTAAGAACGAGGTAATGAGTTGGCGACTGTTCTGATTTCTACATACTTGCATAATTTGCATTGATGTACAACTCATCTTGGAA
>JAFXLG010000044.1 GCA_017531305.1 Alistipes sp.
TGGAACAAAAGAGTTCTTTTAGGTGGTTATAGCAGTGAGGTTCCACCTCTTCCCATTCCGAACAGAGAAGTTAAGCTCACTCACGCCGATGGTACTGCCTATTTAGGTGGGAGAGTAGGTAGCCGCCTCTTCAAGCCGAGTTGGATTATTCCGACTCGGCTTTCTTTTTGTGCATAGCGGAGTGCGATAGTTATATAGTAATGCATACTGCCGATTATACCATATAGAGCCGAGTCGGAAAACCAACGGCTTGAAGAGGCGTTCCGCCATCGATATTGACATTCCCCCTAAATCCCCCTTTGTCAAAGGGGGACTATAAATGTTGGTGCTATTCAGCTATTGCACTATGCTTTGTATTATATACTATGCTGAAGTGTAGGTTATCTTTTTAGAAATTCATATGCGTATGCCTTTATCTCGATTTTACGAGCTAAAATGCTTAATTTGTCTCTTAGCTGTTTAATTAATACCTGATATTGAGGATCAGAACTGTCTTTATTCATTACCCCTTTCTTATTGCGCCCTTGAAAATACTCTTTTATATCGTATAATGATGCGTTAATATTAATATTATCATGGGAGTGATAATACTTCCAAAGCATTAAACCTGCGTGATATACTTCTTCTGCTTCCTTCGATAGATTTAAGGCAGTTCTTCTTGTATTTAATAATTTAGACATAAAGTTGCTTTCAAAACAATCTTTTGAGTTTATCTCTTTTTCTGAGAATGGAATCCAGTGGTTAGTGCCGTGTTGTGACGTTATACGATTCTGTCCATGAAATAACATGTATATTATACAGTCATTATGGAAATCTAAGTCAGTTTTATATTGTTTATTAGGAGATAAAAATTGATCTCTATCGTTAAGCCATGTAGCTTCAATGCAATAGCGTACTGAAAAATATATTGCCCATTGTACGATATTTTTATCGGTTATATCTTTACAATATCTTTTTTGTTTTTGTGATAAAATTGCAAATTTCCCGTTGTTCTGAAAATCAGATGGATAAAAACTAATTAATCCAATTCTTTTTCCTGTATAATCAAAATCTTTTACCCAAGTATTAAGACTGGCAGGGAGTTGGCAGTAAAAAGTTTTTGTTCCAATAGCTTGTATATCTTTATCATATATATCTGCAATAACAGACTCGTATGTTTGTGGTGTTGATGTATCCCAAATGAAAAATCCAATAGGGAAATTACCATCGACATTATCAAATATGAATGAAGGAACAATAAAAATTTTTTTGAGTGTACTCGAAAAAATTTTGCGAAAATCCGCAAAATTTTGTGCTTGCAGAATTTTCAAAGTTGAAAATTCTGCAAGCAAACATCCTCCAATTTCTTGGTGAATACGAATGAAAAATTGTGCAAATAATTCATTTGAAGCTTTACCTAGCAAATGCTTATAACTTTTTGCAACCATAGTGTTTGTTGCAACATTAGCCTTATTTTGCCCAGTCCCAGTTATTGTTTTTGCAGACGTAGCTTCAGCATATGGAGGGTTGATATATATAATCAAGTGTTTCCTTTTATCTTTATCATTGATAATATCTTGTAATCCTTGTGGCAATTTTGAAAAAGGATCATTAAGAAAATCAAATTGGAATATATGACTATCTAGCAAATTCGCTCCGTTCTTGACTCTGTCATGCATGACATCAACATCTGCTTGATCTAATGTTGATGCCCAAATCTGATGTTTATTAGATAATCCATTTAATAGATTTCCTGTACCAGCAGCACAATCCCAAATATAATATTCATCTTGCCAATCTTCTCCTAATGCATCCGCAAGATATTTCTGAGATAATTCGACACAAGATTGAGGAGTGAAGAACGAACCTTTACGTTCTCTTACATCGGGAGCAACCAGTAAGTCTCGTCTTTTCGCAATATAATCCCAGTATTCCTTTTTAGGCGGGCGAATGTATCTGTTCCAAAAAATATTATGAGCAACTCTGTTATCATTAAATTGGGCTGAGGACCTGTTTGCTAATCCTAATGCATCTTCTTTACGATCTAACTCATAATGGTCTTGTTGCAGTAAGACAAATAGTTTTTCTTTGATACTTATATTATCCTTTGAAAATATGTCGGCTAAATAAAAATCGGCATCAATAATATTTGCCTGCTTAGCCTTCTCCCAATTTACAACTATAGTAGGTTTGACTTCTTTAAGCCATTTTTGATAAATTGCTACGAAATTATTTTTATCAATCTTAATTTTCGCAATTTGAGATTTACCTACAATAAAATTCTGCTTGATAAATTTACGAAGTTCTTTATCATCACGATCATAGTAAAATAGATATAACCCTTGTTCGATTATTTCCTTAACTTGTTTATATACTAATTGAAATTCTTTAGTTTCATGGTCTGATGGCGTAATATTCCAATTAAAATCAGATAATGAGAATATGTCCATTACTTTATTATATGGGATAAAACCAATCTTTTCAGCATCGAATGCTCCAAGAAATGCAGGCGGTAAATGTTGATCGAAGGTCCTTGCTTTACCAATGGTTAGTATTAGCTGAACGAAGGACTTGTATATATCCTTTCTGCAACCAGATTTTGCTTCTGCCCATAATAATGATTCTGCTATCGTATATCTACTAGTATCAAATAGAACAGCGTCATTTGATGCAGATTTTGCTATAGCAATGCAAAAATCTATTTTACCTATTATTTTTGTATTATCATAAGTTGAGAAATAATCATGTGCAACTTTATTTTTCAATTCTTCTTCAAGAATATTACTATCGTATGCCATAATATAGTGTTTGGTTGTTAGGTCTACTGTTACAAATATAATAATTCTATCTCTAAAAACAAAACCGCCAAGCATTACGCTTGGCGGTTATTCGTAGAACGCTATGCCGAAGCATTATCTTACGGCGCGCTTAAAGGTGTAGCTCTTGCCTGCTTCGGTTGTGATATCGTACTCATAGGTGCGATACAGCATTGGATGCTGGGCGTTGACCTCCTTAGAAATAAGCGGAGTGGCGATCTTTGCGGGAGCATAGAGCTGATTTGGACATTCGCCCTCGGCAGGCTTCAAGCCCTCGCCCTGAAGCGGAACGTATGAACGTATGCGCAACACACCACCAATACGCGATGTGATCACACTCTCATCGAGCTGACCGTTCTTCCACTTCATATCGACCACGAAACCACCTCGTGCAACCAGCCCCTTCATCTCGCCCTCACTCCATACCTTTGGCAATGCTGGCAGGAGTTGCACAGCACCATCGTGGCTCTGAAGAAGCATCTCGGCAACACCCGCAGTATATCCGAAATTCCCATCAATCTGGAATGGTGGGTGTGCATCGAATAGGTTAGGGTATGTACGTCCGTTAGGATGCTGACGCGATACGCGGTCGCTTGGCAACAGGCAAAGCATATTGCGAATGATCTGGTAGGCATGTTCGCCATCGAGCATACGCGCCCAGAAGTTTATCTTCCAACCGATGCTCCATCCCGTAGCCTGATCGCCTCGTTGCAAAAGGGTATTTTTAGCTGCTTGGAAAAGCAACGGATGCTGGGTTGGAGAGACCTGATTACTTGGGTACAAGCCATAGAGATGTGAGATATGGCGGTGCTGATTGCGTGGATCATCGGCATCGACCAGCCACTCCTGAAGCTGGTTGTGGCGACCAATCTGCATTGGTGGCAACTGCTTGAGGGTGTTGTCCAGCTTCTCGATGTATGATTTGTCTCCGCCAAGGATCTCAGTAGCCAACTTGGTTGAGTAGAGTGCATCGAAGGCAATCTGATTGTCCATCGTACAACCCGCCGTAATAGGGCTTCGTGCTGCGCCATAGCCATGCTCGGGAGACATAGATGGAGCCGTAACCAGCCATCCGTAGAGAGGATGTTTTACCATATGGCTCATGTAGAAATCGGCTGTGCCCTTGATCACAGGGTAGTATCTCTCCAAAAATGCCTTATCTCCCGTATAGAGATAGTGCTGCCACAGATGCTGAGCCAACCACGCACCGCCATTGGGCCACATTCCGTAGAATGCACTGTCGATAGGTCCTGCCACACGCCACAAATCGGTATTGTGATGTGCAACCCATCCCTCGGCACCATAAACCGTCTTGGCAGTCTCGGCACCCATCTGCGACAACTCCTCCACGAGCTTGAATAATGGCTCATGTGTCTCGCTAAGGTTTGTCACCTCGGCTGGCCAATAGTTCATCTCGGCGTTGATATTGATCGTATATTTACTATCCCATGGCGCAAATGGACTCTGATTCCAAATACCCTGCAGATTAGCAGGCTGACCTCCAGGCTGCGAAGCCGAGATCAGAAGGTAGCGTCCATATTGGAACAAAAGTGCCGCCAAGTGCTGATCCTTGCCCTGCTGGAAATTTTTGATTCGCTCGGTAGTCTCCTTGCCCGACTCGAATGTGAATGGGAGCGTGAACGACACTCTGTCGTATTGCTCCTTGTATTTTGCGATATGTGATGCGAGAGCCTCTGTATAATCACGCTTTATAGCTTTTTTCAGATACTCCTCCGCGCGTTTGCTCTCGTTGCCACTCACATCCTTATAGTTTACAAAGTTGGTAGCTGCCGAAATATAGATTGTAGCCGATGTGGCATCCTTAATCGAGAGCGACTCTTCGGCTCCCGCCACCTTACCATCTGCCTTAACCTCGATCCTGCACTCAGCCCTCAATGCCGCTGGGATGCCTTCATGCTCTGCTCCCTTGTTCTTAACGACCATCTGCTTGCCAACGATCTCAACACTTGACTCCAGAGGTGATTTATAGTCCAGCGAGAAGTTCAAAGCCTTAGGCTTGCTTGCCTCTAAGTGAACGATGATCACATCATCGGTAAATGAAGAGAAACTTGTGCGAGTGTAATCTACGCCATCCACCGTATAACGTACTGTCGATACAGCGCGCTCGATGTCGAGTTCACGGTAGTAGTTCTTGGCTTCATTGTGGTTAGGGAAGTTGATGAAAAGGCTACCCAATGTGAGGTAACGCATACCGTGCTGACCCGTAAAGAAGTTCTGATCGATCATGCGCTCCGCCTCCGAGAACTTGTTATTGAAGATCAGCTCGCGAACCTTATCCAACGCCTTTACACCCTTTGGATTGTTGTTATGGTGTGGACCACCAGCCCAGAAGGTCTCCTCGTTGAGTTGAAGCTCCTCGCGCTCTGCGCCGCCAAACTGCATTGCTCCCAAGCGTGAATTACCGATCGGCAGAGCCTCAGTCCATGTGGTAGCAGCCGAGCCATACCAGAGTCTCATGTGGTTTGTGGCGTACTTCGCTTTATCTACATCGTAGCCCAAAAGTTCGAGCATCTTCAGAGCGTAACGCTTGCCCAAAACTCTGTAACCCTCGGCTGAAAAATGTATATTATCCAGAGCAGCAGAGCATCCCGAAGAAGGGATCACATGAGCAGTAGGGATTACCTCGGGCATAGTTGCAATTACTTCGTTCATCACAGCGCACGCACCATTCTGGTCGGCATGTACAACCTCGCCTACCAAGAGTGGTACATCCTGAGCCTTAAGACCAAGATCCTTGAGCATATTTTCATACACTCGCTTTACATTCTCAGGCCAACGTTTATCGCCCGTATTAGTCTCTCCCTGATGGAGCAAGATACCCTTGATCACTCCACGCTTCTGCGCCTGCTTGGCAAGCTCTATAAGTCGGGTGTAGGGATCATTATCATACTCTTTATTGATGCCGACCATCCAATCGGGTTGTTTTTTGAGGTACTCCTCTTGACGCTCCTTGTCGAAGAGGTCTATGCTGCAACCTCCTACCGATACATTGATAACCCCCACCTTGATCTTCTCTGGCAATTCGGCAACCAACGTACGTCCGAAGTAGTCCACAGGAGTTAGACCTGTGTGCTGACGTGCAAGTGGTGGCAGAGCCTTGTACCATTCGCCCTTTACGCGTCCCATGCTGGGGTTATCTACAGCTGCCATCATCTGAAAACGCTCGCTTACGCCTGTCATATCTTGAGCCTCGATACGAGCATTACCCTCCATGTTGGATTGACCGAAACACAGATATATGTGGAAATTCTTATCTTGAGCATAAGATGCCACCGCGACCATCATCATGCCAAGCAACAATACTATTCTCTTCATATCTCAAGTTATTCCGAAAAATGAACCCACTTAGCCATAGTGGGAAGTGGGCTCATTGTAGATTTATTAATGTTAATTCTCAAGCAATACACCACCGTTGCATGGGATTGTTATCTCCACCTCGTGGTTCTTCTTGATCTTAAGTTCGCTCACCGAGCCGTTTAACTGCTCATCGTCAGAGTAGAGTGTAACCTTCTTGCCACTCTCGAACATAGGGAGTGTAACCTTCACCTTCAAAGTCTCCTTCTGAGCATTTACTCCAGCTACATACCACTTGTCACCGTGACGGCGAGCCATGATAACATACTTACCTGGGTAACCGTCAATGAAGCGTACCTCATCCCACAACGTAGGGACTCTCTTCATAAATCCGATAGCCCACTCAGGTGCATCTGTTAAGTTATTTGGCGCAAGAGCGAAGTGCTGAATAGGGCTCTGGAACATCACTGCAGTAGCCAATGCAAAGACATCCGAGGTGCGGCGTTTACTGCCTCGAGGACCATTGTTGGCGTTGTAGAACTTATTGAGTGCGCTACCGCCAAAGTCCATGCTACCCACCGTATTGCGGATAAATGGGTGCAGACATGCGTTGAAAGCCTCGTTGTCGCAGCTACCCTGTGAGAAGTGCAGGTTCTCACTTGCCAATACCGCCTCGCTCGATGCGTAGTTAGGATACATGCGCTCCCAGCCACGTGGTAAAGTACAACCGTGGAATACACAAAGGATTCCATACTCGTTTGCATCAGCCAAGATATCCTCATAGAGTTGCATTGTCATCTGCTTGTCACCTCCGAAGAAGTCAACCTTGATACCGCGGATACCAATGCTCTGCATCCACTTCATCTCCTTGCGGCGTGCTATGATGTTGTTCATAATGCCACGAGGACCCTGTGGCGCATCGTTCCAATAACCGTTAGAGTTATACCACAAGAATAGAGCAACGCCCTTCTCCTTAGCGTAGCGAGCCAACTCCTCGACCTTCTCCTTGCCGATCTGAGTATCCCACAATGCATCTACCAATACTGTCTCATAGCCCATGGCTGCTGTGAAGTCGATATAACGCTTCTGCTCGTTGAAGTTTGTGCTACCATCCATACCGATGATCCAGCTCCACGATCCTGCGCCATATTTAAACTCCTGCGAAGCCTCGTAAAGTGGCTTAACCAAGTCGAATGGAACGGTAGTCTCCATAATTGGAGCCAATGTCGCACCTAAAGTGATTGTACGCCATGGAGTCTCACCAGGCAATGGAATACCAGGAGCTGCTGTGCCGTTGCCGTTGTTCTCAGTCTGCTGAGGATAGCCGATAGTATAAAGACCATCCTTGTGACCCATCAAACGGCTTGCACAATAAGCACTGCTCACACCTGTCTCCGAGATCAAAATCCAACCGTTGTCGTTGTTCTTGAAAAGACAAGGGAATGTATAACCCTCGCCCCAACCATTCTTACCGATGGCATCATCGACCGTATAGCCTGTCTCATAGCTTGGATACGTGCGGGCAAATCCGCCCATAGGCTTCACCTGTGGGCAAAGGAATGTAGTGCTACCCTGAGGCATCAAGAATCCTGTTGCCTCGCTCTCTACCACACAAGCACGTGTGTCGCGCTGCTGGTACATGCGATATTTCAGTGCAACGTCACGATCTGATACACGGAATACAATGTCGTAGATAGGTCTGTTGCCTTTGACGAATGTCATAACGGCTTCGGTAGCCTTGTAATCTACTTTGCTCTGCTTGATAGTCTTTACCGAGTATTGCTCCTCAATAAGGCGTGGCGCAACCTTCTCTGGCTGCATAGTCATACCCTCGGTGTAATCTCCGATATTGGTCTTAAGACCGAGTGGAGACTTTAGGATAAACTCCTTACCATCGTAATCAACCTTGTAGTTTGGCTTACCGTCCTGATCCGATACGGTAACTACGATCTTGCCATCAGGGCTGTTGAATTTTCTCTCCTCAGCCTGTGAAGGTGCGGTAAGCATTACTCCCGCAGCCAACATAAATAAAAATTTCTTCATATCGTTAAGTTTTATTTTTGCTCTACATATTTCATCGTGCCGTCAGGATTGTAATGCAGCTCCTCTACACAAACCGAGCGGCGACCGATAGCTCCCTTTATGCCGTCAATCGTAAGGACTGCGTTGTGATAGAACAAGTACCACTTATCCTTGTACTCTACAATTCCAGGGTGGATGGTAAAGCTATTCTCTGCCTCACCTGTCAAGACTCCCTTGTATTCCCAAGGTCCCTCCATGCTCTTCGAAGTGGCATAGGCGATTGTCTCTCTGCCACGTCCCATGCTGGCGTATGTGAGATAGTAGAGATCGCCTCTTTTATGAAGCCATGGACCCTCCACGAAACGAGGAAGATCTACAACCTTGATGTCGCCATCCAACTCTGTTAGGTTTGGCTTGAGTTTAGCCATGAAGCAGGTGCCGTTACCCCAGCAAAGCCAAGCCTCATCTCCCTCAATCAATACTGTAGGATCAATGTCGTTCCACCAGCCGCGTGCGCCGTTGTCGGTCATCTTGTCATGAACGAGTGGCTTGCCTATAGCATCGACAAAAGGACCTGTAGGCGAATCGCTCACCGCTACACCCACAGCCTTGCCTGTAAATGGCTCGCCAGCCTGCACGGTGGTGAAGTAGTAGAACTTACCATTCTTCTCTACCACCTGCGAAGCCCATGCTTCTCCCACAGCCCACTTGAAATCTGTAGGCTTGAGTACCGAGCCATGATCCACCCAAGTCTTCATATCCTTGGTCGAGTAACACAACCACTCTGTGATGTTAAACTCGCGACCACCCGAAGCACCATCCTGTCCCTCGTAATACTCGTCATGACCCACATAGAGATATAGTCTGCCATTGTGTACCATCGGAGCTGGATCGGCGGTAAATTTATCCTTGATCAGGGGATTCCCGTCTGCCACAAAACTCTTTTGTGAAGAGTTGCAGGCAACCATAATAGTCGCTAAAGCCACTAAAAACAAACTTCTCATCAGCTCTACTTTTTATTGTTAAACAATAGCGGAGCCATCTGCTGAAGCGAGCGTCTCCAAGTCAGGAACTCATGAGCAGTACCCTCCGAAACATAAGATACGGCGTTGAATCCAGCCTCCTTCAAAGCCTCGGCAGCGCGTGTTACGCCCTGAGGATTCTCCTTGCTACCGCAGCTCATAAAGATCAAATCGACCTGATTCTTATCCTTGATATCCTCTGGCGAGTATGTTCCACCCGACATCAGACCGTAATAATTGAATACCTCTGGTCGAGCCATGGTTATTCTCTTGGTCTCCATACCTCCCATCGACAAACCTGCCATAGCGCGGTTAGCTTTGTTAGGGATAGTCTTGAAGTGGCTGTCGATATATGGCACAAGCTCATCTACCAACAGTTTCTCGAAATGTGACACGTCAAACTGACCGATTGTACCAAAGCGTGCGCCATTGGTCAAACCATAGGTCATGACGATGATAAAAGGCTTGCACTTACCCTCTGCGATGAGGTTATCCATAATCAGATTGGCGTGACCTTGATTGCTCCATGCAGTCTCATCCTCGCCCCAGCCATGTTGCAAGTAGAGTACGGGGAACTTCTTTTTGCCATCGTATGATGGTGGCAGATATACAAATGCGCGTGCCGTAGAGTTTGTAACCTTCGAAGGGAACAAAACCTGCACAACATTACCATGTGGCACATCCTTAACTGCATAAAAATCCTGATCATGGGCAGGAACTTCCAAACCACTCTCCCAACGTACCGAGCCATAGTAATTCTTTGCTCCAGGGTCGTTGAATAGTCCACCATCCACATAAAGGTGATAGTAGTGGAATCCTTCATCCACAGGACCTGCTGTTGTTCCTTCCCAGACTCCATCCTTATTCTTCTTGAGTACTGTTCCGCTTTGACCTGCTGCGCCGATAGATGAAACTACCGATCTGGCGTGTGGTGCGTTGACTCTAAAACGCACATAACGCTGCGAGTTTACCATAGGGTACTCCTGTCCAGGCTGATTAAATGCCGAAGGCTTGAAATCCTCCTTGATCTGGAGATTGTCCAATTCTGGATTAAAGTCGCGAATCACATAATATACTCGCTTAGGACGATAATTGCGGTCAAATGGCAATGGGTAGTTGTTTACTCCGAGCCATGAGTCGCGATCCGAGAGGTTCCAGAATGTAACATTCTTTACCACGTTGCTGTGCTTACGCAAAACCTTGAACAATTTGCCGTACTGCTCCTCCTGCATGGCGTTGATATGAGGCTCGATCTGACGCTCCTCGCCACGGCTGAACTGAAGCTGACCACCCATCTCGGTGTTGATGCGGATATCAAGCTCCGTAAAGTGAATTACATCCACAATGCTTGAATACTTTACGATAGCAGCCTCTACGTCCTCGATCGAAGGACCATAGATGTTATAGTGTCCCTGCATACCGATTCCGTCAATAGGCACACCAGCCTCTTTCATCTGCTTGACCATCTCGTAGATTCTGTCGCGCTTAGCTGGATCAGCTGCGTTGTAGTCGTTATAGAAAAGCAATGCATTAGGATCTGCCTCGCGTGCAAATTGGAATGCCTTAGCGATAAACTCCTCGCCGCACAATCTGTAATGTCTTGAGTTGCGGTATGGGTTACGCTTATTGCCCTGCTGATCCAAATATGCTCCATCAACGATTGCCTCATTTACTACGTCCCACGCATAAACGATATCCTTGTAGCGATTCACCACAGCGTGGATATGCGTGCGCAGACGCTCATAGAATAGCTCCTTGCTTGCAGGCTCGCCATTCTCGCCTTGGAACATCCAATCGGCAAACTGAGCGTGCCAGCAAAGGCAGTGACCACGCAGCTTAATGCCGTTCTCGCGGCAGAAGTTGGCAATTTTGTCGGCATTACCCCAATTAAACTGCCCCTCGCGAGGCTGCAATGACCCTGGCTTCATATCATTCTCAGCCGTCATGCTATTGTAATTCTGTTTGATCAAAGCGATCTGATCGGGGTTAGAGACATTGCGCATATTCACCGCAACACCTATCGTGAAATACTCCTTGTAGGCATCCTTCAAACCCTTTGAATCATTTCCTCTTGTACCTCTACTCTGTGCCGATACATTACATGCTCCCCACAGCAGCATCATGGCAAGACCAGATATTGCAAAAATCTTTCTCATAGTAGTATATATTAAATTTGTTATTTCTTAAACAAGTGTGGTACAAACTCCTTGAGGCAACGGCGCCATGTTAGCCACTCGTGACCTGTGCCTTGAGACTCATAGAACGTAACATTGATACCCATCTCCTTCAGAGAATCTGTCATTTGCTTAGTTCCGAAATTCTCATCTGTACCGCATCCCATAAAGAAGTATTTGATATCCTTATTGAACTTCTTTGAATCGGTAAATACTCCATCGAAGCATGTCTTCAGATCAACTCCGAACAACGCTCCGCTGAATGTACCCAGATAAGCGAACTTATCCATGTTTGGCAACACAACATTGAAGCTCTGGTATCCTCCCCACGATAGACCTGCCATTGCGCGACTCTCGCGGTCGGTCTTGGTGCGGAATGTAGAGTCAATCATCGGGATCAGATCCTTGAGCAATACATCGTAGAACGAAGCACCGTATTGCGCTCTCTGCTCGCCTACATTTGCTTCGGGACGTGGTGCGAATGGTGCCTCCACATCGCCACTCTCCATCACTACGATCATCGGCTCGCACTTACCTTCGGCAATCAGATTATCCATTATATGCTGCATATTGCCTTGATTGCTCCAACCTGTCTCGTCCTCGCCCATGCCATGCTGCAGGTAGAGTACAGGATAACGCTTCTTGTGCTTGGTCTCATACTCGGCAGGAGTATATACCATTGCGCGGCGATACTCGTTCTGAGACTTGGCGAAATATGTAACCGAGCGAACTTGTCCGTGTGCGACCATCTGAGGACGGTAGTAATCGCCATCGCTACCCTCTGGAATCTCAATTCCTCCTGCCACTCGGCAGCAACCGAAGAATGAGTATGTTGCGGGGTCAACTACCGAAAGCCCATCGGCGATGAGGAAATAGTAGTGGAATCCTACTGCCAAAGGATCGGTCTTGGCACTCCAGAAACCATTAGCCTCTCGTTGCATAGGGTACTTTTTACCACAGATATCAACCTGAAGGTTGTTTGCTTGAGGTGCGTGGAAACGGAAATATGCACGACCCTCATCATCAATACGTGGAAATACATTGCCTGGCACGTTTGTCGATGCAGGCTTAGTGAAGCTCATTACATCCTCTGCTGGGGCATTTGTAAACTCCCACCAGTCGAAGTTGAAGAGTTTAGGACCCTTACGACCCTTGAACGAGAAGTAGAGATCATGCTTTCCGCTGATTTTCTCGATCTGAGTTGTCTCAAGTGTTGTCCAACGCTCCCAGCCACCAGTGTGTGGTACGTTGATTACAGCTACAGGCTTGCCCTGCATCTTATCCACATACACCTCGATGCGACCACCACGCAATGCGCTGGCTACAGAAACTTTCAGGCTATGGATTGGCTTGTCCGAGAAATCTACCTCGCGCACCTTAATAAATTCTCCATTGTGAATATCCGAGATATATACTCCACCCTTGGCATTAGGCTCTGCCTTCAAGCCCTGTGACCAAGCGATTGTTTCAGCCTCCACGCGAGCGAATGGGTTGAGTGTACCGATAGGATTCACGCCCTCACGAGTAGGGTTGATGATTGGGAACGTGCCATCCTCGTTGTACTCAAATTGCTCGACCGACATACTACGACCAAAGCCACCGCCACCGGGTAATTTACCAGTGTGGTAGAAGAAATAAGAGTTGCCTTTGTAGTCAATCACACCACTATGATTAGTGAACGAACCAGTATTCTGCAAAGGCATAATCTCTCCCATATATTTCCAAGGACCTACAGGGCTGTCACTCATCGAATAAGCGATATGCTCAGGCACGCCACCTGCAGCGTAGATCATGTAATACTTGTCGTTGCGCTTACTGAGCCAAGGACCTTCGGTATATACGTCACGATACTTCTTACCTTTCTCTCTCTGAGCAGGATTTGGCGCACCGAAACTCTCCTCGGTCATCTCCACGCGCTGCACTTCGCCCTCATAAGAGATCATATCCTCGTTGAGCTTAATATAATATAGGTGAGGATTTCCCCAGTAGAGATATGCCTGACCATCTTCATCAACGAATGCAGTAGGATCTATATGATCCCAACTTCCGTTCTCGAAAAGAGGCTTGCCCAGCGCATCCTTAAAAGGACCTGTCGGAGAGTCTCCCACAGCTACGCCGATTGCCATTCCGCCTGAGATCTTAGAGTGCAGACAAACGTAGAAGTAGAATTTGCCATTGCGCTCGATACATTGTGGAGCCCATGCGCGGTCATCGCCCCACTTGAAGTCTTCGATTGCAAGTGGCGATCCATGATCCGTCCAGTTGACCATATCGGCAGTAGAATAGACTCTCCATTCCTGCATCCAGAAGAAATCAGCCTTCTCCTCGTCATGTCCTGTATAGACATATAATCTATCGCCATGCACCATTGGAGCTGGATCGGTTGTAAAGTTGGTCTGTACGATTGGATTCTGAGCCGAAGCCCCGAGCCACACGGCAGCCAATAGCAGTGTAGATAAAATTTTAAAGTTCTTCATATCGTTTTATTATTTGTTGTCTTTTGCGCTTGTCGGTTATAAGCTTCTCAAAAGAAGCAATGTATAATATCCCACAATGTAAAAATACATTTTTTAAATTTGATATAGAACTTTTTTTGACTCTTTTTGTAAAATGTACGCTTTCTATTTTTCTGCAGGGTGTAAATCTTCCTCGATTCCAAATGTCTGCTTTCTGGAATCATTGATTATTAGTGTGTTATGATTTATGTTTGAGTTCGCTGCCACTGCTGCGATTCATTATTGCCTTACTCTATTGATACAATAAGAAGACCCAATGCTGTGCCCAAAATTGCAAGTGCCATATTCCTAATTTCGTTTTTTAGGGTTAATACCAAAAAAAGCGTAAGCCCTATTCTCGTATATCGGATTCTGCGGTCTTGGACTACCTCACACCCTAATATACGGAACAGAGCTCACGCTGACTTGCAACGTGAGCGTCAAACTCTATTCCATCGGGTGTGATCGTGAAAGTGTCCAAGTTTCAGAATCCCGAAATAAAAGTCAACGCCTGATTATATTTTTCTGTTTATGTTTTGCTCCGAAAAATCTATTTATTTGTTCGTAAAACTGTTAGCTTAAAAAATTATCGCAAATCTATTTTGTCGCATCTGCAACACCACGCATATAACCGATAGACTCAGCTACACCCGGATGTGGATTACGCCAATTCTTCTCAAACTCCAAAGATACCACACCCTGATATTTGATCTGACGCAAAACCTTCAATACTGGCACGAAATCAATCACGCCGCGACCCATCTCCCATGTGCCGCCCTTCTTAGAAGCCTCGCTCTCATCCTTGATATGGATGTCGTAGATCCAAGCCTTGTATTTCTTGATATCCTTTACGATATCCTCGCCCATACGTACCGAGTGTCCCAAATCCATGCAACAACCGATTCCGAGCGATGGATCCTTATAAACCTCAGCAACCTTCTGGATGTTAGGGAATGGAGCTCCGTCTGGTCCATGAGTATGTATGGCCACCTTGATACCTGTCTCCTTAACCTTCTTGATCATGTAGTCGGTTAACTCGTAGTTGGGCACGCCGATAAACATGTCTGCTCCGTAACGCTCCGCATAAGCAAAGGCACGATCTACCTCAGCTTCCGACTTCATGTATATAGGACCAAGAATATAAGGGTTCACCTCATACTCTGCGCACTTAGCCTTAAAAGCATCCATCTGCTCTTTGGTCGAGTCCAGAGGCAACCAAAAATCCTTGATTGAGAGATATTTTACCTCCATACTCTTCAAAAATGCCAATGTCTGATCAATGTCGTAGTTACGATATGTGTAACCAGCCACGCCGATCTTGAAATCCTCTGATCCGCGCTTTCCTTCGACTAACTGCGCATTTGCAGTAGCGAATGAAGCGACCATAACTGCAAGCATTAAAATACGAAATAACTTCTTCATTTGTTTAGTGTTTTTTGGGTTTATCTCTTTTTACGACTCTTCTGTTTCTGATGATAGTGTCTTGCCAAACCTCCTTCGGCAGTCTCGCGGTAGAGGCTTGGTAGATTATGACCCGTCTCCATCATCACATCTACCACTCTATCGAAGTTTACTCGGTGCTTGCCGTCAGAAAGAATGGCAAACGTAGCCGAGTCGATAGCTCTTGCTGCAGCCACGGCATTGCGCTCGATACATGGGATTTGCACCAATCCACATACAGGATCGCACGTAAGTCCCAAGTGATGCTCCAAAGCCATTTCGGCAGCGTACTCAATCTGAGCTGGAGTACCGCCCATCAGCTGACAAGCAGCCGCAGCAGCCATGGCGCACGCCACACCGATCTCAGCCTGACAACCTGCCTCAGCACCCGAAATCGAAGCGTTGGTTTTGGCTATATTACCGAACAATCCTGCTGTAGCCAGAGCTCGCTTGATTCGTATCGGGCGGTAGTCATTTACCTGCGATAGATGATACAATACGGCTGGCAGCACACCGCACGATCCGCACGTTGGAGCCGTTACCACAACTCCACCCGAAGCATTCTCTTCTGCCGTAGCCAAAGCGTAGGCATATAGCTGACAACGGTTGCTCACATTAGGTCCATACTCTTTGGATTTAACCCAATAGGTACAAGCCTTACGCGCCACCTTTAATCCGCCAGGCAACACTCCGTCATTGTTCAGACCATTGTCTATCGTGTCGCACATTGTCTTCCAGATCATCTCCAGATAATCCCAAATATCCTCCGACTCGCTATCCTGCACATACTCCCAAAGAGTCTTGCCCTCTTGGTCACACCAAGCCAAGATCTCCTCGATGCTACCCATTGGATATACCGTCTGACTCTTATGTATTGGCATTTCGGGGCTGGCGATGGTACCTCCGCCAATACTGTAGATTGTCCACTCATCTACCACCTTCTCATCCTTGATTGCTTCGAAGAACATTCCATTGGTGTGATACTCGTGTACTATATCTGCACGCCATACGATCTCTGTCGGTGCTACAGGCTCCAATACCTTGCATATTGCATAGTCGGTAAGGTGTCCCTTGCCCGTAGCAGCCAATGATCCATAGAGTGTCACGCGGAAGCGATCAACCTCCCCTTGGCGAGCCAAGAACTGTTCTGCCGCCTTCTTAGGTCCCATAGTATGGCTACTCGATGGACCATTACCAACCTTATATAACTCTTTTAATGACTCCATATTTATTGTTTATACATGTCTTAGAATCTCCTCCAATCCCTCAAAGTGGCACTTGTAATCCTCCAGTGAGCGTTGTATTACTTCGTATGCCTCCTCGCGTCCGTATGTGCCGACAATCTCCACGCGTTTCTGTCCCTCGCTTTCGCGATCCGAAACAGGCATATCCTTATATGTAAGGAAGTAGTGCTTCAATCTGTCCACCACAATGTGAGGCAACTCCTCAATGTCGTTGTACCCCCGATATGTGGCATCGTTGCGCAGTACGGCAATGATCTTATCATCTGCCTCATCGCCATCCAACATACGGAATCCTCCGATAGGCTTCACCGTAGCTATGATGTCACCATGAGCAATTGTCTTCTCTGTGAGTACACAGATATCCAATGGGTCACTATCTCCCTTTATATTCTCCTTGCCACTGCGTTGCATACAGAACTCCGCTACCGTGTCGCCACAAAAACTCTGAGGGATAAATCCATACAAAGCAGGTACCACGTTGGAATATTTCTGAGGGCGATCAATTCTGATGTAACCACTCACCTTATCCAACTCATATTTTACCGTGTCGGTAGGTACTACCTCGATAAATGCCGTTACAATCTCTGGAGCATCTTCTCCAACCTCCAAACCATGCCAAGGGTGTGATTTGTACCTAAGTCCCATCAATCGGGCAATAGGATCGTTGATTTTGTTTCCCATAATTATCTGTTTTATGATTTATCCTACGATATATTTAGCCCACTTCGGCATCAGCTTATATATGAGCGAAGTCAGAGCCCAGCACGCAGCAAATACCATTATTACACTGCATATTACGCTTATCGGTGTTGGCATACCGAGTGGCGAAAGTATGATGATCGCTGGACCGATAAAGATATAGTGCATCAAGTATGCCCCGAAACTACACTTTGTAGTGCTTGCTAAAAAGGCTTGCAACTTGGGTGAAGTAATCTTTATACGCTGAACAATCATAAATACACCTACTGCCATCAGAGCCACATTTGGCGTACAGAAGAGCCAGAAGAGCTGCGTCAGGGCTGGCGCTTCAGCATAGGTATATTGTGCTCCGATGGTGGAGAATCCCATATATGTGATGATATATCCCGCAAAATACATCATTGCACCTACCGCGACTATCTTACGCGATGCAATAGGATTTCCTTTGGACATGAGATGTCCGAGAAGCAGGTATCCGGTAAATCCTGCGAAGTAGTGGAATGTACTATAAGCGTTCCAATCGCATGTGCCGAGTACGAACCCTGGAATTATGATATGCAAATATGGCAGTAATAGTGATGCTCCCCACAAGATGAGATATATCTTGGTGAGTGTCTTGTCGTTCTTTTCCACCCATGCCGAGAAGAATGGCATGAAGAGGTAGAGTCCGATGAGCATGTAGAGATACCACATATGAGTGGTGTAGAAGTTAAATCTAAATGGTATCAATGCGATATTCTGCATGGCATCTCCAAACGATTGCGAAGGCTCATATACATAAGGGAACATCACAGAGATTATCGACTTATCGAGTCCCAAAAGACCTGTAACCCAAGGAGTGAGATAATATATTACAGACCACAGAACCATAGGGATCACTACGCGAGGTACTCTCTTCTTATAGAAATCCGTAGCAGAGCCCTTCACTGGTAAGAGTAACAATCCCGTCATCATCGCAAACAACGGTACACTTGGACGCATCAACGAGCCGATAAACATACCCCAAAATCCCGCCATAGGGTCCTCTTGGGGCGTAGCATTGTAAATATCCACACAATGTGCCGATATTACCATCAGCATGGCAATGAGTCTGAGCAGATCAACCCAAACTATACGATTTGAAGCAGCGTTATTCATCTTTTCTTGTTCAGAATTCTTTTAGGTGTTAATTAGTATAACAAATATAGTGATTTTATCTATAAATTACTTGTTTTATAATATAATTTATTCCTCCTCCTTGCCTAAATGTTTATCCAATTGGCGTTGTTTCTTGCTGTCAATTTTCAAACCCAGACGATCCAATAGTCGAGCCGAGGTCATAATAGATTGTTTGCCTGTATATAGTTTCTCGACAGATTGGTTGTAGTGTTTTGTCGCCTCCTGCAGATTTGCTCCTATCGAATCAACTAATGCCGAAAAGTCGGCAATACGCTCCAAAAGATTACGCGCATGGTTATAAACCTCCTCTTGGCTGTCGATCTGCGCTTGTTGCACCCACGCATTGCGGATCAGACGCAAAACCAATAACAAGTTTTGTTCGCTGGTGATGAATACACCCTGTTCGAAGGCTGAGCTCCAAAGCGATCTGTCGTTGAGCAGAGCCAACTGCATCGCCGAATCGTTGGGTATAAACATTATGGTGTAGGGTAGTGGCGTGCGACCTTCGTGCTTATATTGCGCATATTTCTTTGTCGCCAACTCCTTTACATGTTTCGCTACGCTGTCGATATGACGTTTTATGGCAGCCTCGCGCTCCTCTTCACTCTCGGCATTGCAATACTCGACAAAAGCCTTTAGCGACACCTTCGAGTCGATATACATCGCGCTATTGTCGGGGTAGTAAACCACCACATCGGGTTTCATCTTCTTCTCGGTTTCGCTGTTCTTTACAGCCTCTCCATGCTCATCACGGATAGTTTTCTGAATGTAATACTCCTTGCCCAACTGTAATCCCGAACTCTCCAAGAGCCTATCAAGTATGGCTTCGCCCCAGTCGCCCTGTACTTTGGTTTTGTTGGTTAGCGCATGGGCGAGTCTATCTGCCTCTTGGCTAAGTTGCGCGCTGCTACGCAACATCTGCTCTATCTTTTCGCTCAGTGAAGCGGTATTTTTGGTGCTGTTTTCGCGCGTTGAGTCTATCGCCTCCTTCATCTGCTTGAGGCTCTCCTGATATGGCTTGAGCAGTGCATCAATCGAGTCTGAGTTAGCCTGATTCAGACTTTTGGTTTTATTCTCCAGCAACTCATAGGTCTCCTTTTGGAGCTTCTCCTTGATTAGCTCGAGCTGCTTGGCAAAATCTTCTCGGCGTTGATCATTATTCTCCTTCTCGCGGCGTTGGAGGTTGAGATTTTCGTTGCGCAAGGTTGCCACTTCGTTCTGAGCAGTTGATATCTGTTCTCTCAGGGCGTTACACTCTTTACTGAGATTCTCTGCTAATTCAGCCTTTTGCTCCAAGCGTGCTACTTCCTGTAGCGAAATGGAGAGTTGCTTGGTCAATTCTGCCTCTTGGGCTTGGGATTTATCTCGTTCCGAGGTGCGCTCATCGAGAGTTGAGGCTATAGCCGAAATTTTAGCTCCCTGCATAAAATACGCCATCAGGAATCCCACAAGAATTCCAACTATGACACCTCCGAAAATAAGTATATCGCTCTGCATTGTTCAATGTTTATTTTATTCTTACAAATTTAAGTATAAAAAATGAAACTCCCTCGTTCTTCCCTCTTTTTCATCAAACAAAAAGAGTGTTGTCCAGAAATTTTTTGATATTAAATCATAATCCGTTATATTTGTAAATATTAACTCAAATGAAACATTACATAATATGCAGACCATAGCTTTGATATATGATTTTGACGGGACTCTTGCACCTGGTAATATGCAGGAATACGATTTTATCCCAGCCGTAGGTAAGAGCAACAGAGAGTTCTGGAGCGATGCCAACGATTTGGCAGAGCAGCAGGATGCCGATCCTATCTTGACCTATATGGCACGTATGATTCAGGAGGCTCAGAGTAAGGGCATGTCGCTACGCCGTGAGGCTTTTCAGGCTTCGGGTAGAAATATCAAATACTACGAGGGCGTAAAGAGTTGGTTTGCTCGTATGAATGCCTATGCCGAGGAGCGCGGCTTTAAACTCCTGCACTATGTCAATTCATCGGGTCTGAAGGAGATTATCGAAGGTACATCCATCGCACACGAGTTTAAGCATATCTATGCCTGCTCGTTCCTCTACAATGTTGATGGCATAGCCTATTGGCCTGCCGTTGCGATCAATTATACCAACAAGACTCAGTTTATCTTCAAGATCAATAAGGGAGTTGAGTCGGTATATGATACCAAAAAAGTGAATGAATATATGGAGGAGAATCGCCGTCCTGTGCCTTTTAAGCGTATGATCTATGTAGGTGATGGTACTACCGATATCCCATGTATGCGTCTGGTTAAGAATTTTGGTGGTCACTCTATCGCGGTCTATAATCCCGAAGATAGGGGCAAGCGCAAGGAGATGAATACCTTGATCCGCGACAACCGTGTAAATCATGTCTGTCCTGCCGACTATTCCGAGGGCTCGGAGATGGATGTGGTGGTCAAGACCATTATCGACAAAATCGCTATGGATTCTCGTTTGGAGCAGTTGGAGGTTGCAAAATAAGATCTGAGATATGAAGAGTTTAAAATTTGGTCTTTTGCCGCGAGTTCTGCTCGCCATTGTGCTGGGTATAGCTTTGGGAAGTTTCCTACCTGAATCTCGTGGATTGCTTACGTTTAATGATTTGTTTAGTCAGTTTTTGGGATTCTTCATTCCGATTCTGATCGTGGGTTTGGTTGCTCCCTCTATTGCCGAGGTGGGTAATAGCGCAGGTCGTATGTTGCTTTTGACGGCACTTTTGGCGTATGGCTCGACCATTATAGCTGGCTTCGCTTCATATTTTACGGGCGCAAGCCTCTTTCCATCCTTGATTGATCCTTCGGGAGCATCATCACTCTCGGCTCAGAGTAATTCGCTCACGCCATACTTCAGCGTTCAGATCCCTCCATTGATGGATGTGATGACAGCTTTGGTTTTGGCTTTTATTGTTGGCTTGGGCATGGCATATCTCAAAGGCGATGTGTTGCGTCAGGCGTCATTTGAGTTCCGCGAGATTGTTGTCAAGACCATCAGTACGGTGGTTGTTCCGCTTCTGCCTATCTATATCTTCTGCATATTCTACAATATGGCTGCTTCGGGCGAGGTTATGCGCGTGGTAAGCCTGTTTGTTGCCATTATTGCAGTTATTTTCGTGCTTCATATTTTGTGGCTTGTGACTCTCTATATGGTTGCAGGTGTGGTTTCGCGTAAGAATCCATTTAAGATGATGACGACCATGGCTCCAGCGTATTTTACTGCTTTGGGTACTCAATCTTCTGCTGCTACAATCCCCGTGACACTATCACAAGCCGTCAAGATGGGAGTGAGGGGCGAGATTGCGGGCTTTGTTATCCCATTGTGTGCTACAATCCACCTTTCGGGTAGTATGCTCAAGATTGTGGCTTGCGCTTTGGCTCTGATGATGATGCAGGGTATGGAGTACGACTTGAGTATGTTTGCAGGCTTTATCATGATGCTGGGTATCACTATGGTTGCAGCTCCTGGTGTCCCTGGCGGAGCAATTATGGCAGCGTTGGGTGTTCTTAGCTCATTCTTGGGCTTTGGCTCTGCCGAACAAGCGATGATGATCTCCCTTTATATCGCTATGGATAGCTTCGGAACGGCTTGTAATGTGATGGGTGACGGAGCGTTGGCTCTGATTATTGATAAAATTAAGAAGTAATATATGAAGATCGTTTTTGCTACAAATAATGCTCATAAGTTGCAGGAGGTGCAACAGGTCTTAGGAACGGAGTTCGAATTGGTCACTTTGCGCCAATGTGGTGTTGTGGAGGATATCCCCGAGAACGAGCCCACGCTTGAGGGTAATGCTTTGGCTAAGGCTCGCTATATCTACCAGCGTACGGGATGTGATTGTTTTGCCGATGATACAGGCTTGGAGGTCGATGCTTTGGGTGGTGAGCCAGGAGTGCGTTCGGCTCGATATGCCACTGATGGTCATGATGATGAGGCGAATAAACGACTTCTGCTTGAGCGTCTTGAAGGTGTAGAGAATCGCGCTGCCCAATTCCGTACTGCCGTAGCACTCATACTTGGCGGTAAGGAGTATCTTTTTGAGGGTATTGTGCGCGGAGAGATCACTTCTGAGGAGCGTGGCGAAGGGGGCTTTGGCTATGATCCATTGTTTATCCCCGAAGGCTTCGACAAGACCTTTGCAGAACTCTCTGCCGAGCAGAAAAATGCCATTTCGCACCGAGGACGTGCGGTCAGAAAGTTAGCTGAATTTCTTAGGGGTTAAGAGTTATAAAACCTCACCTCGTTATACAATTTCAAAGCAAAGGGGCTGTCCAACAATATGTTGAACAGCCCTTCCCAGTACTCGAAACCGGAATCGAACCGGTACGGGCATTACTGCCCACAGGATTTTAAGTCCGGCGTGTCTACCTATTCCACCATTCGAGCAACCGTTAACTTAAATAAGTTAGACGCCACAAAAGTAGCAAAATTATTTCAAACTACAAATCTTTGAATCTATATATTCCAAAATCTTCTCCGTTTCCGCGGGATTAAACCACTTTATTTCCGAGTCTCGGTTGAACCAAGTCATTTGTCGTTTGGCATATCGGCGCGAGTTACGTTTAATCAGCTCAATAGCCTCTTCTCGGCTGATTTTGCCGTCAAAATGGTCAAACCACTCTCTGTATCCAACGGTTTGCAGGGCGTTTAACTCCCTTAGTGGATATACTTTGCGGGCTTCTTCCTCAAGTCCTGCTTGAACCATCAGATCGACTCTTCTGTCTATCCTCTCATAAAGCACTTCGCGCTCCATCGTTACTCCAATTTTGATGATGTTGAACGCTCTTTGGTGCTTCTCACCGCTACGCAATGTGGAGTAGGGCTTTCCCGTAGAGATGCACACCTCCAATGCTCGTACCACGCGGGCGGGATTCTTGCGGTCAACTATCTCGTAAAAGTCGGGATCTAACCTTTTCAACTCCTCAGCCATAGCGTCAACACCCTCCGCGTAGCACCTCTGCTTAAGCTCCTCTCTGAGCGAGGGATCTACTTCTGGCAGATCATCCATACCCTCGCACAAGGCTTTGATGTATAGTCCCGATCCTCCCACCGCAATCACTACATCATGTTTGAGGAATAGATCTTCCAAACGCCTCAGAGCCTCAGCCTCGTATGCTCCGCAATTGAAGTTATCCTTTAGCTCTCTATCTGCAATAAAATGATGTTCAGCCTTTTGCTGCTCCTCTTCGGTTGGTTGAGCCGTGCCGATAGGTATGCCACGATAGAACTGTCGGGAATCGGTCGAGATGATAGGGCAGTGGTAGTATTGAGCCACACGTATGCTGAGATCGGTTTTCCCCGATCCCGTAGGACCTGCTATGACTACCAGATGCTTAGTATTCATCATCGTAATTGTCGTCTCCGTCAAAGTCGTTGAACTCACCCATTATCTCATCGAAAATCGAACCGCTATCCTCGCTCGCCTCAGGATCATATTGGTCGGGTGTGGCAGCGTGGGCAAATTGCAGACGTGGGTAGCTCATCCCCTTCTGAGGCTCTTTTGCTTCGATTAGCTCGATGTAATATGCTCGCTGGGTGAAAGGGTCGAAGATATAGATTAATCTGTCGTGCAGGTGATGCAGAATATCAGCCAATACAGCCTCTTCCATCGGTTTTGGAGTGCCCGAGCCACCGTCACCCATGCCCATATCCATGTAGGTGTATTCCTGCTCACGCTCCCAACGCTCATCTGCGGTATAGAAAGATGCCATACATTGATCGTATTTTAACATGGCGATGATAAATTCGTGCATCTGAAGCAGAGTTGAGTTCTCCTCCATCTCGAAATCTCGCACAAAATTGTCATTCTCATCGCTGAGCATGCGGAATCTGAAAATTGTTGCCATATCTTTATCTCTATTATTTGTTCTGTAATTTCTCTATTGCCTCGCGTAGGTTTTGCATAGCCTGCTCAAGAGTTGCACGCTGTGTACCTACATTCATTCTCATGTGCTGCTCGCCCTCTTTACCGAACATGGCTCCGTCATTCATCGCCAGATGGGCTTCGTTTATCAAGAACTCCACCAAAGCCTTATGCTCCAAGCCTAAGGCTGTAAAATCCAACCACACCAGATATGAGGCTTCGGGTTTGATAAGTTTTACCTGAGGGATGTTGGCTTTCATATAGCTATCCACATAATCTATATTCTGCTCCACATAGCTGATCATCTGTCTGCGCCAATCTTCTCCGTTGTTAAATGCCGCTTCGGTGGCTACCATAGCAAAAATTGTAGCCATCTCAAATTCATTGGCTTTGAGCCATGAGAAAAGCCTCTCCCGAAGTTCCTTATTAGGTACTATGGCATAGGAACTTACCACGCCAGCTATATTAAATGTCTTCGATGGCGCACCGAATGTGATGCTACATGTTGCCGCCTTGTCTGAAACCGTAGCGAATGGGATATGTCGATGTCCGTAAAGTGGCATATCGCAGTGAATCTCATCCGAGATTACAATCAGATTGTGCTTATGAGCAATCTCAGCCAAGCGCACAAGTGTCTCCTTTGACCAACAAATTCCGATAGGATTATGAGGATTGGCGAGAATTAAAACTTTACATTTGTCATCTATAATCTGCTCCAAATGGTCAAAATCCATTTCATAATGCACTCCATCTGCACACTTCAGCGGATTGAAAATGACCTCTCTCTCGTTATCCTGAGGAACGAGTCTAAAGGGGTGGTAGATAGGAGGTTGGATTATGATTTTATCGTCCTTCTCCGTCAGACGGTTTATCACCATGCCGATACCCTTCACAATTCCAGGAATGTAGCACATCCACTCGCGCTCTACATCCCAGTTGTGACGAGCCTTGAGCCAAGATTGTATGCTCTGCCAATAACCATCATACTCAAACGTGTAACCGAGTATCGGATGGTCGAGTCTCTGCCTGATCGCCTCGATTATGAAGTCGGGCGTTTCGAAATCCATATCGGCAACCCACAATGGAATAAGATCCTCTCTGAGGAAAGGCTCCTTCATGCCATCGTGCTTGACGCAGTGTGTGCCACGGCGAGAGGTTGGTTTATTAAAGTCGTAAACTTTGTTCATCGTTTTAATTTCTAAAGTCTGATATAACAAAGATACGAGAAAAAATGAAAAAGTGTAAAAAAATATCCGAATAGATTACGGAATTGAGTATTGTCTTAGCTCTTTGGCGAGAATCTTCTCTCTGCCACCCAGTAGCCGATCCAGCAGAGCATGGAATTTGGGTGAGTGGTTATGGTGTATGGTGTGACACAACTCATGTATCAAGACATAGTCGATAAGATGGTTGGGCAGAGTCATCAGGTAGAGACTCAGCGAAATGTTGTTTTGTGCGGTGCAAGAGCCCCATTTGGTGCGGGCAGCACGAATCGTTACCTTGTTATATTTTAGTCCCGTAAGGCGCGATAGCGCTTCCAATCGTTGCGGAAGATAATCCTTTGCCTTGTGGCGCAGTTGCTCAATCTGGTCTAAGGTGGGCTTGGGGGTAGTGGGGCGATCCTTATATTTGAGCAGAGTGGCTTCTACCCAATCAACCTTACTCTCCAGAAATGCTAAAGCCCGTTTGAGCGATATATATGGCGGAAAGGAGAGTCTTATCCTGCCCGAAGGGTGCACAGAAAGCGAAACACGCCTTGCGCGGCGTGTCTCACTAATTTTAATCTCGCCCAAACGGGGATGGATATAAATCTTAAGCATCGTGTGCAGACTCTTGATTAGTCGCCTATGCGCTGGCGAACCACCTCGAAGAGCATGATAGCAGCGGCAGCTGCTACGTTGAGTGACTCGATTGAGCCAATCAGCGGAATTGCCAACTGCTCATCACAGAGCTTCAAGACCTCCTTCGAGATACCAGTATCCTCGGCACCCATTACAATTACCGTAGGCTTACGCATATCGGCATCGTAGAGTAGTTTGCGGCTCTTTTCGGTAGCGGCAACGATCTGGAATCCTTCCGCTTGCAGAGCCTTCAGGGTATTGCGGATCGAACCAACACGACAAACGGGGATACGACTCAAAGCTCCTGCCGAAGAGCGCATAGCCTCGGAATTTACTGGAGCAGAGTTCTTTAGCGGAGTGATCAGACCGTGCGCTCCAGCGCACTCTGCCGAACGTGCTATACCGCCAAAGTTGCGGACATCGGTAACTCCATCGAACAAAACAATCAGCGGAGTCTCATCTTCGGGCACTCGCTCCAAAATGTCGTTTAGCTCCACATACTCGATAGGGGCAATCTGAGCCACTACGCCTTGATGGTTGAGCTTAGTCAAGCGGTTGAGCTTCTCCACAGGCACCTCCTGAATACGGATGCGATGGCGGAATGCCAAATCCCTAAGTTCGCTCATAAGTTGTCCCTCGGCACCCTTGCGGATGTAGAGTCGCTCGATCTGTTTGCCCGTCTGAATAGCCTCGGCTACGGGGCGAATTCCAAATACTATATTTTCTGCCATAGTTGTGATGTTTTGCGTTACTTTCTTTGGGGTTACATATCTTCGGTTAACTCCAACTCATAATTTAGCTTTTCCCATTCGTGCATCTGCCTATCGTACGAGGCTTTCAGCTCGTTATATGTGGCATAGTCTGCTTCGTTGTACTCCGTAGCGGTGGCAAATTTGGAGTCATATTCGGCAATCTGCTCCTCGATTTGTGCAAGCTCTGTTTCGATGTTCTCGATAGCCTTGCGCAGTTTGCGGGCTACTTTCTCCTGCTCTTTCTTCTGCTCATAGGAGAGTTTGCCCGAAGAGTTAGCCTTAGGTTGTGCAGACTCGGTGGGTGCATCCTTACGCTCGATCTCCTGTAGGGAGTCCAATTTGCGTTTTTCGAGGAAGTAGTAAATGCCTCCCAAATACTCCTTCACTCCACCATCACGCCACTCGTAGATGCGATCGACCAACCCATCCAGAAAATCTCTATCGTGCGAGATTACTACCACCGTGCCGTCATACTTTTGCAGTGCGTTCTTCAAAATATCCTTCGAGCGCATATCCATGTGGTTGGTTGGCTCATCAAGCACCAAAAGATTGTATGGCTCAAGCATCAGACGAGCCATCGCCAAGCGTGATCGCTCACCGCCCGAAAGTACCTTGACCTTCTTGTCGATATCCTCTCCGCGGAAAAGGAAAGCTCCTAAAATATCTCTCAGTCGTGTGCGGATATCGCCCACGGCAACTCTGTCCAACGTGTCGAAGACAGTGAAGTCGCCATCCATCAAATCATCCTGATTTTGGGCGTAGTATCCAATGTTCACATTTGCGCCGAGCTTTATGCTTCCTTCGGTCGACTCCAACTCTCCGATCAGCATTCGCGCCATGGTGGTCTTTCCTTCACCGTTGCGACCTACAAGCGCGATCTTCTGACCTCTTTCGATGGTAAATGTCGCTCCCGAGAAGATATGCTTCTCGCCAAAGGACTTTCCTGCATCCTTAATCTCGGCAACGATTTGTCCCGAACGTGGCGCAGGTGGGAACTTGATGTTTAGGCGCGAGAGATCCTCTTCATCGACCTCTATGCGCTCCAGACGCTCCAGCTGCTTGATGCGCGATTGCACCTGATTGCTCTTGGTGGGCTTGTAGCGGAACTTTTCGATAAACTCCTCGGTCTTCTCGATGAGCTTCTGCTGATTTTCGTATGCCGCCATCTGCTGTACTCGGCGTTCGGCTCTGAGCTCGACAAATTTCGAATATGGGACTTTGTAATCGTAGATGTGTCCTAACGAAAGCTCTATGGTACGAGTGGTTACATTATCCAGAAATGCCCTATCGTGCGAGATGAGTAATACTGCTCCGTTGTAATTTTTCAAATACTCCTCCAGCCATTGTATACTCTCAATATCAAGATGGTTTGTCGGCTCATCAAGCAGAAAAATGGATGGGCGTTGCAGCAACAATTTGGCAAGCTCGATACGCATGCGCCAACCGCCCGAGAACTCTTTGGTGGGGCGATCGAAATCTGTTCGTTTGAATCCCAGACCAAGCAACGTCTTTTCGATATCTGCTTCGCGGGTATCTCCACCTAAAATATGATAACGATCCTGCGCTTCGTTGAGGCGATGTATGAGTGCCGAATACTCCTCCGATTCGTAATCCGTGCGCTCCGCTATCTCGGTGGTAACCTGAGCGATCTGTGCCTCAAGACGTAACACCTCCTCAAAAGCCTTTTCGGTCTCGGCTTTCAGCGTGGTGGTGTCGGCAACGCGCATCTGCTGGGGTAGATAGCCGATGCTACATTCGCCGTTAAGCGTTACGGCACCTTCGCTGGGCTCCTGCTCACCCGTAATGATGCGCAGCAGGGTGGTTTTGCCTGCTCCGTTCTTACCGACCAATCCGATGCGGTCCTTCTCGTTAATCATAAACGATATGCCGTCAAAGAGTGTCCACCCTCCGTAGCTTACCGTCAAATTATCAAGTGAAATCATACTTTAAGTATCTCTATGCTTCAAGTATTTTAATAATCTCCTGCTCTGGATTCTCGGCTCCAAATACTGCGCTGCCAGCAACCAATACATCGGCTCCCGCTTCGAATACCTCGCCTGCATTTGCTGCCGAGATACCTCCATCGACCTGAATCAAGAAATCCAAACCCTGCTCTTTGCGGATTCGATCCAACTCTCGTATCTTATCCAATGCCGATGGAATGAACGACTGTCCACCGAATCCTGGCTCAACGCTCATCACCAACACCATATCAACCTTATCCAACAAACCCTCTAAAGCACAGACTTCTGTTTTGGGCTTGATCGAGATTCCAGCCTTGGCTCCCGCGCTTTTGATCTTAGCGATGCAACCTAATGAATCTTGTGTGGCTTCAACGTGGAATGTCACCCAATCGGCACCAGCCTTCACGAATTTTTCGACATAGTTTTCTGGTTGGATAATCATCAGATGGACATCCAAAGTTTTGTCTGTAGCTTTACGAATGGGCTTCATCACGGGGAATCCAAACGAGATGTTTGGGACAAAAACTCCATCCATAACATCAATATGCACCCATTGGGCAGCACTACGATCAATCATCTTGGTATCACGCTCCAAATTGCCGAAGTCGGCAGAGAGCATCGAAGGAGAGATTATGCGTGTCATTATCAAATTGTTTTTACAGAGAGCAAAGATACGAATTAAATGGTTAATTTGCGAAATAAAGTGTATAGTTTGTCTAAAATTGATTCCACGATTTTGCAACTAAACGAAATTATGCTATTTTTGTAGAAGAATTCAATAAAACAAGAGAAAATATGAAGCGAATTATTGTTGCTATAGTAGCTGTGATGGCTACAATTGGAGTTTCGGCTCAGGATCTGCGTTATGGTGTTACAGGAGGTATTAACTTTTCTTGGGAGCGAGCAAAGGCTGGTGGCGTAGGAGTATCTTCTGACAGTTATATCGGATTTCAGGCAGGAGTTAAGGCTGAGATGGATCTCTCGACATACATTATGGATGGTTTCTATGCTGAGGGCTCTTTGCTCTATAATCTGAAGGGTGGTAGCTATGCCGATAGCCATTCAAATCTGGGATATCTGCAGTTGCCTGTTAATTTCGGTTATCGTTACTCTGTTGCCGATAGTTTTGCCATAATTGGTAGCTTGGGCCCATATTTCGGATTGGGTATCTTGGGTAAGGATGTAACCAAGGTCGATGGCTCTAAACTCAAGACCGATGTCTTTGGTAAGCGTTTGCAGCGTTTTGATTTTGGTTTAAACTACAAGGTCGGAGTCGAGATGTGGGATAAGTGGCAGTTCTATCTCGGTTTTGAGCATAGCCTGCTGAATTTGTCTAAGACCGAGAAGGGCGTTGCCGATGGCATTAAGACCAAAGTGACAAATTTCTACATCGGTACAGCTTTGATGTTTTAAAGGGTAGAATTGATTTTTTTGATATTGCGAGGGCTGAATTTCGGCTCTCGCATATTTTTTGTATCTCTTCGCGGTGAGTGTTTATTAAAACAAAGAAGAGTATGAAAAAGTTTTTACCTCTATTTTCGGTTGCGCTTATGGTCTCTGCCGCGGTGTCGGCTCAGAGTTTGCGCTATGGCATTACGGGTGCCATGAATGTTAGTAACTATGCCATAGAGATTGGTGGCGTGGAGTATAGTCCCGACTCCAGAATCGGATTCAATGCGGGATTCCGTATGGAGATGGATGCACCGTTTATCTATGATGGATTCTATTTCGATGCCGAGCTTTTGCTCAGTTCGAAAGGTGCTAAGGTCAAGGGTGAGGATGATGGCGTAGCGGTCAAGAACATTGTGCGTCCCTATTATCTCGAACTGCCGATCCATATCGGTTATCGCTACATGTTTGGTAGTGGCAAGGTCGGAATCTTCGGTTCGTTTGGACCTTACATTGGTGTAGGATTGTTTGGCACTAATAAGTTGAGTGTGGGTGATCAAAGTTCTAAACCCGACACCTTCAGCGATGATAGCCTAAAGCGTTTTGATTTCGGATTGGGACTTCGTGGCGGAGTACAGATGTTTGATCACTATCGAATCTTTATCGGTTATGATTGGGGATTGTTGAACATTTCGCAGGGCGACAACAAAATCAACAACCGTAACCTCTACATCGGAGCCTCTTATATGTTCTAAGTCCTGTTATGCAACTTCAAAGCAAAGGGGTTGTCCTTCAAAATTTTGTTGGACAACCCCTCTCTATTATTTGGCAGGTGCATATTCTATCAGCGTTGCGCTGCGAGGAGACTTAAGCTCTATCTTCAGAGCCTTCTTTAGTTCTGCACCACTTAGAGTCCTTGTCGTGCCATCGGTGTAGCTTGTGAGCGTATAATTTTTCTCGTTGTCGATGGCTCTAAGGCTTACTTCGATGCTCTCCTGAGTGTTGGCAGCACGGCGGAAGGCGATGATGATACCCGTATCATCCGTCTGGCGGTGGAGCTGATATGCAAGCCATACATCTTCTCCCGTATTCTCCGTAATGCCCATCAGCGGATAGTAATCCTCCAAATAGTAGGGGCGTATCTGCTTGAATTTTGCTATCACTTTTTGCATCTCGGGGATTGAGTTGCGCTGACTCAGCAGCTCCCAATTCATTACCGTTGCGCTGCTCATGCTCGAAAGGAAGTTGTACGAGTCTGCACCATACAAACCTGTGCCGTGATATGGCAGGAAGAAGTTGAGTCCGTAGGTGTGGCATTGATATCCGTTAGGCTCTCCGTATTGGTAGTCGGTGCGCCAAAGCGGTATGCTGCGCGATGTAGTCTCCAAGTCGATGCGTCTGCCTCCCGAAGCGCAGTTGTCGATTATCATCTGAGGGAATCGCTCCAGCAGGTAGTCCCAATACTTATATAACCCCTCCACATAGCGTATCTCCTTCATGCCTATACGCTTAGGCTCATCGTACTTCGCCCAATAGTGAGCAGCTGCCATATTGAAATCCTGACGATAGTAATCTATGCCGTTTTGCTCTATGAAATCACCTATGTATTTGCACAACCACTCGTTGGCTTCAGCATTTCCTAAATCGAAAAGCGAGTTCGCGCTACCATCGCGCAAGAGCCACTGCGGATGCTCGCGCTCCATTATCGTACCTTGATATACGCGCTCAGGCTCAAACCAAACCATAAATTTCGAGCCTACACGATGCGCAGCCTCTGCTATTGGCTTTAGACCTCGAGGGAAACGCTCCTTGTCAACCTTCCAGTTTCCTACGGTGTTCCACCATGTGCCATTTACTCCGCCTGAGCCTTCGTACCAACCTGCGTCTAACCAGAAAACTTCGGGCAGGATGCCGAACATCTTGTATCGTTTAACCAATACTACAGCCAATTCTTCGGTCAAGCAACCGTACTCATTACATGGCGCAGGATCACCCCAATCGAAACCTCCACAAAGTGGCGTGTGTCCAAACTTATCATCTACCTTATGCGTGTGATGATCTTTGATAAAGCGGCGGAATGAGTTTTGACCAATCATATAATCCTCGCCCTGCCAAAAGAGTATGGCGATGCGAGGTGTGCGGATAGACTCGTTGGGTAGCAGGTGCAGATCCATATTCTTCATGCCCGAAGTGAATCTCACTTGCTTGGCTGCCGAAACAGTAAAGTCTGCTTCCCATGTGCCTGTCCAGCCAATGGCGGCTACTATGCCGTTGCCATCGGGCGATATGAGGTTAAAGAATGGGAATGCCGAAGTGTCAGATGATCTACCATTTGCAGGCTCCTTGTGGAGTGGTTTTTCTGCGGTGATGGGGTAGATGCGAGGGTGAAAATCGGTGCGACTATGGCTGTTACCATCGGGATTCAGCACTTCGAAGGGCTCTTCGCTTTGGCTCTTTAGTGTGTAGTCTATGACCTTCACCTGCTTGATTTGCTGGCTGTTCTCCTTCGCCGTATTGCTAAAGTAGAGAAGCCACTCTGCGGCATTGTCATCTTTGAAACCCTCGATATGACAATCCACCTTCAATCCACCCTTAGGCTCGGAATATGTGACGATGTATTTTACAACATCCTCGCTCTGGCTCTCAACCTTCTGGATTGAGTGTCGCCAGCGGCGGATAAAATCCTTAGAATTTTGATCGCCATAGACAAATGAGAATGGTGGAAGTTTGCCTTTGGCGAAGGTCGATGTGATCCACTTTTCTACATCTTTGGGGACGCTTATCTGTTGCGAGGTCTGGCAAAAGGCATTTGCCGAAAAGATGATTGATAGCGTGGCGATAAGTAGTTTTAGGTATTTCATATATTTCAGTTTTTCTTCCTCTACAAAATTAGCAAAATTCATCTAATAATGCTATTTTTGTTGAAATTTATATTGATTGTTATGGCTTGTGATAATCTCTTTTGGCAACGACTTGATGAATTGCTCACTTCGAAGAAAATAGTGATCGATCGCCCCAAAGGATCACGTCATCCTCGTTTTAGTGAGATTGTCTATCAGTTGGATTATGGTTATTTGGAAGGTACATCATCCAACGATGGCGAGGGAGTGGATGTGTGGCTTGGCTCGGACGTGGAGCGAGGTTTGGATGCCGTGATTTGTACGGTGGATCTGGATCGTGGCGATGCCGAAATGAAACTCATGGTAGGGTGTAGCGAAGAGGAGAAGGCTTATATCGAGAATTTCTATAATTCGTGGCCTAAGATGGGTGCGCAGATTGTGTGGCGATAATTTAGCGAAAAAACGATGGGTGAATTCAATGATTAATGATTCACCCATCGTTTTTTTATTTAATGATATAACTTTTTATAGCCTCTACATACTCTTCGAAGGCGGCAACTCCCTCTTGTGTTATAGAGCAAGTGGTGCGTGGCATCTTGCCTTTAAAACCCTTCTCTACGCTGATGTATCCCGCCTTTTGCAGTTTGTCGATCTGTACGCTCAGATTACCAGCCGTTGCACCAGTCAGCTCCTTCAGATAGACAAAATCTGCACTCTCGACACTCAGCAGGATCGACATAACAGCCAATCTTAGCTCTGAGTGAAGCAACGGATTTAGTTCCTTGAACAAATTAATTCTCTTTAATTGTTACACTTTTTGTTCAGCATATGCCCGGGGATAATCAAGGTTGTACCGACTATCAGAATCACTATCGTATAGCATAATGTTATGAAGATACCGAAATCTGATATTGAGATAAATCCTCTATCTGCAGGCACGGTGTATTCTGAAAGGGTGATAAGGCGTGGTTGAACGTAAAATTGGATGAATGGAATCATCACCGACATTACCATGCCGATAATACCACATACCTTAAACTCCTTTTGTTTCATAATCAAACCTGTCGCAATCGCACCAATAGATATGAGTAGTGTGATGATAAAGTGATTTGCCGACACGAGCATGATCAAACAGCATGCTATTCCCACAATTAGCCAGAGACTTTTGATTGCTGGGCTATTGCTTTGAGTGGCTTTATCCTCTTTTTTGCGAAATTTCATAATTATCAGTGCGATGATAGGAGCGCATAGCGGGAAAATACCGTGTAATAATACTCCTGTTGGTTCTCCTTTTGTGATGAAAATAGCGATAACGGATGCTACATACATCGCAACGATAGTGTAACCCCAAATCAGAAATGGAGTCCCCGAATTGCGAGCCAAACGCGTGCGTGAGTCGTTGATCATTTCTGTTATAAGGTTGAGCTTTTGCTCTGCTGAATTTGTATTATTCATGGTCGGTAGATTATTTATTGTTGTACTTGTGGTTAAGAATATGTCCTGGAATCACCATCATAAATAGGAAAATGGCAGCAAAAAGAAGTGTTTCGCAATTTATCCACTCTGCGCGAGTTATGTTGTCGTGTAATTCAATAAAACGTACCATCAACCAACGACTAATTGGGAATAGTATAGAAGAGACCATGGCTACGATACCACATATCTTGGTCGCCTTGTTGCGGATGATGTATCCTGTCATTGTGGTGCCTATTCCACACATTATGATTGTGAGGAATAAGATCGGTGTGTGGTAGAAAACACCTACAACCATAATCCAAAGGAATGAAATGCCTAACACTGTCCAAATGATCGATATTACGCGATCGATCAGATTTTGCGCTCCCTGTTGCTTGTGCTTGCCAAAAATTAGCATGCCGATCCAACCTACAATGGGGATTGCGAGCCACAGCCATGCTGGTACATACCACTCATGGGGTGCTGCGTTTTGTAGCTTGTAGGAAGTCATAAAATAGACAAGTAGTGATACGATGACCGTTGTATAACCCCAAATTAGAAATGGAGTCCCCGAATTGCGCGCCAAGCGCGTGCGTGAGTCGTTGATCATTGAGGTAATGAGTTCTAAACTCTGAGCCTCGGTTAATTTGTTTTCTTGCATAGTTTTGAGTGTTAAAAGTTAATTGTAATTTGTCGAGTGGGGTGTCGGGGTTGCCCGAACTAAACCTTTCTCTGGTACAAATATAAAGTAGTTTATTTTATAAACCAAATTTTTAGAACAATATTTTTAATAAAGAATATTTTTGTTTCGTGAGCGAATCAAAAGATTATATTTGTGCGTCAGCCCCAATCTCGACAGAAGCATTGGCGAAGAGAGGGCTGAGGGGTAGCGCTAAAAAGTAGCATAAACGAATGTTAAAAGCTAAAGAAAACCTGTGCTACGATAGGAGATGGAAACTTCCCTTGTGCTATAAATTAAGTATAGAGACTCCAATCCTCGCATACACTCGGTGGAGTGACGTGCCAAGAAACCTTATATCAGTAATATCCTTTAGCGAAATTCGCTACCATTAATAAAACACCCGTTACGGGTGAATTTTGAATTGCCCTGTTGGTCCTATAATATCTTTTGCATCAGAATCTCATCCAAAGCCCCCTCAGGGGTGAGTATCCACTCTCGGCGGCGACCACATTCTGTATATTCAGCTTTGGCAAAAAGACGCTGACTTGCCTCGTTGTCAGCCGTTACCGAACACCATAGCTGATGCAGATGGAGTATCTGTCGGGCATACTGCTCCAACGCCATGAGAGCATCAAAGCCTAAGCCTTGCGCACGATGTCCAGAATCGACAATTATCCCCACGCCTGCGCGCTTGTTGTGCGGATCAAACTCGAAGATATCCACCGCACCCACCGCCTGCCCATTATGCTCGATGACCAGACGCATCTGACGCGTAGCATATATGTCAAATTGCTGCTCCTCAATAAGTCGAGAAAGCACATGGCGAGAAAACGGGGCAATAGTCCCGCTTACTCGCCATACTTGCGTGTCGTTCTCCCAGCCATACATGAGCTCCAGATCTTCTGGCTCAAGGGCTCTCAGAGAGCAAATTTTCCCTTCTATGTTCATACCCATCGTGGGGGTTACAATCCTATGATCTTGTTGTGTATAAGCATCGCTACACCCCATGCGTTGGCACTCTCGGTCATCTTCGACTGGCGGAATTTGGTATCCTTATATACCAAGTTGAGCGAGTACTTGTTGGTCGATGATTTGAGTGGCAACATGATATAATCACCTGCCATAGCCAGATTACCACCTACGATTACGGTCTCAGGATTAAACGTGTTGATAAGGAATGCCACAGCCTTGCCCAACTTCTCGCCTACCTCCTCGATAAGCTCAATGGAGAGGTTGTCATCGTTCTGTGCCGCAGCTATGATGTCGTTGATATGGATCTGCTCACCACGATCGTACTTCTCGCGCAGGATTGTGTTCACGCCACTCTTGATAAGCGTAATGAGTTTCTCCTCTATGGCGATACCCGAAACCTCGGTCTCCAAACAGCCCTTCTTACCACAGGCGCAGATCTTCTCGTTGTCGAAGAATGGGATATGTCCGAACTCGCCCGCAAAGCCATTTTTACCATAATATAGCTTGCCGTCAATCACGATGCCGATAGCCACACCACGACCCAAATGCAGATAAATCACATCACTCTCGCCCTTTGATTTGCCACAATTATACTCGGCGTAGCATCTTGCACGAGTGTCATTCTCGAGCAATACTCTGATGCCGACTCTCTCCTGAATAATATCGCGGAGCGACTCATCGCTTGATGTGAAGTAGGCGTAGCTACGTCCCGCCTCGGGATTTACTCGACCTACGATAGATACACCCAAGCCAAGAATCTTGCCACGGTCAACACCACATTCGTTGATGAAGTTTTCGATGTTAGAACATATCTTCTCCAGACATTGTGGGCGGTTCTGCAACTCAAATGATGTGTCGATAACCTCCTTGATGATGTTGTTCTGAAGGTCGGTAATGACAAATGTCATGTTGTCACGAGCGATGTTGACTCCAGCAAAATAAATCGCCGAATTAGCCAATCCGAAGACGTTTGGGCGTCTTCCTCCTGGGGTCTCCACCTTACCCAAATCGTTGACGATATTATCCTCGATCAACTCCTGAACAAGTTTGGTGATTGTCGGTACGCTGATGTGCAACTCTTTGGTTAGCTCCGAGAGAGTGCATTCGCCGTTTACAGCCATGTAGGCTATAATGTTACGCTTGATGACATTATTTTTGTGAGTAATACCTTTCAGATTCTTATCAGGCTCGATGTTGAAAAATTGTGCAAGCGATGACATAGTGGTAATGTATTTATAAGGTTTATTGTCTGCTTTTTCTGCAAAAATAACGAAATTAAATTAAAAAGTCAATAAATTTTTAAATTATTTTAACAAATTTTGTAAAAATTAGACTTCTGAACTGCAGACTATATAATATTTACATATTGTCTCGGAATTTTACACTCCAAATAAAGTAATGGAGGGTTGTTGATGCCGATTGAGCTATAATTGTGCGTTATGGGAATAATTTAGAGAAAGCAGAATTTTGGAAAATTGACTTATTGGTAATACCTTTGCGTGCGGAAACCAATCAGAAATAAAAACGAGTTTGTCGCGGACTCTAAAACAATAGGAAAGATGAAAAAAGCATATGTTTTCCCTGGTCAGGGATCCCAGTTCACAGGAATGGGAAAAGACCTGTATGAAAATAGTGAGCGTGCGAAGGCTCTTTTTGATAAGGCAAACGAGATTCTCGGATTCTCTATCACAGATATCATGTTCGAGGGTAGTGCCGAGGAGCTTAAGCAGACCAAAGTTACTCAGCCTGCAGTATTCCTTCACTCTGTTATTTTGGCGGAGGTTTTGGGTGTAGAGCCTCAGGCGGTGGCAGGTCATTCGCTCGGTGAGTTCTCAGCATTGGTCGTTGCTGGAGCTTTGTCTTTTGAGGATGGTTTGCGTTTGGTAGCAAAGCGTGCCATGGCTATGCAGAAGTGTTGCGAGGCGCAGCCGGGTGCTATGGCGGCGATACTTGCATTGGAGGATGAGGTGGTTGAGCAGATTTGTGACCAGACTGAGGGTGTGGTTGTTGCTGCTAATTATAATTGCCCAGGTCAGTTGGTAATCTCTGGTGCGAGTGAGTCGGTTGATGCTGCTTGCGAGAAGCTCAAGGCTGCAGGTGCTCGCCGTGCATTGCGTTTGCCTGTGGGCGGAGCGTTCCACTCTCCACTTATGGAGGCTGCTCGTGAGGAGTTGGAGCAGGCTATCGCCGAGGTTGAATTCCATACTCCTAAATGTCCAATATACCAGAATGTGGATGCTAAGCCACAGAGCGATCCAGAGCAGATCAAGCAGAATTTGATTGCGCAGCTTACGGCTCCCGTGCGCTGGACCCAGATTATGCGCGAGATGGTTGCCGATGGCGTAGATTCATTCGTGGAGCTTGGTCCTGGCGCAGTACTTCAGGGCATGTTCAAGAAATTAGGTGCCCAAGTCGAGGTAGAGTCAAAGGCTACGGTATAATACTTTATAATAATAGAGCGATCCGCGTTGGATCGCTCTATTATTTTAGACCATGTTAAGGAAAATTCAGAGGTATCATTTCCCTGTCAGAGCCTTTATCATTTCGTGTTGGATTTTTCCTCCTCTAATTATGCCGAAGCCACCCTTATAGTCCCATGCCGTGTAGCCAATTCCATATTTTTCGCAAATTGAAACAATGTCTCGGTACCATCTGATTCGGGATGGCTCATCGGCTCCATGTATTGCGCCGAACTCTCCTAAATATAGTGGTTTGCCCATCCTCATTGCGGCATCGTAGGCTTGTTTGATCTGTTGCTCCAGAGTCGAAATATCGTTATATCCGCCATCGCTTGCCAACCATCCAAATTTATCCTTCAAGGCTTTTGGGAGTTTCTCGGCAGCCTCCTTATCTGCCATCACACCTGGGTAGGTCACATGTAGTGGATTATCCTTTTGGTCGGTCCACGAAGCTCGGAAATGGGTTAATGGGAATGGATTGTAGAAGTGGAAGCTGATGATTATATTTTTATCCTTGGCGGGAACTTCCAGCTCTTTAACCATATCGAACGATTGCCAACGATTAGCTCCGATTATGATTTTTCGCTTTGGCTCAAGCTCTCTGACCACCTTCAAGCAGTTATTTACAATCTGGTTCCACACCTTAGGATCATCTGCTACAGGCTCATTCATCAACTCGTATGCAACCATCGAGTGAGGATAACCTTTTAACTCGGCTGATATCTTGCGCCAGCAATCGTAGAACTGCTCTTGTGCCTGAGGTTGGGTGAAAAGAGGTTTCTCGGAAGCGTTGAAGTGGTGTGTGCGAAGAATGTGCAGATCGACCACTGCTCTTAATTTAAACTCCTTGCACCATGCCAATGCGTTGTGCAGCAGGGTAAACGCCTCCTCCTCTGGATTAAGCTGCTCGTCAAACATCTGCTCCTCATCGATAGGAATGCGGATGTGGTCAAAGCCCTGCTCGGCGATGAATTTGACATCTTCACGAGTGAATTTCTTGGCTCTGACATCGCCTCTGTCGCTGGATTGCGAGAGCCAATGGCTGATGTTTATACCACGATGTAAATCAAATTTCTGGGCATTGGCGGGAAAAGCAAAAATCAGTGCCGCCACGAAAATTAGCAGACGTTGTGCCATAAGTTGAAGGTTTTAAGGGTTATTCAAAACGGATTCTAAAGCAAAGATATTAAAATAATCTTAATTTATTGCTGCTCTGCGTGGCTATCTTTTGCAATTATAAAAAATGTATTACCTTTGCCCCCAAAAATGATGTGGAAGGATTTGGACTGCTTGCAACCACGAAAAAAATGCTAAACCAGGCAATTTAAGTTATACGACAGTCAAACTTCCATACGTTAAATGTTTAAATCTAATAAAACTTTTAAAGTATGGCTTTTTTATTTACATCGGAGTCTGTTTCTGAGGGACATCCAGATAAGGTTTCGGATCAGATTTCGGATGCAATTCTTGATGAATTTTTACGTCACGACTCTCAGTCTAAAGTGGCTTGCGAGACACTCTGTACGACAGGTTTGGTGGTTGTTGCTGGCGAGGTGCGCTCGGAGGCTTATGTCGATATCCAGAGTGTAGCACGCCGCGTGATCGACAAGATTGGTTATAACAAAAGCGAGTATCAGTTTGATGCTGCATCGTGCGGTATCCTCTCGGCAATCCATGAGCAGTCGTCAGATATCAATCAGGGCGTTGTTCGTGAGCAGGCAGAGGAGCAGGGTGCTGGCGATCAGGGTATCATGTTTGGTTACGCTTGTAACGAGACTCGCGAGTATATGCCTGCAACACTTATCCTCTCGCACGTTATCCTCAAGGAGTTGGCAGTTATCCGCCGCGAGGGTGAGGTGATGACATATCTGCGTCCCGACTCTAAGAGTCAGGTGACTATGGAGTATGATGAGCAGAGTGGTAAGCCATTGCGAGTTCACACTATCGTGGTTTCGACTCAGCACGATGAGTTCGTTTTGCCTACCGCCGAGCGTTCGGAGAAAGAGGCTGAGAAGATGATGCAGGAGCTTATCCGCAAGGATGTTCGTGAGATCTTGATTCCACGCGTAAAGGCTCGCTTGGAGCGTGCTAATGACCGTTTGGCAGATCTGATCGGAGATGATTACATCCTACATGTTAACCCTACAGGTAAGTTTGTTATCGGTGGTCCTCATGGCGATACTGGCTTGACAGGTCGAAAAATCATCGTTGATACCTACGGCGGTCGTGGAGCACATGGTGGCGGCGCATTCTCAGGTAAGGATTCTTCTAAGGTGGATCGTTCGGCAGCCTATGCGGCTCGCCATATCGCTAAGAATATGGTTGCGGCAGGTGTCGCAGATGAGGTATTGGTACAGCTCAGCTATGCTATCGGTATTGCGCAGCCATTGTCGGTATATGTAGATACTTACTCTTCGAAGCGTCCTGCTCAGTTGGAGGGTATGACCGATGGCGAGATCGCTCGCAAGATCGAGAAGCTCTTTGATCTGCGTCCTGCAGCTATCGTAGAGCGTTTTGGTTTGAAGAATCCTATTTTTGAGGCTACGGCTTCTTACGGTCACTTCGGTAATCGCCCTTACACCAAGGTCGAGAAGGTTTGGGAGAATGGCGTAGAGGTTGAGCGTGAGATCGAGTTCTTCGGCTGGGAGCGTTTGGATGCTGTTGATATGATCAAGAAGGAGTTTGGGTTGTAAAAATCCTGTACCCCCCCCGCTATAAGAAAAAGCCTATCTGACTTGCAAGTTCAGGTAGGCTTTTTCTTTATTTAATCTCAATAATGTGCGGATAATCGGTAACCTCCAATAGAATGTTGTCCATCTTGCCTTCGCATAGAGGGTTGGTGCCTAAAATTGGATTGTAGGCTTTGATGTTGTACTTGCGTTTGAGTTGTAGCACAACCTCTTGTTTGCCGTTGGCATAATACTCTCCCCAAACAATCAACATATAGCTGCCATCGCTCTTCTGTAAAAGAAGATCATGTACCACGTCAGTTTGCCCCTCTATCGTGTAGTTTAGTGGCTTGAGTCGCTTGGGTGAAGATTTATCGGCAAGTATCGTGGTCATGTTGTGCAGATAATGCGCAGCTTTGCGAGGACGATAATCCTTGTCAAAAAATCCGAAACTCTGATTGCCCGCTTCATCCGAACGGTCGCGCATGATATACATGGCGGTGTGGCTCCAGCCTTGAGCGAATTGCGACAGATAACATGAAAGATACATCTTTCCTTGCATATCCTCGGTCAGCGCACCCGAAATGGTTGCACCCGTCTCGGTCGTTACGCGAGGGATTTTAATCAATTGTTCTTCGGTGTAGCCCTTATGTTTTTTCAGCCATGTCGAGCCGTAATTACCATAGAGGTGATCGCCTTTGGCGGCACTTGTAGGATTGGCAGATAACCATGTCTGATTATTCTGTGGTGGAGCCCATGAGGGGTGAATGAAATAGTTGTGACAGTTTGCTACATCGGCAAAGCGCACCCCACGAAACTCCTCCTTAACAGCCATATCATCCTTCGGTACTTCGATATACTGCATGCCAACATTGTCAACCATAGCTCCTGTCTCGGTGGTTGCCCATACGGGATAACTCTTTAACGTAGGATCGGATTTTACCGCATTGTATAGATCTCGGTGCAGACGTGCTACGGCAACCCAACTGCCGTCTCTACCGCCTTTTTCTTCCTTATAAGTTATGCCCCAATTGTTAGGCTCGTTGTTGCCCTCTATGGCAAGCAAAACGCCCAATTCTGCAATACGCTTCGATCCCACGATTAGTTGTTCGATGTTACTTCCGCCACTACCGAGGCTTGTGCTGATCTTTACTCCTGTGGCATTGTGCAGACGCTTGATGTGCTCTACCTGTTCATCGGTATGCCAACTTTCGTCGGTTCTAATCCAACGTGCTCCCAAGTAATTAATACATTCGATAGTACGATCCACGCTCTCGGCTCGCCTATAAATAGCCGAATTTACGCCTATGCTATTTAGGAAATCGTTTGCGCTGTGTGCCTGATGAAGATCTTGCGCCACTACGGAACAAGTGAGAAATAGAGTAAAAAAAGTCAATAAAGTTTTCATTTCTAATAGGTTTAGATGATTCTTGTTTTGCAAATATACGATTATTTATTATAAATCCGTTTCTTATGCTCGGTTTGTTGGTCGAAAGGTTGATTAAGTTGTATATTTTTTGCTGAAAATTATAATAATATCGGCTTTGACTTCGTTATAGAATAAGAAAAATGAATTTTAATTTTTGCCTATGAGGAAAATTGCCTAATTTTGAATTATAAATGTTTTACAAAAAATTTTATTGTATGAAAAGGATGGCATTTTTATTTTTTGGAGCAGTAGCTCTCTCTGCTGTGGCAGGTGGTTTTGCTGCAATTGGTGTTGATAGATATTTTGCAAATAATAATTGGAGTGAATTCGCATCCAAAGCCGAAAGTGTTTCGTGGGAGGATAATACCCCTCAGGCAGGCAATCACTTTGCGGCATATCAGGCAGAGCAGTATCCCGATTTGACATACGCTGCCGAGAATGCTGTGAAGGCGGTAGTCAATATCGAGTCTATACGCGAGGTTCAGTATGGTAGTCGTTCACGTGGATATGATCAATTGTACGAGTTCTTCGGTATCCCATACGGTGGTGGCTACGGTCAGCCTCAAACTCGTGAGCAAAAAGCTGGCGGCTCGGGTGTGATCATTTCGCCCGATGGCTATATCGTGACCAATAATCACGTTATAGATGAGGCTACCAAGCTCAAGGTTAAGCTCAACGATGGACGTACGTTCGATGCCAAGCTCATCGGTACAGATCCCACAACAGATGTGGCATTGATTAAGATCGATGGCGATGATCTGCCTACGCTCAAGTTTGGTAATTCGGATGATTTGCGTTTGGGTGAGTGGGTATTGGCTATCGGCTCTCCGTTTAATCTGCAATCTACCATTACAGCAGGTATCGTAAGTGCTAAGGCTCGTCATTTGGGTGTTATCGATGAGGATTTCCCTGTGGAGTCGTTTATCCAGACCGATGCAGCGGTTAACCCTGGTAATTCAGGCGGTGCGTTGGTAAATACTCGTGGCGAGTTGGTGGGTATCAATACCGTCATCAAGTCTTCGACTGGTAGTTATATTGGCTATTCGTTTGCCGTGCCTGAGACTATCGTGCGCAAGGTGGTGATGGATCTCAAGGAGTATGGTGTTGCTCAGCGTGCCATGTTGGGAGTAAGTTATCGTCCAATAGATGAGGCTTTTGTTGAGCAGATGGGCGAGGAATTGGGTATCAAGAAGGCTGGCGGTCTCTATGTAAATGAGGTTGTAGCAGGTAGTGGTGCTGAGGATGCAGGTTTGCGTAAGGGCGATATTATTACCGCTATCGATGGCGCGAAGACCAACGATGCTTCGATTCTTACGGAGAAGATTGCTCAGAAGCGTCCGGGCGATAAGGTGACTATCTCATATAAGCGTAATGATTCAGATAAGAAGGTTGAGGTAACACTTAAGAATCGTGTGGGCAAGAGTGAGCCTATAACCAAGGATACAACCTCTCTCTCGGAGTCTTTGGGCGGTAAGTTCCAGGACGTGGGGCGTCAGATGTGTGAGAAGTTGGAGATTCGCGGTGGTGTGCAGGTAGTGAGCATTAAGCGCGATGGTTTGCTGGCTCGTTCAGGTGTCAAAGAGGGTTTTGTGATCACTTATATCAACGATCGCCCCGTTCTTTCGACCTCAGATTTCCAGCGTATCAACGAGAAGGTTACAACCATAGATGGAGTATATCCTAACGGTCGCGCGCTGCGTTATGTGATCGTTGCCGAGTAAGGATAAGTAAGTAAAGTATAAGCAGTAAAACCTGTCTGGCAAGTAATTGCTGGGCAGGTTTGTTGTTTTTATGTGTGTTTAGATAGATCTGACGTAACGATAAATAATATGCGCATAGACATTTAATCCATGACCTGACCTATATCATATAAAATCACACACTAATAATTGAGATCACTATTTTCATTACTTGAATAATTCTGTTATATTATTAGCAACCCATTTTTTTATCAGCCTATTTTTACTTTTAGGTTTCATAGTAGAGTATATAAATTGATCATATGGTTAATCTGTATTTAAATTAGTGTAATGAAATAACAGCGAAAAAGGTTAAAATCGAATCGGCGACAAGGGATGGAGGAAAAGAAGTCATTTTTTATCAAGCAACCTCTATTCCTAAGTTCCGAGATTGTGTTAAATATTGGATTTTTTCAAATTATGGTTAACTTTGTATCTGGCGATAGAGTTGTTTATTAATCATGGGCAGAATGTTGCTGGATCTGAAATACTACAGGCTTTTGTTGGTTTGAATCCAGTAGCATGTTTTAACCCTGCGGATCAATATCTACCCTTTCTCGATGACAAGAGTGTTAAACAAATAAACCTTAAAACTATGAATCTTAAAGAGCGATATGTGGCAGATGCTCACCGCTACGATGATTTCGATCGGATGTATCAGCGTTGCGGTAAGAGTGGAGTTTTGTTGCCTAAGATAAGTCTCGGATTTTGGCATAACTTCGGTGGGGTAGATCCCTACGAGCGTAGCCGAGCAATCACTCATTATGCCTTCGATCATGGTATCACCCATTTTGATCTTGCTAACAACTATGGACCTCCTTATGGTACAGCCGAGGAGACCATGGGACGTTTGATGCAGGATGACTTCAAGCCTTATCGTGATGAGTTGTTTATCTCGTCTAAGGCGGGATATGATATGTGGGAGGGACCTTATGGCAATTGGGGATCTCGCAAATATCTGATGGCAAGTCTCGATCAGAGCCTTAAGCGTATGAATCTGGATTATGTGGATCTCTTTTATAGCCATCGTTACGATCCTGAGACTCCGTTGGAGGAGACCTTGCAGGCGTTGGTTGATATTGTGCGTGCGGGTAAGGCTCTGTATGTGGGTATCTCGCGTTGGCCTTTGGAGGCGTTGAAGTTTGCCGATAAGTATCTCAAGGAGCGAGATGTGCCATTGCTGATATATCAAGGTCGTCTGAATCTTTTGGACCGCGCACCACAAGAGGAGGGAATCTTAGATTATTGCGCAGAGAATGGTATCGGATTCATTTCGTTCTCACCACTTGCGCAAGGTTTGCTGACCGATAAGTATTTGAAGGAGATCCCCGCAGGATCGCGTATGTCGCGTGAGTCGAGCCTCACTTCAGATCGCCTGACGCCTGAACTTCGGGAGAATCTGCTTCAGCTCAACGCAAAGGCTGCCGAGCGAGGAGAGAGCCTTGCCCAGATGTCGTTGGCGTGGGTGCTGGCTCAGAAGGGCGTAACTTCGGTGCTTGTTGGAGCAAGTTCAGTGGCTCAGTTGGAGCGTAATATGAAGTGTGTGGATTCTAAGCCATTTTAATCTGGAATTCAGATTCCAAAAGTGTAAGTATTCTAGTAAACATAAAAAGTCCGAAAGCGTTGGTGATACTTTCGGACTTTTCTATTTGTTGATAAATCTACTTAAAATACTTTTTGCAGTAGTTGCTGATTGTCTCATTAACCTTTTGGGTATAATCCTTGTCGTAGCCCAATTCGTGCCCAGAATTAGGGTAGATATATATCTGACTCTCAATCCCAAAGGACTTTAGACGAGAATCCATCGCTTTGCCATGTTCTGCCGAGACCAATTTGTCATTAGCTCCGTAGGCAAGTACCGCTGGAGGTGTGGCAGCCGAGACAAGATCCGAAGGAGAAACATTGCTCATGAGTTGCTGGATTAGTTCGTAGCTCAGCTCCTCAGCCTTGACCACCTTGCCCGATATTCCCGATACCATCATACATAGCTCCGCCTGCTTGGCTTTACCCTCCTCGGTATTGTTGGCGAGCAGATCCATAATCTGTTTCTTGTCCGATGTGAAGAGCATATTCATGTCGGCAGGACCTACCCAGCTGATCATAAATCTAATGGGCAATGGCGATGAGTCGTGATGGCGTGTAGAGTATAGCATCGCCAAGTGAGCTCCAGCCGAGTACCCTCCGATAGCCATTTGATTAAGCTCATGCCCAAGCTCTGCGCACTTTGACTTGATAGCCTCGGTGCAGGCATAGATATCATCCACCATTGATTCGATGTTAGGGTAGGCGTGCTTCTGGCTATGATGCAATGTGTCGCTGGCGATGCGCGAATAGTTCATCGTAGAGGTGATGTAGCCCTGCTTTGCAAAGCGGCGTGCAGCGTACTCTATATCCTCTTTCTCGCCACCCATCCATGAGCCACCATGCACAAAGAGCATCATCGCGCCTTTCTTGGGATTATTGGGGATAAACAGATCGAACCTATTACGTTTCTCATTGCCGTAACTTAGGTTGCGATGTACCGTACCGTCACTCTCGCTCCACTCTACATTGGTGCCTCCGTTTTCTTGATTCATCTTAATGCGGTAGAACAGATATCCTCCACCAATAAGGATAATTGTTAAGATGATGGCTACCACAATGCCCAAAATTTTAAATGCTGTTTTCATATATTTCCTAAATTTGTTATGCAAAATATAAGCCTTCGGTATAGCTCGAAGTACCATAATAGGTCTCTTCTTTCATATTAGTCGCTCCGTAGAGCCGATTTACTACAAATTTAGGATTTTTTATGCAATGAAATTTAAAGATTAGGTTAAAAATTAAGTTAAATATAGAGATGCTGTAAGAATATGCCTTATAATACATTAGCTGTATTACGTTAAAACAAAAATAGATTGTCCTTCAAATTTCGGGACAATCTATTCACTTTTTTGCGGAAGGAGGGGGATTCGAACCCCCGGTACCCTAATCGAGTACGTCAGTTTAGCAAACTGGTGGTTTCAGCCACTCACCCATCCTTCCAAACCTTATGTTGCTTTCGGAAAAGCGATGCAAAAATATGTAAAAAAAATAAGAGTGCCAAATATCCATCCATAAATTTTCCGATAAAATGTAAAATATGTTATCTGTTTGGCTAATAATGTAGCGGTAAAATTGTGTGAGTATGCGAAAAAATGCTATCTTTGTCGCCCTTCCTAGAATTTGACTTATGAGAGAGATAAATCCCAAAGAGACTACCCGAGCATACGCTTTTCAGATGTGGATGCAGGCTCCTATGCCGATGGTGACGTTTTTCAAGACACTCGATGTGTCGCGACTTGTAAAAATTAGTCGCCGAAACAGCTTGAAATTCAATATGCTGATGTGTTATTGCATCGGCAGGGCGGCAAGCAGGATCAAGGAGTTTTATATGTTGCCCGTAGGCGATAAATTAATGCAGTTCGATACTATTGCAGTAAATACCATTGTAGCCAACAGCGCGGGTGAAGTGAGTTCGTGTGATTTGCCGTATAATGAGGATTTAGTGCAATTCAATAACGATTATCTGCGTCTTACCAATCAGGTAGCTAAAAGTTGTGCTGACCATGATCTATCTCATGAAAGTATGGTTATTGGCACATCGGCTTTGGCTCAATACGAGATAGATGGTGCGGTGGGTATGTATAGCGGAGTATTTAATAATCCGTTTATGATTTGGGGAAAATACAAACGCTCTTGGTTTAAAACTCAGCTTACGGTGTCGTTTCAATTTCATCATACTCAGATGGATGGGGCGCATGCTTCACGTTTTTTGGATGAGCTTCAGAAGGAGATTGAGAGTTTGAAGTTCTAAGTTTTGCAATGATTGTTTTTATAGTTGTAGCGCAATCTCTAATCAGGTTGTGCTACATTTTTATTTAAACCTTTTTTATTGTAAAAGCATTATTTTCCTCCATTATGTTCGAATATTCGGATATAATTTTCTAATTTTGTATAATTATCGACTAACGAAAACTATAAAACCAAATCAGATATGAAGAATCAACGATTGATGTCACTCGATGCTTTGCGTGGTTTTGACATGTTTTTCATCATGGGTCTTTCGGGACTCATAGCTACTCTTTGTGCATTGTGTCCCAATGCAGTAACCGATGCCATTGCACATAATATGGAGCATGTTGCGTGGGATGGTCTTACTCACCATGATACGATTTTCCCTCTGTTTTTGTTCTTGGCGGGTGTGTCGTATCCATTCTCGTATGCCAAACAACAGGAGTTGGGTTACACCAAAGCTAAGGTCTATGCTAAAATTTTCCGCCGTGCTGCGATGCTCATCTTCTTGGGCTTGATTTATAACGGTCTGTTCCGTTTTGATTTCGAGAATCTGCGTTGTGCCAGCGTTTTAGCTCGCATTGGTATAGCATGGATGGGAGCTGCTTTGCTCTATGTGAATTTCGGAGTTAAGACCCGTGCGTGGATCTCTGTGGCGATTCTGGTGGGTTATGCGTTGTTGACAAAATATGTGGGCGCGCCCGATGTTGTTGATGCCGATCCGTTGAGCCGCGAGGGTAACATTGTCGGATATATCGACCGCCTTTTCATGCCCGGACGATTGATCTACGATAACAATCATTTCGATCCCGAAGGTCTGCTTTCGGCTCTGCCAGCTGTGGTTACTGCCATGCTCGGAGTCTTTACAGGAGAGTTGATCCGTCTGCCGAAGGAGCGTATGTCGGGCGAGAGAAAGACTCTTTGGATGATAGTAGGAGCTGCTGCCCTGATTGTTGTAGCGTTGCTTGCTAAAGGCTTTGTGCCAATCAATAAGATGCTTTGGTCGAGTACTTTCGTTTGCGCAGTAGGTGGATACTCTGTGGCGATGATGGCTCTGTTCTATTATCTGGTAGATGTTCGCGGATGGCAGAAGTGGACATTCATATTCCGCGTTGTGGGTATGAACTCGATTACGATCTATATGGCTCAGCGCATTATGAATCTTTGGACAACTTCCAATTTCTTCTTTAAGGGTGCGGCGTCACACATGCCAGAGTTGTGGGGCGATGTGTTTGTCAATCTGGGATATGTCGTTGTATGCTGGTTGTTGCTCTACTTCCTCTATCGTAAAAAGACATTCTTGAAGGTGTAATTGCATGTCGAAATAATTAATAATAATTGAAAAATATGAGAGGATTTATGAAATTTAGCTGTGTCTTCATCATTGTGATGTTGTCGCTGAGCATGAACGTTTCGGCACAGAAAAAGGCTAAGGATTCAAAAACCACTTATGCTCAGGAGGTTTTGCAGCCTTATGTGGATAGCGGTCAGCTATCTGGAGCTATCAGTGTATTCTACAAAGATGGTGTTCAAGAGACTTGTTGTGTGGGTTATGCCGATGTGGCGGCGAAGCGTCCTATCAAGTTGGATAACGTCTTTATGCAGTGCTCTCAGACTAAGGGTTTCTGCGGTGTGACAATAGCCAAATTAGTCGAGGAGGGTAAAATCTCGCTTGATGACCCTGTTTCAAAATATCTGCATGAGTTTAAGGAGTTGTGGGTGCAGGTATCGAATAAGGATGGCGTGAAGACTCTGCACAAGGCGAAGAATACGCTTACCATTCGCATGGTACTCAACCATACGGGAGGCTTCCCTTTCGAGGCGAGTGTTAAGCGCAATGATGTTCGCGGAGGTGGTTGGAGTGGAGGAGCTCCTCTGCGTCAGGTCGCTGTCGTTGCGGCTGAATCTCCTATTATGTTTGAGCCTGGTACACGTGATTTGTATTCTAATACAGGTATTGATATCGGTGCAGCAATCGTGGAGGTTGTTACAGGTATGAAGTGGGAGAATTACCTCAAGCAAGAGGTTTTGGATCCGTTGGGTATGAAATCTACATGGTTTTGGCCTACCGACAAGCAACTCAAGAAGAAGATTGAACTCTATGCTTTCAAGCAGAATGCTCCTGCCGAGTGGGTTGAGGAGATGGCTTGGCAGCAGCGTCCTTACAATGATTCTCACGTCTTTGCATCTGCGGGTGCAGGTTTGTGGACTACGGCGGCAGATCAGCTCAAATTCTATAAGATGTTGATGAATCTCGGTATGGGTGAGAATGGCGTGCGTATCTTGAAGGAGGAGACCGTAAAGTCTATTTTGGCATGCACTACTCGCCCTCAAAATATGGGAGGTTATTCGCTTGGTTTGAATGCCCCTGTCAAGGATAGCGAAGACTCTTGGTTTGGTCACGGAGGAGCTTGGGGTACCAACTGTATGGTTAATTGGCACAAGAAGCAACTGAAATTATGGGTAATCCAGAGTGCGGGCGGTCCTCAGCCTTGGAATGCTAAAGTAAACGAGGCTGCTGAGAAGTTCTTTGCACAGCCTTTTGACTCCTCTGGTGTAGATGCATATACAGGCAGAGTCGGCTCAAATAGATAAAATGTCGTTTTGCGAGATGAATGAACAGTCGAGGGATACATCGTTGGGGTGTATCCCTCGATTGTGTTGAAGGAGGTGTTTGCAAGAGCTTAATAACCCTTTTGGGGTAACTCTTTTTGCAATGTAATATTTGTTTAAAATTGAGTTTTTCCAACCTTTAATAAATGCCATAATGAATTGGTAAGTAATTTGTTGGCGAAATAATCTACATACCGTACCAATTATTAATTATTTTTTTGTATTTTTGTGAACTATAATTATAAATTATGGCTGAAAAAGATAAGGATCTAATAGAAAAAATAGATAAAGAATACGAGTACGGATTCACCACCGATATTGAGACCGAAACCATCGGCAGATGTCTTAATGAGGATGTCATCCGTCTTATCTCTGCCAAGAAGGAGGAGCCTGAGTGGATGCTTGAGAGGCGTTTGAAGGCTTTCCGCCATTGGCAGAAGATGCCTTTGCCCACTTGGGCACATCTGGATATCCCAGAGATTGATTTTCAGGATATTATCTATTATGCTGCCCCCAAACAACGTAAAAAGCTTGGCTCGATGGATGAGGTTGATCCCGAGTTGAAACGTACTTTCGACAAGTTGGGAATTCCGCTTGAGGAGCAGATGGCGTTGGCTGGTGTGGCTGTCGATGCTGTGATGGATTCGGTGTCGGTGAAGACCACATTCCGTGAGACTTTGGCCGAGAAGGGTATTATCTTCTGCTCTATCTCGGAGGCAATCCGCGAATATCCAGATTTGGTTAAGAAGTATTTGGGATCTGTAGTCCCTTATACCGATAACTTCTATGCGGCACTCAATGCTGCGGTATTTTCCGATGGCTCGTTCTGCTATATTCCAAAGGGAGTACGTTGCCCGATGGAGCTCTCGACCTATTTCCGTATCAATGCCGAGGGTACGGGACAATTTGAGCGTACTCTGCTTGTGGCAGATGAGGGTTCGTATGTGAGCTATCTGGAGGGTTGTACCGCACCTCAGCGCGATGAGAATCAGTTGCACGCAGCAGTTGTGGAGATCGTGGTTGAGCGTGATGCCGAAGTGAAATACTCTACCGTGCAGAATTGGTATCCTGGCGATAAAGAGGGTAAAGGTGGTATCTATAATTTCGTAACTAAACGTGGTTTGTGTCGCCAGAATGCCCATCTTTCATGGACTCAGGTGGAGACAGGCTCTGCCATTACATGGAAATATCCGAGCTGTGTGTTGCTTGGCGATAATTCTGTGGGTGAGTTCTACTCTGTGGCGATGACCAATAATTTCCAGCAGGCAGATACTGGCACCAAGATGATCCACATTGGTCGTAATACCCGTAGCCGTATCGTTTCGAAGGGAATCTCGGCAGGCAAGAGTCAGAATGCTTATCGAGGTTTGGTGCGCGTGGCTAAGGGTGCAGATAATGCACGTAACTATTCGCAGTGTGATTCGTTGCTTATCGGCGACAAGTGTGGCGCACATACATTCCCCGAGATTGATTCACATAACCCAACAGCGGTGTTGGAGCATGAGGCTACAACCTCAAAGATCTCAGAAGATCAGCTCTTCTATTGTAATCAGAGAGGTATCTCGACTGAGGATGCCGTAGGTCTGATTGTGAACGGATACGCTCGCGAGGTGTTGTCGAAGTTGCCTATGGAGTTTGCAGTTGAGGCTCAGAAGTTGCTCGCTATCAGTTTGGAAGGCTCAGTTGGTTAAAGTGTAAAATAAAGAAAACGATATAATATGTTAAGTATTAAGAATTTGCATGCATCTATCGGCGATAAGCCTATTCTTCGAGGTATCAACCTTGAAGTCAAGGCTGGTGAGGTGCATGCCATCATGGGTCCTAATGGCTCTGGCAAGAGTACGCTGGCTTCGGTATTGGCGGGAAACGAGAAGTTTACCGTAACCGATGGCTCGGTGGAGTTCTTGGGGCAGAATCTGATGGAACTCTCGATCGAGGATCGTGCCCGCTTGGGTTTGTTCTTGGGTTTTCAGTATCCTGTTGAGATCCCAGGTGTTACGATGGCAAATTTTATGAAGATGGCTGTCAATGAGCAGCGTAAGTATCGTGGTGAGGAGCCTCTCTCGGCAGGTCAATTCCTGAAGCTGATGAAGCAGAAGAGTGCTGTTGTGGAGTTGGATTCCAAACTCACATCTCGCGCCGTGAATGAGGGTTTCTCTGGTGGCGAGAAGAAGAAAAACGAGATCTTCCAGATGGCAATGCTTGAGCCTAAGCTCGCGATTTTGGATGAGACGGATTCTGGTCTGGATATCGATGCGTTGCGCGTGGTTGCCACAGGTGTGACCAAACTCCATACCGAGGAGAATGCTACTGTGGTCATTACCCACTATCAGCGTCTGTTGGATTATATCGTGCCTGATTTTGTCCACGTGCTTTATAAAGGACAAATCATCTATTCGGGCGATAAGACTCTGGCTTTGAAGTTAGAGAAGGAGGGTTACGATTGGTTGATTAACGACTATAAGGAGTAGGCGATGCTTTTTCTGGAATATCTTAAAAGCGTAGGGCTTGAGTCACCCCGTTCGGGCGATGAGATTGTGCTTGCAGATGGCTCAAGTGCCACGTTGTTGTATAATCCTTCGGCAGCAACTTGTGGCGTGGCGGAGCAGGGCGAGGAGTCTTTGGTTGTGGTATATACCCATGCCGAAAGCTCTTCACTTAGCTTTGATTTGCTGCCATACTCTAAACTTCGTTTGGTGGAGGTCTATTTGGCGGGAGCTAAGGCTCAGCGTAAGATCCGTCAACAGGCGGGGAGCGTATGTGATATTACCTCGATCGTAGTTGCAGATGCAGAGGTTAACTACGCTATTGATCTGAATGGACATGGTGCTTCAAATCTCTTGCGCTCGGCATTTATTGTTGGTGGTGAGGAGCATTCGAAGGTCGATGTGAGGGTGAATCACAACTCTTCGGATTGTACGAGCGATTCGCTTGTCAAGGGCGTTGCTGGTGGTCGAGCCGTAGGCGAGTTCTGCGGTATGGTATATGTGGCACCCGATGCTCAGCGTACCGATGCCAAGCAGACATCTCGTAATGTCGAGATCGGTGCAGATGCCAAAATCATTACCAAACCACAACTCGAGATCTATGCCGATGATGTGAAGTGTTCGCATGGTGCTACTGTCGGTCAGTTGGATGGCGAGGCTATTTTCTATATGCGTCAGCGTGGTCTGAGCGAGAAGCAGGCGCGTAAGGTGCAGATCGAGGGCTTTGTGGGCGAAGTAGTATTCTCATCGGATCAGCTTGGAGAGGTCTTGGCGGAAGAGTTAATCCATAAACTTGAAAGTTTGTAGCGAATGTTTGATGTAGAGCTCATAAGAAAGGATTTTCCGATTCTGAGTCGAGAGGTCAACGGCAAAGGGTTGATCTACTTGGATAGTGGCGCAACGGCTCAGAAGCCCGAGTGTGTCATTGAGCTTATCAATCGTTTGCATAGAGAATATAATGCCAATATACATCGTGGCGTGCATTATCTTTCGGAGCAGATGACCCAGATGTATGAGGCGGCGCGTGAGCGTATCCGAGAGTTCATTGGTGCTGCAGAGCGCGAGGAGGTTATTTTTACGGCAGGAGCTACCGCTTCACTCAATACTGTGGCATACGCTTGGCCGGAAAGATATCTTTCGGAGGGTGATAATATCATAGTGAGCGAAATGGAGCACCACTCCAATATCGTTCCATGGCAGGTTGTAGCGGCTCGCAAGGGCGCGCAGATTAGGGTTTTGCCTTTCGATAACGAGGGACGTCTGATGGTTGAGCGATTGGATGAGTTGATCGACTCGCGAACCCGACTTGTCGCCGTGACTCAGGCTTCCAATACGTTGGGTACGCGCCCAGATTTGAAGCCAATTATCGAGAAGGCTCACGCTGCTTGTGCGCACGTGGTGGTCGATGGTTGTCAGGGGGTGGTACATGGCGGTGTCAACGTGCAGGCGTTGGGATGCGATTTTTATGCCTTTTCGGGACATAAGTTGTATGGTCCTACGGGTATTGGAGTCTTGTATGGTCGTAGAGAGCTGTTGGAGAGTATGCCACCGTTTTTGTGTGGTGGAGATATGGTCGATAGAGTCTCTTTTGAGAAGACTACATACGCTCCGCTACCACTTAAATTTGAGGCAGGTACAGCCAATTTTATCGGTGCTATAGGCTTGGGTGAGGCTGTCAGATATCTCTCTGAGTTGGATCTATCGGCTGTGGAGCGTCATGAGGCGGAACTTACTTCGTATGCTCACGAACAGCTGGAACAGATAGATGGAATGTGCATCTATGGCAAGTGCAGCGATAAGAGTTCGATCGTATCGTTTAATGTTGATGGCGTGCATCATTATGATATGGGCATGATTCTGGATAAATTGGGTATCGCCGTGCGTACGGGTCAACATTGTGCTGAGCCTGTGATGGCGCACTATGGTGTGACGGGTATGTGCCGAGCCTCGATAGCGATGTATAATACCAAGCAGGAGATTGACGCTTTGTGTCGGGGTGTGCAGCGAGCTGTCAGAATGTTGAGATAGATTTTGGGGTGAGAGAGTCGCCTCCCGTTTTAGAATAAATTGAAGATAAGATATGTTTATTGTACTTGAGGGGTTGGATGGAGCTGGCAAATCTACACAGATCAAGAAGTTGCGAGATATGTTTGCCGAGCAGGGTATCCCAAGCGAATACATACATTTTCCACGTTTCGATGCGCCATATTTTGGCGATATGATTGCGCGTTTTTTGCGCGGTGAGTTCGGTAGTGTCGATCAGGTCGATCCATACATCGTGGCAATGCTCTATGCTGAGGATCGCCGTGATGCGGCAACACTGATTCGCGGCTGGATGGAGCAGGGTAAGGTGGTTATTGCCGATAGATATGTCTATTCCAATATCGGATACCAGTGTGCTAAGGTTGAGTCAGCCTCGAAGCGAGAAGAGCTTAAGCAATGGATCTTCTCTTTGGAGTATGACTACTTTAAGATTCCACGACCCGATGTGTCGCTGTTTCTGGATGTGCCATTTGCCTTTACCGAGCGTAAGTTGCTCGCAGAGGTGAGAGAGGGGGATGATAGAGAGTATCTGAATGGCAGAAAGGATATCCATGAGCAGTCGATGGATCTGCAGCGCAAGGTGCGTCAGGTATATCTCGATGCTGCTCAGGTGGATGAGAATATGCATATCGTGGATTGCTCTACTGCCGAGGGTGAGATGGCTTCGCCCGAGATTATTTTCCAGAGAGTTAGAGAACGTGTTAAACCTTATCTAAAGTAAGCGGGGATGGCATCAAAAGGGTTGAAATTGGCATCGAACATCTGTCGTGTAATTGTCGGCGTATGCTTCATCTTTTCGGGCTTTGTCAAGGCGGTGGATCCGTGGGGCACGGCTCTGAAGGTGAACGAATACCTCTCTATATACGGCATTGAGTGGCTCTCGCCAATAAGTATGGTCTTCTCGATTTGGTTGTGTGGCGCAGAGTTGATGATGGGTTTGATGCTTTTGTTCAGGGTGAGAACCCGACTTATTTCGATCTTTGCGTTGGTTTCGATGAGTTTCTTTACCATCCTTACATTCTTGAGTGCTACGTGGATTCCTGTCGAGGATTGCGGATGTTTTGGTGATGCGTTGAAACTATCGCCATGGGAGACCTTCCTGAAGAATCTGATCATAATGCCAATGGTCTTTACGATTTGGTATCGCTATCGCCATGAAAAGATATTGGTCTTTAAGCGCATAGAGATCGTATTGACCGTCTTGTTCTGTAGCTTCGCCATGGGCGTGGGAACGTATTGCTACTTCCGTTTGCCGTTGATTGATTTTCTGCCTTATAAAGAGGGTGCGAACATCTACGAGATGATCGAGGCTCAGCACGATACAGGTAGCGAAGATATGTCGGAGGAGGAGTATGTGCTTGTCTATCGTAATAAACGTACGGGTAAACTTCGCGAGTTTTCGATCGATGATAAGGAGTGGCAGAACGAGAAGAAGTGGGAGTGGGTTGAAACACGTGTGGATAATGAGGTGTCGCCTGTGCAAACTCTGGTAAGCGAGTTTTTGTTGTCTGATCCTGAGTTAGGTAATGTGACGCAGGAGATCTTGACTCAGAAGGGATACCTATATATGATCTGTATATCGCGATTCGATAAAATTGGTGAGAAGTGTAACGAGCGATTACGTGCTGTCGTGGAGTATGCCGAGCAGCAAGGAGCCGAGGTTGTATGTCTGACGCCACAACCGCTGCGTGAGCCTCGATATGAGAATTTCGGCTCAGATCTGGATGTGAGATGTTATAATATAGACGCCACCGTAATGAAGACCATGCTTCGAGCTGAGAATGGTGTGGTGGTGCTTCGTGATGGAGTAATTGAGGCTAAATATAATTGCAGAAAGATTGATTTTGTGGAGTAGGCAAGTAAGACTCTACTTTTGGTATGGAAATTGACCTTTGGGAAACCGAAGGTCAATTTTTTTTGTATGAGTGTACGATTTATCTTAATGCTTCCTCTCTTGTCTGTTTTGGTGGGATGTGGTAAACGAGGTGGAGGTGCTGATGCCTCGCCTGTGCGTTATGTAAAGACCACAAAAGTTCAGGCGGTAGATTATGTTGACAGAGATTTTGCTGGAATGTCAACTGCCGATGATGCCACAACTCTGGCGTTTAAAATTTCGGGACAGGTTGAAGGAGTTGATGTCGGTAAAGGTGATTATGTGAGTCGAGGCGAGGTGCTTGCACGCTTGGATCCTCGTGATGTGGAACTTCAGGTGGCAGCCGACAAATCGCAATATATCAAGGCAATGTCTCAATATGAGCGTATGCGCCGATTGTTGGATCACGAGGCTGTGTCGTTGCAGGAGTATGAGAGTGCCGAAGCCTCTTACGTTCAGGCTCGTTCGGTTTATGAGAACTCCAAAGAATTGCTTTCGCAGACGCGGCTCAAAGCCCCATTTGCAGGTGTGGTGGAGCGAACATACGTTGATACCTATGAGCGTGTGCAGGCTGGGCAGACTATCCTGAGATTGGTCAATCCGCTGAGTACCACAGTCGAATTTACTATCTCTGAGAAGAGTATGTGGGTATTGTCGGACTCTACAACCCGATATTATGTGGTGTTCGATAATTTCCCCGATCATAGATTTACGGCTCGGCTGGATAGCTATGCCAAGACTTCATCCGATGCCTATGGTTTTCCCGTCTCGTTGAAATTGAGTAAAGCGGAGGTCGAGCCTTTCAAAATTTCGCCCGGGATGACCTGTCAAGTCACTATTCGTACTGGCGAGCAGTTGAAAAATATAGTTGCCGTACCACTCAATGCCATATATGCTCCAGCCGAGGGCGGAACATATTTGTGGAGAGTGATGCCAGACGATATGGTTGAACGCGTAAAGGTCGAATTGGGCGATCCTTTCGGTCGTGATATGGTCTCGGTGTCGGGTGCAATCAAAGCGGGTGAGCGGGTAGTCTGTGCAGGCGTGTATCATCTGCAAGAGGGAGATAAAGTTAGAATTATAAATCGTTAGTGCTATGCAGATTTCTCAATACTCTCTGCAACATCGTACGGTGGTGTGGTTCGTGCTTATCGTCTCTATCGTGGGTGGGGTGTGGTCGTTTGTCAGCATGGGCAAAAAAGAGGATTCGACATTTGTCCTAAAGAGTGCCGTTGTGACTTGCCAATACCCTGGAGCTACACCTTTGGAGGTGGAGCAGCTAATCTCGGAGCCCATATCGCGCGAGTTGCAGTCGATGCGCAAGGTCAAAAAGATAACTTCCGAGTCTTATTATGGCAGATCTCGTATAGTAGTGGAGTTAGAGTCGGGGACTCGCTCGCAGCAGATCCCTCAACTTTGGGATGAGCTTCGCCGTAAGGTGAGCAACATCTCGGTGTCGCTGCCTAAGGGCGCGGGACAGATAATGGTAAACGATGACTTTAGCGATGTCTATGGGTTGTACTATGGTCTTTCGGCTGAGTCGGGTTTTGAGTGGGATGAGATCAGGGAGTGGGCGCAGAGAATAAAGCGCGAGGTGGTTACCATCGAAGGGGTGGAGAAGGTTGCTCTGTATGGTGAGCAGACTCCCGTAATCAATATTTACTTGACAAAATCCACGTTGGCGAATTTTACGTTGACTCCCGATATGATTCTTGCTGCCATCTCGGCTCAAAATACGATAGTCGATAGTGGTGATATCGTGGCAGGTGAGATGCAACTTAGAATTTTGGCGACAGGTGCGTATAAATCTATCGAAGATATATCGGCTCAGTTGCTTCTTGCTCCCGATGGTCGTCAATATCGTTTGGGTGATATAGCGCGTATCGAGATGGGTTATATGGATCCTCCGAGTGTGGTGATGCATGTGGATGGAAAACGGGCTATAGGAGTCGGTATTTCTACTGATGAGGAGGCTGATGTGGTGAAGATTGGTAAAGAGGTAAATGCAAAACTCGCTTCTATATCGGCTCAGATGCCTCTCGGTATGGCTATAGAAACGCTCTATCCCGAAGATATCATTGCTCGTCAGGCAAACCTAAGTTTTATGCTCAATTTGCTTGTGTCGGTGCTGATAGTTATTGTGGTCATAGTTTTGGCTATGGGTTATGCTTCGGGGGCGTTGATTGGCATGTCGCTCATATTTACCATTGGACTTACGATGTTGTCGATGTATGCTTTAGGAGAGGGTATAAACCGCACTTCATTGGCTGGTTTTATCATCGCCATGGGTATGCTGGTCGATAATGCGATAGTGGTGGTTGATAATGCCTTGAATTCGATGCGCCGAGGTATAGATCCGTGGCGAGCCTTCATAGATGGAGCCGAGATCCCGAAGTGGGGATTGTTGGGGGCTACGCTAATTGCGATTTTCTCGTTCCTGCCCCTCTATTTAGCTCCTTCATCGGTAGCGGAGATCGTCAAGCCTCTTTTTATAGTGATTGCCATATCGTTGCTTATCAGTTGGCTTTTGGCTCTTAGTCAGGTGCCTATGTTTGGCGTTAGGATGCTTGGGCGAGGTAATAGCCAGACTAAGGAGTGGCGCATGGAGTGGTTCGGCAAGGTGCTTGAGTGGTGCATCGGGCATCGGGTGAGTTTTATAATATGTGTCATAGCGGTATTTGTGGGGAGTGTAGTTGTGATGAGCCGCATGCCTCAAAACTTTTTCCCGCAGCTCGATAAACCATACTTTAGAGCCGATCTTATACTCCCCGAAGGGTATGATCTGAGGGCTACACAACAAAATATCGACACCATCACGCAGTGGCTCTCTGAGCAGCAAGAGGTGGTAAAGGTATCTTCTACCGTGGGATCAACTCCGCTACGCTATTATTTGGCAAGTGGAAGTACGGCAGACCGTCCAAATTTTGGAAATCTACTTGTTGAGGTGAACGATAAAAAATATACCAAGCAGGTCAAGGATCGTCTGGATAGTTTTGTTAGGGAGCATTGCCCCGATGTGTGGCTTCGTTCATCGCTTTTCAAACTTTCGCCTGTAGCGGATGCTGCAATCGAGATCGGTTTTATGGGTAACAATATCGACACTTTGTTGAGCCTGAGTTCTCAGGTCGAGCAGATAATGTGGCAGATGGAGGGCGCAGAAAATATACGCAATAGCTGGGGCAATCGTATTCCGACATGGTTGCCCATATATTCTCAGACCAAAGGTCAAAGAGTGGGTGTGGGCAGAAGTGGAATGGTGCAGTGGATGAATCTGGCTACGAGTGGTTATAAGATGGGAGAGTTACGCCGAGCAGATGAATTTATCCCCATCTTGTTAAAGGATGCCGATATTGAGGATTATGATTTGTCGAATCTGCAATCTATGCCTGTCTTCTCGCAAAGTGGCAAGGTCTATTCCATCGAACAGGTTAGCTCGCGTTTCGATTTTGATTATCGTGCCGATGTTGTCAAGCAATATAATCGACAAAGGGTGATGAAGGCTCAGTGTGATCCCAAGGAGGGTGTCAATACATTGCAACTGCTTGGTCGCATCCAGCAACGTATAAAGGGTGAAGTGAAGATCCCCGAAGGATATGAGATGAAAGTATTTGGCGAGCAGGAGTCGCAAGTGGAGTCAAATCAGGCGTTGGGGCGCAATATGCCATTGGCGGTAGTGCTGATTTTTGTTGTGCTGTTGCTCTTGTTTGATAATCTGAGAGATCCGATTGTGATATTGCTTATGACTCCTCTGATATTTGTGGGTGTAGTGCTGGGTTTGATAGTGACGGGGAATACGTTTGATTTCTTTTCGCTGTTGGGCTTGTTGGGTTTGCTCGGCATGAATGTCAAAAACGGAGTGATACTCCTAAGCTCGATTCGCCGCCTGAGAGCAGAAGGTGTGGATGATTACAAAGCAGTGGTCTCGGCAGCACAAAGCCGATTGTTACCTGTCTCGTTGGCTTCCATTACAACCATCTTGGCACTTGTGCCGTTGTTGTTCGATTCGTTGTTTGCCAGCATGGCGGCAACTATTATGGGAGGATTGTTGGTGGCGACTCTGCTTACTATGGTGGTTTTGCCTGTGGTGTATTCAATAGCTTACCGAATAAAGAAAGAGTAGATATGAAATTTTTGTTTTTAATCTTGTTTTTGGGCTTGTCTTTGCAGACTAAGGCTCAGATATCGTTGGTGGAGTTTAGAAATGTGGTAAAGGAGGGTAGTCTGGAGATAATGAATGCTCAGGTGGGTGTGGATAAAAGTCTCTCGGAGCTGAAGCTGGCGCGAAAGGATCATTACCCTGCACTCTCGGCGGATGGAAATTTCAATACGGGATTTCGCCGAGACGCAGATGCCGATTTGTGGCAATTTGCCATAGAGCCTCGCATCGAGCAGACTATCTATGCTGGTGGTGGCATCCGTGCTGCCTCGCGTATGGCGGAGATAGGTTATTATTCATCCTTAGAGGAGTATCGCAACATGGAGTTGGAGATGCGCTATCAGGCAGATTATGCCTATTGGTCGGTCTCGGCAATGGAACTCTATATGGGAGCTACGGCGGAATATGTGAAGATCATTCGTTCGTTGTATGGCGTGGTCAAGGAGCGTTTTTCTGAAGGTTTAGTCTCCAAAAGCGATATGTTACAGGTAGAGGCACGACTCAGTGAGGCGGAGTATTCGCAGATTGCCATGCAAAAGAATTATGAGATAGCGGTTCATCGTTTCAATAATCTGCAAGGTGTTGCCGATACCGCCAAGGTGGTGCTGGTGAACTCCATAATAGACTCGCTGCCTATCCCTAAGCGAGAGAGTGCTGAGGATATTATTCCTCGCCGTCCCGATGTTGAGATGGCTCAGGCTGCCATACGCTCGGCAGAACAGAGCGTTGTTGTGGCTCGTGCCGCATATCTGCCTCGTTTGTCTGTGGGGGTGAGAGGCTCATGGCAGACCTATTCGCCTAATAATTCGGGAGAGACCTATTTGGATGGAGCGTTTGTCGTAGGGGTAAATGTGCCGATATTTCAATTCGGTAAACGCCGTCATGCTGTGGCTTCGGCGCGGGCTGATCTAAGGCGCGAGATAAACATATTGGATGATCTGCACGATGTGGTCTCTTACGAAGAGGCAGATGGTTGGAGTGCTTTGGAGAGTAGCTTTAGTCAGATGCAATCCTCGTTGCATAATCTGGAGATCGCGGGCGAAAACCTCTCAATATCGACATATTCGTACAACGAGGGGCAAGCCACCGTGCTTGATGTTTTGCAGGCGCAGATAAGTTGGATTCAGATCTATACCAATGCCATCACCGCGCGATTCAACTATGCTGTGGCGTGGTCGAATTATAATAAAGTTACGGCACGCGAGATGTAAAGTTTTAGTCGTTGCTTCAAAGAAAAAGGGGTTGTCCTTCAGAATCATGTTGGACAACCCCTCGCTTTGCTTATAGATAGGAATATGTTGTGCCGATCAGAGCTTTACGGTCTCGGTGCTGACGATGGCTATATCGTGAGAGACGGGCGCGATTTTACGCAGCATAGCGATCATGCCACAATGTTTCTCCTGCGCCATTTCGATAGCGGAGCTTACGCTATTCTGGTCGGAGAGTGATTTGCACTCCACGTTATAACTTATCTTGAAACTTGTGAAGATGCTTTCGGCTTGGAGTGTAGGTGTGTTAAGATCTCCTTCGGCTGTGATCTCAAGATTCTTAGGCATAATGTTACTCTTCGCAAGTAGGCTCATGATGGTAAAACCCGCACACTGGGCTGTCGCGCATAGTAACAGAGCCTTTGGATTCAGATTCTCGATTTTAAGTGTGCCACAAGGCTGGAATTTGCCGTTTTTGAGGCAAATCGTAACTTTTTGATGGTTATTCATGTTAAAAATTAATTTGTTGGTTGATTTATCTTTTCAGGCAATGTAATAAGTGTGCCTTTATCACAATTTATGGGCAACAATAATCGTTCCTATGTTGTGTAAATAGCATAAAAATATTACCTTTGTCGGATATAATAGCATGTTGGACTATGAATAGAAAAATGTTGATATTGGCTACGTTACTGCTCTGGGTTTGCGGTTTTGAGGCTTCGGCTCAGAACTTGGATGGTGAGCAGAGATTTCGCCGTGCAGTTTCGCTATATGATTTTGGACATATTATCGAGTCCAGAACTGAGTTGCAGAGTCTCAGAGGGGATCTCTCGGAGATAAAGGATCGTCTGCTTTTGGAGAAGACCGATTATTATCTGGCGTTGTGTGACTCTGAGTTGAAGATGAAAGATTCGGAGGGTCGACTAAAGCGTTTCTTGGCTAAATATCAAGGCTCATCTTTTGCCAACGAAGTGCAGTTTGCTTTGGCTTCGTACTATTGTGCCGAGGGTGATGAGCGTTCTTTAGAAGAGCTTGAGAAGGTAAATTATAAATCGCTTACCCCTCAGCAGAAGGATCGCTATGATCTGAGAATGGGTTATATGGCTTTTATGAAGGGCGATTATCCTGCAGCCGAGACCTATTTTGGTCGTATTACTTCGGCTGGTGATTATTCCGATCATGCTACCTACTATAAGTCTTACATGGCTTATGCTGCATCGCGTTTTGATGAGGCGCGTAATGGTTTTACAACTCTGTTGCGCAGTCCTTTGTATCGAGATCTGATGCCATTCTACCTTTTGCAGATCGAGTTTAAGAGTGGCAATTATCAGGCAGTGGCGGAGAAGGGTGTTGATCTGATAAACTTTACCACCCGAGAGCAGGCTACCGAGATTCGCCGTATGGTGGCGGAGTCGTGGTTCCAGTTGGACGATTATGCCAAGGCAGTAAAGTATATGAACGAGTATAAATCTGCCGATGGCGAGATGGGACGCGTGGAGAACTACATTATGGGTTATTCGCTCTATCGTCAGACCATGTTCGCTGAGGCTTTGCCATATTTGCGTGCGGTGTGTGGTGCGGATGATCTGCTCACGCAGAATGCATCGTACCATTTGGCTGATTGTTACCTCAGAGCAGGCGATAAGGAGAATGCAGCCCATTCGTTTGCTATGGCTTCAAGCGCGCAGTTCGATCCTTCGATTGCGGAGGATGCGTTGTTTAATTATGGAAAACTGCAATATGAGTTGGGTGGCGGTGTGTTCAACGAGGCGATAAATGTTTTGACACGTTACGTCACATCATATCCTCAGTCAGAGCGTGTGACTGAGGCTCGCACGTTGCTGGTGGCGGCATACTATAATTCGCGCAACTATGCTGCGGCTTACGATGCCATCAAGAGCTTGCCAAATCCCGATAATGAGGTATTGTTGGCATTGCAGAAGATCGCATATTTCAATGGCTTGGAGTCATATAATGCTGGCGAGTTGGATGCCGCCGAGGCGTCACTTTCGGAGTCGCTACACGCCGCATCGAATGCCAAGTATAATGCTTTGGCGACATTCTGGTTGGGTGAGATTTCTCATGCCAAGGGTAATCCGCGCATGGCATTGCAGCGTTATCGCCAATTCCTGAATATCGCGCCCAAGAGTGGTCGTGAGTACGCTTTGGCGCAGTACAATATGGGATATTGCTACTTCAATAACAAGGAGTTGGATGCAGCGGGTGAGATGTTCGAGAAGTTCTTGAAGTTGTATTCGACAAAGGACTCTTTCCGTGCCGATGCGTTGTGCCGTTTGGGTGATGTATATTATTCGGATCGTAAATTCTCAGACGCCGTAGCTTGCTATGATAAGGCAGTGGATTTGAATACTCAGGAGCGATATTATGCCGAGTATCAGCGTGCGATGACTTTGGGCGTGCAGAATAAGCCCGATGAGAAGATCTCAGCTCTGCAGCGCATCGTAAAGGCTGATCGTGGCGATTTTGTCGATGCTGCAACTTACGAGTTGGGTAGAACCTTTATCTCGCAGGAGAATTATCGTGACGGAGTTAAAATTTTGGAGAGTTTCGTTGCGCAGTATCCCAATTCGCAGTATCACTCTCAGGCTCTTTCGGATCTGGGTCTGGCTTATATGAATTTGGGTGATAAGCAGAAGGCTCTCGCTTTCTATGATCAGGTTGTTAAGTCGGCACCAAAGTCAGCTCAATCGAAGAGCGCGTTACAGGGAATCAAAGAGATATATGTTGCCGAGGGTAACGCAGATGGATATTTCGATTATGCTCAGAATATGGGATTGGAGAGCAATGTTAGTCAGATGACTCGCGATTCGATGGCGTATGTTTCGGCTCAGAAGCTCTACCTTGAGAATAAGATGGAGGCTGCTACTGCCAGCCTGTCGAGCTATCTGAAGAACTATCCGCATGGATATTATCGCAATGATGCACTATTCTATTTGAGCGATTGTTATGTTCGTGCAGGAAATGAGGCGGAGGCTATCGTTTCGCTTTCGGAACTTGCCGAGCAGGGACAGACGCAATACTCTGAGCGCGTGTTGGAGAAACTCTCTTCGATGTGCTATAAGTCGGAGCGTTGGGCAGAGGCTGCCAAGGCTTATCGCTCGTTGTATGATGTTACTTCGGATGCCAAGCTCAAGAAGAGTTCGGCTTCGGGATATGTAGCCTCTACACTCAAATATGCCGATGATGAGACTTTGCTGAAAATGGCTGATGATGCTGAGAAGATGACCGTCATGACCGATGTGGCTCGCCGCAAGGCTCGTTATGCCAAGGCTTCGGTGTTGCTACGTCAGCAGAAACAGGCTGAGGCGATGAAGGTCTTTAAGACGTTGGCTTCAGAGGCTAAGAGTGCCGAAGGTGCCGAGGCTCATTATCGTTTGATTGAGGCTGAGTATAATGCCAAGCAATACGATAAGGCAGAAAAGATGGTTTACGATTTCTCCGATACCAAGACTCCTCAGAACTATTGGTTGGCTAAGTCATTTATCCTGTTGGGAGATATCTATATGAGTAAGGGCGATAGCTTCCAGGCTCGTGCCACATATCAGAGTGTGGTGGATGGTTACTCTCCTGCGGATGATGGCATCATCGAACTTGCAAAGTCTAAAATCAGTAAAATGAACTAACGATGAAGAAAATATTATATATAGCGTTCTTACTCCTTGTGCCATTTGTCTCATCGGCTCAGGTAGCTAAGCAGGTGGAGGTTACTAAGGATTATACTCCAAGCGTTAATACTGCGCAGAAGCTCTCGATCATGCCCGATATGACCGATACGGTGAAGATGCGTCCCGATATTGATTATTCCATCACGCCTCGTTCGTATGAGACCTCGCTGATGACTAAGAACTTCAAGCCAGCGACAATCACATATTGGGATTATACGCCTACGCCTCTTTTGTATGTGCGAGGTGCTGCGGGTGTGCCATTGGCAAGCGAGGTGGATGCCTATATCTCGACATATAATAAGGATAAGGGTTATGCTATGGCGTATGTGAACCATTGGGGCGATTATCGCTCACGTATGGCGTTGGATGGCGTAACTAAGGTTAAGAATCATACCACCGAGATGAGTAATCGTGTGGGTGGTCGTGCAGGTCTGTTTGTGGGACGTCACCGTTTGGAGGTTGATCTCTATGGTGACAAGCAGTTGCGTCATAGATATCCTACCACGGGTGAAAAGATCAGCTTCGGAAAGATGGATGCAAAAGTGCGTTTCGGAGATGACTTCTCGGATTTGAGCCGTTGGAACTTCAATGTCGAGCTTGGCGCAGGATTCTTTGGCGATGGTGTATCGCTTAAGGATCAGGGTAAGTTGCGCTCATCGGCTTCTAATCTTAATCTGGCACTGGGCAAGATGCTCGGCGAGAAGCATATCTTTATGGTGCATGCTTCGTATGATGGAGTATATGGTGCAGATTTGCTGGAGAGCTATAAAAGCAACATCCTTATGGCTGGTCTGCGATATGGCTTGAGTCGTAACCGTCTGGAGTTCTTGATCGGTGCAGATTATTACTACGATAATCTTAAAGAGTCGAAGCAGAGCCCGCACCATATCTACCCATATATGCGCCTTACTTGGAAGAATGTCAAGCCCGGTTTTGTGCCATATGTTGAGGTCGATGGTGGTCTGAAGCGTCATGATTATGGCTCGTTGATCTATGAGAATCCATTTTTCGTAGCGTCTGATGAGTCTATAGCTCAGATTGCATCGCTCCCTAATGAGAGCTATTATGCTGCAAGAGCAGGTTTCGGAGGTAATTTGGGTAAAGGAATCTTCTCTTATAACCTTTCAGCGGAGTTGAGCTTGGCGGATGACCACTTCTATTGGTATAGCGATGGAGCTGATTATCTCTTCTCAAGTGCTTATGAACATAGCTTGCGTATAGATGGTGTGATGAAGTTGCGCCCTGCAGGATGGTTTGAGGCTGAGGTTAATGCTGGAGTATATGTATGGGAAAATTATGACTCGCACTTCAATAATAGACCAAATTTCAAGACTTCGCTCGATTTGAGATATTTGGGACATAAAATCTCGGCAGGTGTAAATTTGGGATATCAGGGTGGTATCAAGTGGATGACACTGGCTGAAAATGGAGTGGACTTTGCAAGTTGTAAGACCCCTTCTACCTTTACGCTCGGCGTGGAGGCTCAGTGGCGAATCAACAATCGTTGGGCGGTATATCTTGAGGGACGTAACCTTACGGGTAGTACCATCTATGAGTGGCTTGGCTATTATCGCAATACTGCACAAGGTCTTGCAGGCGTTAAATTTACGTTTTAGTAGCTAATTTGGCTATTACGTTAAAAGAGCTGTCATCCTGTGGGGTGACAGCTCTTTTGTTTATGATGCGTGATCCTATCGGAGGATTAACGCTTTCGGGTAGTGCGTTTCTTGGTAGTGCGAGATGTGGTGCGGATTGTGCCTCCAGTTATCTTGCGTGCCATCTGAGTGGCTAAAGTCTTGGCAAAATATGTAAAGGCGGTACCGACAACGGTTGCCAATATGCCCTTCTTTGTGCTTGACTTCCTTTGAGCTTTTGCCTCTTCTTTGGCAAGTTGCTCGCGCTCTTTTTCCTGAGCTTCCAACTCTGCCTGCTTGGCAACCTCTTCTGCTGCTTGGGCTCTTTGCTTGGAGATCTTCTCGAAGGCAGACTCGCGATCTACGGCACTATCATATTTGCCCGCAATGCGCGATGAAGAGTTGATAGTCTTGCGCTCATCCTCGCTGATAGCTCCGATCTGACTCATCGGGAATAGAATCTTGGCACGCTCAACCATGCTTGGTGCACCCTTCTCATCGAGGAATGATACCAAGGCCTCACCTGTACCCAACTCCAAGATCTCACGCTCGGTGGAGAATGCTGGATTAGGTCGGAAGGTCTGCGCGGCAGCCTTTACTGCGGCTTGGTCCTTCGGTGTGAAGGCTCTCAAGGCGTGTTGTACTCTGTTACCGCACTGTCCAAGAATGGCGTCAGGCAGATCAGATGGCGATTGAGAAATAAAATATATACCAATACCTTTTGAACGAATCAGGCGAACAATCTGCTCTATCTTCTCGGTCAATGCCTTTGAGGTATCCTTGAAGAGCATATGTGCCTCATCAAAGAAGAATACCAACTTAGGCAACTCCATGTCTCCAATCTCGGGCATCTTCTCATATATAGATGTGAGTAGCCACATCAAGAATGTAGAGTATAATTTAGGCTGTAACATGAGTTTGTCGGCAGCCAATACGTTCATCACACCCTTACCTCCTTCGGTCTGTAGGAGATCGTATATATCAAATGATGGCTCGCCAAAGAATACGTCACCACCCTGTTCGGTAAGAGTGAGCAGAGATCGTTGGATAGCTCCGATGGTAGCCGATGAGATATTGCCATAGGTGGTGGAGTAACGGTCCGAATTCTTGGCAACATAGTCGAGCATCAGTCTGAGATCCTTCATGTCTATGAGTGGTAGATTCTCATCTTCTGCTATGCGGAATGTGAGAGTTAGCACTCCCGACTGAGTGTCGTTGAGATCCAACAGACGAGCAAGCAACATCGCTCCCATTGCCGAAACTGTGGTGCGCATGGGGTGTCCCTGCTCACCGTAAACATCGAAGAATCGGGTAGGGCATCCTTCGAATTTGAGCGAAGAGGGATCTATGCCAAATTCGGCGCATCGCTTCTCGATAAATCCGCTGAGTTTACCCTTCTGAGAGATACCAGAAAGATCTCCCTTCATATCTGCCATGAAGCAGGGTACTCCTGCTTGAGAGAATGTCTCGGCAAGAACCTGTAATGTGACGGTCTTACCTGTACCCGTAGCTCCTGCGATCAATCCATGACGGTTTGCCATCTTGCCGATGATGTGTATCGGAGATGTGGAATGGGCTACGTATAGTTGTGAATCTTTGTACATGGTTTGATCTCTTTTATAGGTTAGGGATTAGTGGCAAGCGATTTTCTCTACGCGGCGTTGGTGACGACCACCCTCAAACTCAGAGCTGAGGAAGGTGTTTACGATCTCAATCGCCTCATCGTTAGAGATAAAGCGTGCTGGCAGAACCACTACGTTGGCATCATTGTGCTGACGAGTCAAGGCTGCGATCTGGGTACACCAGCAAAGACCTGCACGGATGCTCTGGTGCTTGTTTAGAGTCATTGCCATGCCTTCGCCCGAGCCACACAATGCTACGCCTCGCTCCAATTCACCCTCTTCGATAGCTGCAGCAAGTGCGTGACCGAAATCTGGATAGTCGATGCTCTCTTCGGAGTGGCAGCCGAAGTCAACTACATCATAACCTTTGGCAGAGAGATATCCCACCAAAAACTCTTTCATCTGAAAGCCTGCATGATCGCAAGCAATACCTATTTTTTTCATTGTCGAAAAGTTGTTGTTTATTCTACTGCAAAAGTACGAAAAAATTAGTGCTTATGGTAAATGTTTCTGGTATTTTGTTTGCTATTTTGTATTTTTGCAGCCGTGAAAAGCATTTTGACCATATTAGGAATCGTATCTTTGGCGTTGGGTATAGCGGGAATCTTCTTGCCGCTACTGCCTACTACACCGTTGTTGTTACTCTCGGCATGGCTCTTTGTGCGAAGTTCACCGCGATTGTACTCATGGCTGATGAATCATCCGCGGCTGGGTCCATACATCAAAAACTTTAGAGAAAATCATGCCATCCCACTGCGCGTAAAGGTTGTATCGGTGAGTATGGTGTGGCTTACGATTGGTTATTGCATAGTCGTGGTGGTCGATGAGTATCCATGGGCGCAGATTGCTTTTACTGTGCTTGCCGTAGCGGTTACAAGGCATATATTATCATACGATACATTAAAGAAATAGGTCTGTCTAACAAGATGATTTTGGCGTTATGCTCACCCTTTAAATCCATTCTGTTAAACAATCCCAAAGCAAAGAGGGTGTCCTTCAAAAAAAACTGAAGTGGCACCCTCATTAACATATTAAATATATGTATTGTTTGTTACTCCTGCTTGGCTGCGCGCTTGCGATCAATCTCGCTCAGGAGAATCTTTCTCAGACGCATCGACTTAGGTGTAACCTCTACATACTCATCAGCCTTGATATACTCCAAAGCCTCCTCCAAAGAGAAGATCTTAGGTGGTACAATCACCGCTTTGTCATCTGCTCCCGAAGCTCGCATATTGGTGAGCTGTTTCGCTTTGGTAACGTTGATTGTGATATCGCCCATACGTGTACTCTCACCCACAACCTGACCAGCATAGACCTCATCCATAGGAGAGATGAAGAAACGTCCGCGATCCTGCAACTTGTCGATCGAATATGCGTATGCTGTGCCAGTCTCAGATGCGATCAACGAGCCGTTGGTACGCATCTCGATCTCGCCCATCCATGGCTCAAAATCCTTCAGACGGTGTGTCATGATTGCCTCGCCTGCAGTGGCAGTCAGCATGTTGGAACGCAAACCGATGATGCCTCGTGATGGAACAAGGAACTCCAAGCGTGTGCGCTCGCCATCGGATTGCATATTGGTAAGATTTCCCTTGCGCTTGGTGACAAGCTCGATGACTGTACCTGCGTACTCATCGGGACAATCTACGGTCATCTCCTCTACAGGCTCGCACTTTACGCCGTCAATCTCCTTGATGATAACCTTTGGCTGACCGACCTGCAACTCGTAACCTTCGCGGCGCATGGTCTCAACCAATACCGAGAGGTGTAATACTCCACGTCCATAGACGATGAACGAATCAGCATTTTGTCCGGGTGTTACGCGCAAAGCCAAGTTGCGCTCAAGCTCTCTCTCCAAACGCTCCTTAAGATGGCGCGATGTGACATATTTACCATCTCGACCAAAGAATGGCGAGTTGTTGATGGTAAAGAGCATCGACATGGTAGGCTCATCTATGGCGATAGGTGGCAGAGGCTCTGGATTCTCGTAATCGCAGATAGTATCTCCGATCTCGAAGCCTTCGATGCCGACCAATGCGCAAATCTCACCACAATATACCTCCTCGACCTTGCTCTTGCCGAGTCCGTCAAAAATCATCAACTCCTTGATGCGAGTCTTGATCATCGTCTCACCGTCACGCTTGGCAAGTGTCACGTTTTGTCCTGCACGCAGTGTTCCACGGGTGAGCTTACCCACAGCAATGCGACCAACGTATGGCGAATACTCCAGCGAAGTGACAAGCATCTGAGGTGTACCCTCTACGTTTTGTGGCTCAGGAATCTCATCTATGATTGCATCCAAAAGTGGCGCAATAGAGTCTGTTGGCTCATTCCAGATGTGTGACATCCAACCCTGCTTGGCAGAGCCGTATATTGTTTTGTAGTCGAGCTGCTCCTCGGTAGCATCGAGCGAGAACATCAGGTCGAAGACCTGCTCGTTGACAAACTCTGGGCGGCAATTTGGCTTATCCACCTTGTTTACTACAACGATAGGCTTCTTACCCAACGATAAGGCTTTCTGGAGTACGAAACGAGTCTGAGGCATTGTACCTTCGAAGGCATCCACCAACAAAAGTACGCCATCACACATGTTAAGAACTCGCTCCACCTCACCACCAAAGTCGGCGTGACCCGGGGTGTCGATGATGTTGATCTTATAATCTTTGTAGATAACCGACACGTTCTTAGAAAGGATAGTGATACCACGCTCTCTCTCCAAATCGTTGTTATCCATAATCAAATCTCCCGTGTCGTTACTGTCCGAACGCAAAAGGTGTCCAGCAACGATCATCTTGTCCACCAGAGTGGTTTTACCGTGATCTACATGGGCAATGATTGCAATATTGCGAAGTTTTTGCATAGTAAAAAAGAAATTAATCGTGCAAAGTTAATAAAATTCCTACGAAATGTTTTATTTTTGTTCTACTATTCAAGAATATGTTACTATGAAATATTCGATTCAAGTTAAAGATCGCTCGGTTGTAGTGGGATTTTTGGCAGAGGAGCTGCCTCGTCTGTTGCCCAAAGGTAGGGTAGTGGTGATATCCGATATCAATATGGATCGCCATTATCACTCGCTGCTTGCGCAGTACGATCATGTGCTCATTAGTCAGGGTGAGACCAGCAAGACTTTGCATACGGTAGATAAGATCTATCGTCAATTTATTGAGTTGGGAGTCGATCGTTCGACATTTGTTTTGGGTATCGGAGGAGGTATCGTAACCGATGTTACGGGATTCGTTGCTTCGACCTATATGCGAGGGTTAGAGTTCGGTTTTATCTCTACAACGCTGCTCGGTCAGGTGGATGCCAGCGTGGGTGGAAAAAATGGAGTAAATGTCGATGGCTATAAAAATATGGTCGGCACGTTTAATCAACCACGTTTTGTGATTTGTGATGTGGGGATGTTGTCAACGCTCTCTATGAGAGAGTTTCGCACAGGCTTAGCTGAGATGATCAAGGCGGGTGTGATTGCCGATCAGTGCCTTTTTGAGCGACTTGAGCAGGTCTCGTTGCAGAATCTAAGAGAAGATAATCAGCTACTCTCGGAATTGGTTTACCGTGCCATTAGGGTAAAAGCCGACATTGTTGAACGCGATGAGCGAGAGGCTGGCGATAGACGTAAATTGAATCTTGGGCACACCTTAGCTCATGCCATTGAGAAGTGTTCTTCGAAGATGAATCATGGTGAGGCTGTGGCTGTGGGATTGTCTCTGATTTCGGATGCGGCGTGCCGCAGAGGGATTATGTCTCAGCAAGATAAGGAGCGTATTGATGGTTTGTTGTCGAAATTTGGCTTTGAATTGACGCCACCAGTGGAGCTTCGCCGTCTGCTAAAGGAGGTCAAGAAGGATAAAAAGAGCGAGGGGGATCATATTCACATCGTTCTTCCTGAGAAGATTGGTTCTTGCCGAGTAGAGAAAATGGAGTTGGATGAGTTTCGTAAGATGTTTTAATAGCAGGTTTATTTAGATTTAATAATGCTGGGGCAATATTCTCCACCAAGCCTTAGGCAAGGGTCGGAAGTGGAATGACGGGTGAAATAATACTAAGAAGAGGGCACTAACTCGAATGTTAGATGCCCTCTTGCTTTATAATACCCATTTGTTTTAATTCACTACTTGATCACGATGTCGAATTGATCATATTCTGCCTTTCGCCATGCCATATGTTGTGTCAGGCGCGAAATGGCAAATAGTGGCGAGAATGTGCGAACGCTGATGGTTTTGCCGTCAGGCTTGAACTCCAAAATTCTCAGCCAGCAATCGCCTCCGTTGCCGTTCCAGTCGCCGTCACCCTGCTGAGAGTTAAACATCATCTGAGGGATGTTGCGACCATCGGCAGCCTTGTCGATACGGAATGATGAGGTAGGTTTGTAATTGGTCTTCTCTATGCTCTCCGCGATTTTAGGCGCATCGCCTGTATGACCACACAAGATGAGCGAGATATTTTTAGATTCATAGACTAACTTCTTCCATACATCCTCGGCTACGTTCCATGGGCGAACGGTGTATCCTTCGTTGGCGATACGGTTGCCAGCTGTGTCGAGCCATGAGTGAGTTATGATTATCACCTTGTGATCCTTATACTCTTTCTCGGTCAGATTCTTAGCCCAAGCAATAACTTCATCGCGTGGCGCGAACTCGAATGTGATGACCAGAAGATCTCCCCACGTCTCGCTCTTGAACTCATAAGCCGAATTCTCCATTGTGTGTACGCCCTCAAAATTAGGACATGTCGAGACCAGACACTCCTCGAATTTGATGTTGCGCTCAGGGTAGATATATTCGGGAGATATGGTGTGGCGGTCGGTGGCGGTGATATGTCCAATATCATGATTACCCTGTGCCACAACATAAGGCAGACGATTATCCAAGCGGCTCAGCGCGCGAGATACCGCTTCCCACTGCTGGCGACCTGTTTGATCACCGTTGTATGGGTTGGGCAGAGGCTTTGAGGTGACTTTGCCGTTCTGCTCTACCATATCACCTGTAAATAGTGCTGCTTTAATGTTGAGTCGCTTTATGTTCTGAGCTATCCATGCTGTTTGTAGATCGAAAAGTGGCTGGTTGGCTGCGAACTTTGTGTAGGATTGTGGGTCAGGTACCATAATCATAGAGAAGGAGCCATCCTGTTCAAGTGTAGGATATATCGGGATTTGAGGTTCTCCCTTAGGACCTTGTGCAAATACTGTCGTGAGGCAGAAAATAGCACACAAAAAAACTGTAAGTTTCTTCATGATATCTTAATTTGGTTAGTTTTAGAATAGTAGTCCCTCCTCGCTGCGTGGCGCAAATCCGAGGTGGCTGTATGCCAATTCTGTGGCTTCACGACCGCGTGGTGTACGCTTGATAAAGCCCTCCTTGATCAGGAATGGCTCATATACATCTTCGATGGTTCCAGCCTCTTCGCCCACAGCAGTGGCAATGGTATTCAGACCCACAGGACCACCCTTGAACTTCTCTATGATGGTGGCGAGGATTTTGTTGTCCATCTGATCCAGACCGCGAGAGTCAATGTTGAGTGCCTGAAGTGCGAAGCGCGTGATTTCCAAGTCGATATGACCCTCTCCCTTGACCATAGCAAAGTCTCGTACACGCCTTAGCAGAGCGTTGGCGATACGAGGCGTACCACGTGAACGCAATGCCACTTCGTGCGCTGCATCATCATCAATCGATATGTCTAAAATACGAGCCGAACGCTTCACGATGGTTGCCAAAACAGAGGTGTCATAATATTCCAAATGGCAAGTGATTCCGAATCGAGCTCTTAGCGGAGAGGTGAGTAATCCGCTACGAGTTGTTGCACCGACAAGAGTGAATGGAGCAAGCTCAATCTGGATTGAGCGAGCCGAAGGTCCTTTGTCGAGTACAATGTCGATCTTGTAGTCCTCCATAGCCGAATAGAGGTACTCCTCGACAATGGGGCTGAGTCGGTGGATCTCGTCAATGAAAAGCACATCGCCTGCATCGAGATTGGTAAGCAGACCTGCCAAATCGCCTGGCTTATCCAGCACGGGTCCCGATGTGACTTTGAGCTGCGCACCCATCTCGCGGGCAATGATGTTTGCCAATGTGGTTTTACCCAATCCCGGAGGTCCGTGTAGCAACGTATGGTCGAGCGAATCTCCACGCATAAGGGCTGCCTTGATGAAGATCCTCAGATTCTCGACTATCTTATCTTGTCCTGAGAAGTTGGAGAGCTCTTGGGGGCGGATTTTGTTCTCGAACTCCATGTCGCTCTCGATGTTTCTCATATTGCGGTCTATTGCCATAGTTTATTTGAGGTCGTTTAAATATTCTTTGAGTAACAAAGATATAAAAATGCCTTGAATTTTTCTAATAAATGCGATATTTTCTCAAGCACGATGTGAAAATCCACTCCGCGAGCTTGAGCCGGCGAGCAACTTTGTCGGGCTGAAATAGGGATGAGGTACAAATTTGATATAAAAATTCAAGAATTTATTATATAAATTGCCTTTTTGTGTTGTATTTTGAAATAAAAACACTATCTTTGATAAAATAAACAGACCAACTTGACTTTGTGTTTGTCGAAGCTGGTCTATTGTGGAGTAGTGACCCCGAAAGGATTCGAACCTTCATCGTAAGAACCGGAATCTTATATTCTATCCATTGAACTACGGGGTCGCGACTGCAAAGGAAGTAAAAAAAAATGAATATGGCAAATGGGAATTTTTGTTGGGAGCGTTTGGATAGCGTTATTCGTTGGTCGAATATGACTATCAACGCTTTCGGTCGCCATATTGGACTTGCGCGTTCGGAGAATCTCTACCAGATTAAGTCTGGTAAGAACGGTATTTCTCAGAATTTGGCGCGTAGGATTGTAGATAAATTCCCTGAAGTGAGTTTGGGATGGTTGCTTTCGGGCGAAGGTGAGATGTTTGCCAATGTCGGACGAGGACATATCCCATATTATGAAGCTGATTTGACTTCGTGTGCAGCGTTGCGCGGAGAGCAAGTCGAAGTGAGCAGTTATATTACCATGCCGTTTGCGCAGGGGTGCGATTGTGCTTTGCGTAGTTATGATGGGGCGGTAAGCAGCGAAATAATGGTCGGTTCGATAGTTTTTTTGCAAAAAAAGGACACGGAATCGATTATTCCAGGGCAATTGTATGTGATTGTAACCCGAAATTTTGTAATTTTGCGTAGGGTGAGAGTTACGCTCGGCGAAGATCAAAGCCGAATCTTTTTGCTTGAGCCTACCGATGCAGGATTTGATACAATAGAGGTCAGCGAGTCGTGCATCGAGAGAGTGTATAAGGTTGTAGGAAACTTAAAATTGATTTAATAATAGTAAAACGAAAGCTTTAAGGATATGATGAAAGTTAAAACAAAGGAGAATGCATCGTTGCTTATGGCAACTATGGCAACCGTAATCGTGGCTTTAGCGATGGCGTTGAGTGGAATTACATGGTGGATCGTACTTGCTGTTGCAGTGGCGGTTTTTGTTATTATGTCACTCTTCTCGCTCTACATGATGACGGCATATGTAGCCTACAAACTTAAGCCAATCTATTCGATGGTGCTCTCTCGTAAGGTTCATACTACCGAGATCGTGGATGAGATCCGTGAGAAACATGTGGAGAATATCTCAGAAGAGCTTACCGCATGGGCTGATGATAACGACAAGGAGATCAACCGCCTAAAGCAGACTGAAGCTTTCCGTAAGCAGTATTTGGGCAATGTGGCCCATGAGTTGAAGACTCCTATTTTCAACATTCAGGGTTATATCTCCACTCTTTTGGATGGTGGCTTGGAGGATGATCTGATCAACCGTAAATATCTTGAGCGCGCAGAGAAGAGTATCGATCGCCTGATCAATATCGTCAACGATCTGGATACAATCTCGAAGCTGGAGAATAGCATGAACCGCATGAAGAAGGAGCAGTTCGATATCGCAGCTTTGGCTAAGGAGATTGTAGATCAGTTGGAGATGGAGGCTGCTAAGCGCAATATCAAGATATCGATCAAGGGAGCAGAATCATTGCCTTCACCATTCTGGGTGACTGCCGATAAGCACTTTATCGGTCAGGTATTGGTGAATCTGATTATCAACTCGCTCAAGTATGGTAAGGAGGGTGGTACAACTCGTATTCGTTTCCGCGATATGTTGGATAAAGTGTTGGTTGAGGTTGAGGATACTGGTGTAGGTATCAGCAAAGATGATCTTCCACGTATCTTCGAACGTTTCTACCGTGTCGATAAGGGTAGAAGTCGCGAGCAGGGCGGTACAGGTCTTGGCTTGGCTATCGTTAAGCATATCATAGAGGGTCACGGTGAGCGTATCTCGGTAAGAAGTGAGTTAGGCGTTGGTACTACATTTGCCTTCCCATTGCAGAAGTCATCTAATCCTCAGGCTCAGTAATCGATTGTAGGGGATCTATTCGTTTGAGAGATGTTGCAGGATTTGTTGTATATAGTTTGGGATTTTGACCCCGTTTTGCTCAAGTTAGGTGGTTTTGAATTGCGCTACTATGGCTTGATGTGGGCATTGGCAATTTTGCTGGGTGAACGTCTGATTTGGGCTTTTGCTAAGCGAGAGGGCTTTAGTCAGGATATTGTGGAGACAGGCTTTATCTGGATTGTCTTGGGTGCTATCTTGGGTTCGCGTATCGGTCATTGCTTGTTTTACGAATTTTCGTACTATATCACAAAACCTTGGGCTATATTGACCGAGATCCGCAATGGCGGAATGGCGAGTCATGGAGCTGCCATTGGTATGTTAATCGGTATGTGGATTACAGCCCGTAAACATAATATGGCTTATGTTTGGTGGCTGGATCGTATTATGATTCCTGTTTCTATCGGTGGTGCTGCGGTTAGATTGGGTAATCTTCTCAATTCGGAGATTATTGGTAATGTGACCGATGTGCCTTGGGCATTCCAATTTGTTAAGCTCTACCCTGGTGTGGCGTTGGAGAATATGCCAGCTCATCATCCAGCACAGTTGTACGAGGCGATTTGTTATATGATAACGTTCTGCGTGCTGATGTGGATGTATTATGGTAGAGACGAGGGTCGCCGCCATGCTGGATTGATGTTTGGCGTGGGTTTGATCGGTATATTCTTTACTCGTTTCTTGTTGGAACTCTTGAAATTAGATCAGGAGAGTTTCGAGGCTGGAATGTTGCTCAATATGGGGCAGTTGCTCAGCATCCCGTTTGTCATTGCTGCGGGAGTGATGATCTGGGGCGCATTGAAAAATAAATTTCCAGTAGCTGTGCCACCATCAGTTACGAAGGTTCAAAGCACAGCTCAGCGAAAAAATCGTAAAAAATAGTCTGGATTATGGTAGGAGAGGTAAATAAGATCATATATAATATGCTCGTTAGCGGCAAGGGCGTATTTTTGCCTTCTGTCGGTACGCTTTATATCGAGCGTAGGGGTGCGCGTAAAATCTCAGAAACACGATTAGTCAGTCCTCATAATGTAATCAGCTACTCGTCTCAAGAGCAAGCTCCTTCGTTGGTTAGCGAGATTGTGTCGATAGCGGGATGTGAGCAGGCTCAGGCGCAGGATATATATGATCGTTGGTTGTCTAAGACTTTGGTCGAAGGGCGGTTGACAATCGAAGGAGTGGGAGTATTGGTCGGTAAGGCTTTTACCGTTGATCCAGCGTTGGGTAAGGCTATTAATCCTCAGGGAATAAAGACGTTGGTCGTTCGCAGAAAAAAGAGCGGAGCATGGATATATGTGGTGTGTGCCATCAGTATTGCTCTTGCGTTGGGTTTCTTCGCTTATATCATGTGGGGCGATAAGGCGAGTCTATCGGCAGATGAAAAACCTCTTGTGACAGAGCAAACGGAGGTAATTCCAGCTATGGAAATCGTACCTGCGGATTCTATCGCGAAGTCAGAAGTTGCGGTGGAGCAACCTGCCGTAGAACCAAAAGAGCAGCCAGCTGAGGCTGTCGTAGCCGTTGCGAAAGATTATGCCTACTATGTGGTGATGGGTATCTTCTCTACCGAGGAGAATGCCAATCGTGCCGTAGAGCAGGTCGAGAAGAAGATCGAGGATCCTCAGTGCAAAATTTTGCCCTTCAAGAATAAATTTATGGTAACCATCTATGGTAGCGATACGGTAGGGGATTGTAATGCCTATGCCAAATCATATCATGATATCTACCCCGATCTGTGGGTTTATGCCCGTAAGTAATGAGGTTTGCAGAGAAGATAGGGGCATTTATAGACCTATTTTATATTAAGCCATTCTCGGCATTTGTATCAAGCACCATATTCCGCTATGCTGCGTGCGGTGGCATGAATATGGTGTTGGATCTGGTGTGGTATTTTCTCATATACCACTATGTGGTGGCTGAGCGATTCTTCGATTTGGGATTCGTGGTGGTTTCGCCACATATCGCATCATTGTGTGTGGTATTTCCAATAACCTTTTTTACTGGTTTTTGGCTCAATCGTAATGTCGCGTTTCGTGCTACGGAGTTTGGACAAGGATGGCAACTTGTAAAATATACTCTTACGGTTGTGGGATCACTCGCAGTGAACTATATCTGCATGAAACTCTTTGTCGAAGCGTGTGACATCTGGCCAACACCAGCAAAGGCGTTGACTACAGCGGTAAGTGTGGTGTATAGTTATTTGGCAGGGCGATACTTTACCTTTAAGAAGAGTTAATCTGTTGCTATTTATTCTCCTCTTTGAGTTTCTGCAATTCGTACATGCGATCTCTGTAACGTGCCGCCGCCAAGAAATCCAATGACTTGGCTGCACGCTCCATATCCTCCTTTGCCTTCTGGATCAAGGCATCTATATTCTTTGATTCGTATTCCCTCTTAGCATTGTACTCCGTCTCTACATCGGCGGCTGTCATATAGTGGTTCTCCATGATCGGATACGCCGTCATATCCTCTGGTCGCTCTGTGTGACTCAGCAGGAGGCTTTGTCCCGTGCCACTCTTTTGTGCTTGGCGAGGCAAAATGCCATGCTCCATGTTGTATCGGACTTGCTTTTCGCGGCGGCGGTTACTCTGCTCAATGGCGGCAACCATCGAGTCGGTACAATGGTCGGCATAGAGTATCACATGACCGTTGGAGTGACGCGCAGCACGTCCAGCGATCTGAGTGATCGAACGTACGTTACGCAAGAATCCCTCTTTATCGGCATCGAGTATTGCCACAAGTCCCACCTCAGGCAGATCCAAACCCTCGCGCAATAGGTTTACACCGATCAAGACATCAAACATATCGGCTCTCAGATCCTCCAAAATTTGGACTCGCTCCAGAGTGTCAACATCGGAGTGAATATATCGGTTGCGTATGCCTACACGGTCAAAATATTTCGACAACTCCTCAGCCATGCGTTTGGTAATGGTTGTGATCAGGATCTTATCTTCGACCTTGACGCGCTTTTCGATCTCTTCTATAAGGTCGTCTATCTGGTTGAGTGTTACTCTCACCTCCAATGGTGGATCGACCAAACCTGTCGGACGTATGAGCTGCTCTGCAATGACTCCCTCGCTCTTGGTGAATTCGTAATCGGCAGGTGTTGCGCTGACGTAGATTGATGTACCCATCAGACTCTCAAACTCCTCAAAACGTAGCGGGCGGTTGTCTTTGGCGGCAGGCAATCGGAATCCATACTCCACGAGGTTGACCTTACGCGCTCTGTCGCCTCCAAACATGGCGTGTACCTGAGGGATTGTCACATGACTCTCGTCTATTACCATCAGATAATCCTCAGGGAAGTAGTCCAACAAGCAGAATGGGCGTGTGCCTTCAGCTCTGCCATCGAAATAGCGTGAATAGTTCTCAATTCCGGGGCAATAGCCCAGCTCCTTGATCATCTCCAGATCGTACTCCACCCTCTGTTTGATTCTCTGCGCCTCCATTGTGCGCCCCTCCTTCTCGAATTCGGCAATGCGTTTGCCGAGGTCGAGATATATCTGTTGTATGGCGATGTTTATACGCTCTTTTGTGGTCACAAACATATTGGCAGGGAATATCGTAACCCCATCCAATAACTCAAGCCGTTGTCCGCTTGCGGCATCAATTCTCTGTATTGATTCTATCTCGTTGTCGAAGAAGGTAACTCGATAGGTGTTGTCGCCAAAGGCGGTCATGATATCTATCGTATCGCCCTTTACTCTGAATGTCGCGGGCTCCAACGCAAGCTCCGTACGAGTATAAAGTGCCTCAACAAGGCGATATAGGAAATGCTTGTAGCTGACAATATCTCCTACTCTAATCTTGATTGATGTGGCGTGGAAGTCGGCGGGATTACCGATACCATAAAGACACGACACGCTTGAAACCACAATCACATCTCTTCTGCCCGAAAGTAATGAAGCCGTAGTGCTTAGACGCATCTTTTCGATCTCATCGTTTATGGCGAGATCCTTCTCGATGTAGGTGTCGGTTGTGGGCAGATATGCCTCTGGCTGATAGTAGTCGTAGTACGAAACGAAATACTCAACAGCATTATCGGGGAAGAAATTCTTGAACTCGCCATATAGCTGCGCCGCAAGCGTTTTGTTGTGGCTCAGGACTATTGTCGGGCGATTCAGGTGTTGGATTACATTGGCTATGGTAAATGTCTTGCCCGATCCCGTCACTCCCAATAGGGTATTGTGGCGCGATCCACTCTCAATTGAGTTAATCAGTTGGGCGATAGCTTCGGGCTGATCCCCCGTAGGTGCATATTCCGATACGAGTTTGAAATCCATATTGCAAATGTAGTAATAATTTTCTGCACTACGCATAATTTTTGCCATAAGCTCATGATTTTTGGGAATGATAGCGAGGTGAGGAAATTTATATCATCCGCAGATGGTGGTTTTTGATTATAATTTTTATTAACTTTGCATGCTTAATATGCACTTACTGAAAAATGATTGATAGAGCCACGATAGATAGGATTTATGCAGCAGCTGATATTGTAGAGATTATCAGCGATTATGTCGCGCTCAAAAAGAAGGGCGTGAACTATCAGGCGTGCTGTCCTTTCCATAACGAAAAGACTCCATCATTTGTGGTATCTCCTTCTAAGGGTGTATATAAATGTTTCGGTTGCGGCAAGGGCGGTAATGCTGTCACATTTGTCATGGAGCATGAGGGCGTGAGCTATCCAGAGGCTCTGAAGATTGTGGCTAAACGCTATGGTATCGAGATCGAGGAGCGCGAGCAGACTCCAGAGGATATTCAGCGCAATAACGACCGCGAGAGTATGTTTGCCCTCAATGGGTGGGCAGCCGAATACTTTGCCAAGTACCTTACAGGATCAACCGAAGGCAGAAGCGTGGGTCTGAGTTATTTCGCTCAGAAGCGCGGGTTTACCGATGCTACGATTCGCAAGTTTGGTTTGGGTTTTTGTTCGGCGGATGGCGATGCGATGAGCATGGCGGCTCTGTCGGCAGGCTATAAAGAGGAGTTTCTGCTCTCTACGGGACTCGCTTTCAAGCGTGAGAGTGACGGACGTTTGAGGGATCGTTTCCGCGATAGGGTGATATTCCCTGTTCATAATATCTCAGGTCGAGTAGTGGCATTCGGTGGTCGTACGTTGCGTACCGATAAGAGTGTTGCCAAGTATCAGAATTCGCCCGAGAGCGAAATCTACAGCAAAAAACGCGAGTTGTATGGACTCTTCTTTGCTAAGAAGGCAATCCAGCAGCAAAACTACGCCATCATGGTCGAGGGTTACACCGATGTAATCTCGATGCATCAGGCGGGTGTGGAGAATGTCGTCTCCTCTTCGGGAACTTCTCTGACCATAGAGCAGATTCAGCTTTTGCGCCGATTTACTCGCAACATTACGGTGATATATGATGGCGATTCGGCAGGTATCAATGCCTCGCTCCGAGGTATAGATATGATCCTTAAGGAGGGTTTGAACGTCAGAATCGTGTTGCTGCCGCCAGAGCATGATCCCGATTCATTTGCCCGTGCGCATACTGCCACTCAGGTGCAAGAGTATATCTTGGAGCATGAGGAGGATTTCCTCTCGTTCAAGGCGAAGTTGATGCTCAAGCAGGCGGGTAGAGATCCGATCAAACGCTCGGAGGTGATCAATGATATGGTGCGTTCTATTGTGCAGGTGGGTGATTCTATCCAGCGTTCGGTCTATATCAAGGAGTGCGCTCGAATAATGGATGTCGATGAGAATGTCCTCATCGCAGAGGTGGCTCGTAAGCGTGCTGTGCAGTCGGGAGATCGTGAGACCGAGGAGTTTGTCCGCCGTCAGCAGTCGCAGATGCGTCAGCAGCAGTCGCAGCAGGGCTCAGCGGAACCAGACCTCACCAAGCCATCGAGTGGAGGTAGCAGTTTGGATGCTCTGGAGAAGGAGCTTATGACCTATCTGCTCAAGTCGGGGCACATGAACTATCAGCTTGTAGAGAGTAAGCAGGTGGTAGATGTCAATATCGCTCAGGAAATATTTCAAAATTTGGAGATAGACGGCATCGAATTGAGCGATCCCGTACTCAGAGAGATGTTTAATACCTATAAGGAGCATTGGAAAGAGCTGGGTGTAGGGGTGAAGGTGCCAGAGCAATATTTTGTCAATCATCCCGATCCTGAAGTGTGCAACCGAGCCATAGATTTGCTTACCGAGGGTGAGAATTATGAGCCGAGCAAGCTCTGGAAGCAGAAGGATATCCATGTCGAGAGTGAAGATGAGATCTTGGCGGCGGGTGTGCCAAAGTCCATCATGCTCTATCGTTCTAAGGTGCTGGACAAGATGTTTGTGGAGCAACTCGAACGTATGGGACGAGAGGATATCAGCGAAGAGGAGGAGCAGGAGTGTCTGATGATCCTCGACAAATTGAATAAAGCTCGATTGGCAATAGCAAAGCGCAGCGAAAGACTGATACTTTAATGCAAGGGCAAAAAAGGTGGAGTCGGATGAGTATGCGTATCGCTACGCACACAGTGTGCAAACAGAAAATAAACAGAAAGATGTGTAAACATAATCAAAGATAAAAGAATTAGTTACCTTTATCCGACTCCACCTGCCTAAAGTGTGGCAAGAACAGTGCCACAAATGGTTCGTAGGATAAGATTTAGAGACAAAAAAGGATTATGGCAGATTACAAAAATATAAATATTCGAAACAAGCGTGCTACCTTCGATTATGAGATCTTGGAGGAGTTTATCGCAGGTGTTGTACTTGTCGGGACAGAGATAAAATCTATTCGTGCGGGCAAGGCTTCACTTACCGACAGCTATTGCTATTTCCAAGATGGAGAACTCTGGATTAGAGGTGTAAATATCTCGGAGTATGATTGGGGAACGTGCAATAATCATGTGCCAAGACGCGATAGAAAACTCTTGTTGCAACGTAAGGAACTGAATAAACTGCAACGCCAATTGCAGGACAGAGGTTTAACCGTGGTGGGCTTGAGAATGTTCCTCAGCGAGAGAGGTTTTGCTAAGATCGTTATCGGTCTTGCTCGTGGTCGCAAGGCGTATGATAAGCGCGAGTATCTCAAAGAGAATGATGCCAAGCGCGAGATGGATAAGGCTATGAAGCGATTTAAATAGATAATTAGTAAAAGTTTAAAGATGAAGAAGATATTAATAGCGTTGGTTGCCATTTTGGGAGTGGTTGCCTGTTCAAAGGAGAGTTTTGTTCTTTGGCAGTTGCCTTCGCAGGTAGATACTATCGGTAATAGCTATGTGATTCGTACCGTAAACGGTAAAGTCATCGTTATGGATGGAGGATTTGAGGCAGAGAAGGATTATCTGCGCGGATTTATCGATGCTTTGGGAGGCAAGGTCGATGTTTGGATCATATCGCATCCTCACGATGATCATATTATGGCTCTTGTGGCTTTGTTGGATAATCCTAAAGGTTTGAAGATTGAGAAGATTTATCACTCTCGATTCTCTACCGATGCTTTGATCGATGGTGAGAGTGAGAGTACGGCTCAGATTACTCGTAAATTCTACTCTCAGTTGGATAAGGCAACAGATATTGTGGTGGTGGATTGTCACCCTGGTGATGAGTTTGAGATTGATGGAGTGAATTTTAAGATTCTTTCAGAACAGAATCCTGAATTTGCTCAAAGGAATCCTTACAACAACTCAAGTATGGTTGTGAAGATGTGGGATAGAGAGAAGTCTTTTATCTTCCTCGGCGATTTGGGAGTGGAGGGTGGTCAGAAACTGCTCGATTCTCAGTATGCAGGGGATTTGGAGTGTGATTATTTGCAGATGGCTCATCATGGTCAGGCTGGATGCGATAAGAAATTCTATGAAACTGTGAAATTCCGTGCTTGTTTGTGGCCATCACCCACGTGGGTATATAATGCAGAGATGGGGCAATTGAGAACAGCCGAGGTGCGTGGTTGGATCAAGGAGTTGGGTATCACCGAACACTATGTCTCTAATGAGGGTTTGGTTCGTATCGAGTAGTAAATGCAGAAAAGCATGAAAAACAAAATTAAGGCAGTTTTTTTTGATATAGATGGTACTCTGGTCAGCTTCAAGACTCACGCTGTGCCTGAATCTGCCCGCCTATCCATTGCTCAGATGCGAGAGCGTGGTATCAAGGTGTTTATTGCTACGGGGCGCCTGCTTAAATATACGGGCGTGGTGAGCGATCTGGAGGTCGATGGGTATGTTACCGTAAATGGCGGTTATTGTATCACATCTAAGGGAGAGGTTATCTATGAATGCGCCATTCCGCCTCAGACCATAAAGAAGGTCTTTGATCTAAGGCGCAAATACGGTTTTAGCTTTGCTCTTTTGACCGAGTCTGGAATGTATGTTGAGAATCTTGAGGGTAGAGCTAAGGAGGTTGCCGATTTGATTAATATTTATCCTGAGGTTGCCGATTTGGAGTATATCGCATCTACTCAGCGCGTGCTTCAGATATGCCCATATATTGATCCTGAGTTGGAAAAGGTGATAATGGCAGAGTTGGAAGAGTGTGTTTCGAGTCGGTGGATAGATATTCTGATGGATATCAATATGCGAGGTGTGGATAAGTCGCTTGCGGCGCGCCACGTGATGGAGTATTATGGCTTCAGCATGGACGAAGCGATGGCTTTTGGCGATGGCGGTAACGACTTGTCGATGGTTCGTGATGTGGCTTTGGGAGTGGCTATGGGCAATGCCTGCGAGGAGTTGAAGCAGGTGGCAGATTACGTCACTATGTCGGTTGATGAGGATGGCGTAAGCCATGCCCTGAAGAAGTTTGGTTTAATTGATTAAATAATTATATAAGATGGCTTTGATATTGTCTATTGAGACAGGTACCGATGTTTGTTCTGTGGGTTTGGCTCGCGATGGAGAGTTGCTTTCACTTCGTGAGAGCGATGAGGGTAGAGATCACGCCAAGAAGGTGGCAGTCTTTGTCGATGAGTTGCTTCGCCAGACTGGTGTTGATGCCGAGGAGTTGGATGCTGTGGCAGTAGGTATGGGTCCTGGCTCATATACAGGTCTGCGTATCGGCGTCTCGTTTGCCAAGGGGTTGTGCTATGGTTTGCAAATTCCTTTGATTGCGATCGGCTCGCTGGATGCTCTGGTCGAGGTGGCAAAGGAGGATCATGAGGCGGGAATACTTAGCGTCAAGGATTGGGATCAGGCTATCTTGTGTCCTATGGTTGATGCCCGCCGTATGGAGGTCTATACTCAGATCTTCTCTTCTGCGGGAGAGCCTTTGAGTGAAGTCTCGGCAGAGATTGTTTCGGCAGAGAGCTTTGCCAAGTGGCGAGGAGAGGGCGAATTTGTGATTTTTGGTAATGGTGCAGCAAAGTGTCAGCAGGTGCTTGAAGGTGCAAAATATATAGACGTAGTGCCATCTGCCAGAGGTTTGGTGCGTCTGGCGGAGCAGAAACTTTCGCAAGGCGAGATCGAAGATATTGCCTATTTCGAGCCATTCTATCTGAAGGATTTTGTAGTTATACCATCTAAGAAAAAACTCTTATAATGCGTTTTGATAATAGTCAGGTAAGACGCCAAGATCGCCTTTTGGGTGAGGCTGAGGCTTTGGAGCTATTGCGTATGGGGGAGTATGGCGTTCTCTCGATGCATAGCCCTGAGGGTGCGTATGGCGTGCCTGTAAATTATGTGTTGGATGGCGATGTGATATACGTGCATTGCGCTCCTGAGGGTAGAAAGTTGCGCTCCGTGGAGCATGATCCGAAGGTGTCGTTTTGTGTGGTTGGAAATGTGAGTTTGAAGCCCGAGGAGTTTACAACTCATTATAGCTCAGTCATTGTCGAGGGTTGTGCTTCGATGGTTGTGGATGAGCAAGAGAAACGCTGCGCCCTGAGGCGGTTGATAGAAAAATATTCTCCTCAATATGTTGAGTCGGGAAACGATGCGATTCAACGCTCTGCACACCGCACCGCCGTCATTGCTATCAAGGTAGAGAGCCTATCTGCCAAATGTAAGGAATAGGGCAGAATTAAGATTTTTTGTATTATATTTCACAATCGGCATTGCAGGTTGTGATTTTTTTATTATCTTTATGGTGTATTAATCAAATTTTTTATACTATGAAAAAGTATTTGGCAGAGATGATCGGAACTATGGTTCTGGTTTTGATGGGTTGTGGTACAGCAGTCAGTTTGTCGTGTGGTGTTGATACAGCGTCTGTTGTTGGTACTGCATTAGCGTTTGGTCTTGCAGTTGTTGCGATGGCCTATACTATTGGAGGAATTTCGGGTTGTCATATCAATCCTGCTATTACTCTTGGTGTTTGGTTGTCTAAACGTATGAGTGCGTCTGAGGCATTGATGTATATGCTTTTCCAAGTAATTGGAGCATTTATCGGAGCAGGCATACTTATGGCTTTGGCACCAGAGTCAGGTTTAGGTGCTAATGCGGTGCAAGAAGGAATCTGTGTAGGTGGAGCAGTAGCAGCAGAGGTAGTATTTACTTTTGTCTTTGTTTTGGTAGTGTTGGGTACTACAGATGCTGAAAAGGGTGCTGGTAACTTAGCTGGCTTGGCTATTGGTTTGACGCTTGTGCTTGTACATCTGGTATGTATTCACTATACAGGAACATCTGTGAATCCTGCTCGCTCAATAGGTCCAGCTGTCTTGGCAGGTGGCAAGGCTTTGGCTGATTTGTGGATATTTATCGTTGCTCCATTTGTAGGTGCTGTATTGGCTGCAGGTGCATGGAAGGTGCTCTCTTGTAATGGTTGTTGTAAGAAATAGTGTGATAATCAAGTGAGTTAAAGCTGTCGGAACATTTTGTTTCGACAGCTTTTTTTATGCAAATGATCAATGCCTTTTATCTTCTCACTCTGCGTCCCATGCACCAAACGTCCTCAACTTGCAGATCGTGATTCAGCATGACAATATCGGGATCTTTCCCCTCTTCGAGCGAACCTTTTTTGTGGTATATTCCCATGATTTTCGCTGGGGTTTCAGAACTCATGCGTACAGCATCTTCAAGCGAAACCTCAGCCTCTAAAACCATTGTTTGGATTAATCTATCCATCGTTGCTATGCTACCCGCCAATGCCGAACGGTCGGATAGTTTGCACACCCCATCTTCGATTATAACTCGTGGGTCGTATAAGGTAGTGGAGTCGCTTGCCGTACATCCCATTGCATCCGTCACAAGACACGTCCGTTCAACACCCTTAAATTTATATATCATACGAAGTATTGCGGGCGGAACGTGTATTCCATCGGCAATAACCTCCACGTTCATGTCATCCATTAAGTATATGCTCTCGATGGTGCCTTCGTGCTTGTATTCGCGACATTTGTGAACGCTTGTCATGGCGTTGTAGAAGTGCGTGGCAAAGTTGTATCCCGCCTCAGACGCAGCTTTTATGGTCTCGTATCGAGCTTTGGTGTGGGCTACAGCCGCAATTATACCGCGTGATGAGATATATCGACCAAACTCCAATGCTCCCTCTAATTCGGGTGCAGCATCCCAGCGTTTGATGCAGTTTGTCTGCGAAAGTATCTCCATATACTCCTCCTTTCGGGGATTAGTGATGTGCTCCTTATTCTGTGCGCCTGCCATCTCTGGGTTGAGATATGGACATTCCAGATGCAACCCCATAATCGGCGAGTGAGGTTCGTTCATTAGCTTTTCGGTAACCTTCGCTGCCTGTAATATCGTATCAATGGACGCAGCTGCCAGAGTGGGGTATATCGCAGTTGTGCCATGTCGCTGGTGAGCTTCGATGGCTTTGCTGAAAGCCTCTTCCGTACCCTCCAGAAAATCGTGACCGCCACCACCATGCACGTGTAGATCTATGCCTCCAGGTATAATGTATTTACCCTCGGCATCTATTTTCTGGTCGCAATCCGATCTGTCGATATGCTCCGAAATTAGAATTATGCGATCTTGATCAAACAAAATATCAAAATTCTTGCGCCAGCCTTGTGACGTTAATACCTGACCGTTAGTAATGAGTGTTAGCATGTTACGCTCGTTTGGGTTGAAATGATGATATAAAGATATTAATTTTTTTTGAAAAATATTTGCATGGTAAAAAAAAACGTCATATATTTGCACTCGCTTTAAGACACGAAGCATATATGATGGTGCCATAGCTCAGTTGGTAGAGCAAAGGACTGAAAA
>JAFXLG010000045.1 GCA_017531305.1 Alistipes sp.
GACCTTTTGATAGTTTCAAAAGTGCGAAGCATTCATTTTAGTAAATTTTCGCTACCGATCCCGACAATGATTCACCGAGCGTCTTTTTGTGCTACTTTTTAACGCTAAAAAGTAGCAGAAACGAATGTTTAGAAGCTAAAGAAAACCTGTGTTGTGATAGAAGATGGCGAGCTTCACACGCTATAAAAGATTGTAGAGATTCCAATCAGCACTCGTTGCACTCGGCTGTGGAATGACGTGCTAAAGCAAGTTGTGCGTCAGCCCCAAACTCGACAGAAACATTGGCGGAGAAAGAGTGGGAGGGAAAATTTACGGCAAGCGTAGCTTGTAAAATGAAGACCTTTTGATAGTTTCAAAAGTGCGAAGCATTCATTTTAGTAAATTTTCGCTACCGATCCCGACAATGATTCACCGAGCGGTTTTGGCGCCACCCTTTTGGCGGCAAAAGGTGGCAGAAACGAATGTTTAGAAGCCAAAGAAAACATGTGTTGTGATAGAAGATGGAGACCTTTCCACGCTATAAAAAGATTGTAGAGATTCCTATCAGCACTCCTTGCACTCGGCTGTGGAATGACGTGCTAAACAAAGTAAAACTAAGTTGCGCATAAGCAAAAAACAAGGTTGCCCAAAGAGCAACCTCATCTCGATATCAAAATTTTATTTTGTAGCTCTATTTGATTCTTGTCCAATAGAGCGTTACTCCCACGCCAAGAATTGTGCCACGCAACTTGAGTTTATCCTTAGTCTCAAACTCTGCGGTAGCATTTACTCTCATACCCTTTGTTGGGTCATAGATCTTGGCATCACCCCACATCTTTTTGGCTGGGATATACTTCAAGCCCTTCACCAAAACAACCTGATCAATATCCACGTTTCGCAAAGCCTTGTCTGGATTCTTCACATCCTTGCGCTTCTTGCCATCCTTGTCGTTTGGATTCTCCACCCAGAATACCTGAGCGTTGTAAGAGCCGTCTGCGTTCTTCGTGATGCGGATCTTGCTCTTCGAGCCACCACGGTCTGACATATACTCGCCAAGGATGTTATCGCCCTTGTCGTTCAAGCCCTGAGAGAATGCTGGTGCTGCCATAAAGAGGGCGCAAACCAGAGTAAAAAGAAATTTTTTCATAGTCTGTATTGAATTTTAAATTTGAATTTCGGATTCCTCGTGGGCAAATGTAACCCAAAATCCCTAAAGCCCACCCAGAACCCACCGAAAGGGGATTAATCGCGCGATGTTGTGGCGGAAAATGTGTTTTTGTGGCGAAATAGATCACCGTTTTGGAGTTTTTCGACACCGCGAGCCCCGTTGTGGCATGCGGTTTCGGGGGCGAGTTTTTGATTATTTGCTATAAATAATTATCTTTGTCCCAAAGGCTCTGCGAGGAAGGGTGTCTTTTTATTGGACTACGGAGTCCAAACAGAGGAAGAATCCTGCTTCGACCTATCGGGCATACAATTTGTACCGATACTATATAATAAAAAGCCACGGGCAGACGTTATATAGGTAGGAGATACTATTGCAATAAAGAAACTTTTAACCTAAAGTGCGCTATGAAAAAGTTGAGAAGAATTTTGTTTGCAGCTTTGGTTGCCATGGTGGCAACAGGTTGCTCTTCTGCCTACTACACAGCAGGCGGCAGCGCGTATGACGATCTTTACGCTTCGCACAATCGTACCGAAATCGCAAATAGACAGAAAGCCGAGGCTGAGGCACGCCGTGCTGAAGCCGAAGCACGTAAAGCCGAAGCTGAGGCTCTGCAGGCAGAGTATGAAGCCAAGATCGCGGCTTTCAATGCTCAGGCAGCAGCCGAGGGTAAGCAGACCATCAAGACTCAGGTCGCCTCTTCGGTTGATGATCTGATCATCATCGAGGACAACTCGGCACAGAACTTCGTGGCAGACTCTTACGAGAGTGCCTATGCACGCCGTCTGAAGGGTTTCCGCTCGCCATCGTATCGTATGCCTTCGAGCTACTTCAACCTGCGTTATACAGGCGATGTGATGCTCGCTACGGCTTACGACCCAGCGTTTTATAACATCATGGTTTCGGGCGATCAGGTGTGGGTTGAGCCACGCTACATCACCTCTATGTTCGGTACTTGGGGTGCTACCAACGCCACAGCGTTGATCTACTCGCCATGGTATTATGGCTGGAACACTCGTTGGGGTATAGGCTGGGGTGCTTTCGACCCTTGGTACTACTCATCGTGGGGCTTCCCACGCTACTCGTGGTACGACTGGAATTGGAATATCTGCTACGGCGGTGGCTGGGGCGTCAACCTCTGGTGGGGTTGGGGCGGACACTACCACCCTTGGAGACCTCACTACCACCATCACCACCACTACTCACCATGGCACGATCATTGGCACATGGGTCCTGGCAACATTGCTGGCGGTGGCGGTCATTGGCATGGCTCGTTGCGCGGCACACGTCTGGACAATGGTCCTGCGGGCAATGCATCGCACAGCCAGAATTTGCGTAAGCCTTCATTCGTGAAGCAGGGCTCTATCAACTCCTCACCTTACCGTTCACCAAACAACGGTTCGGCATACGGATCATCGACTCGCCGTGGCTCTGTAAGCAGTGCTATCATCAAGCAACAGCAGGAGCAGGCAACATCGAGCCGAGGTCAGTCGAGCAGCTTGCGTAGCGGAAGCGTTACAAACCGTACTTCGCAGAGCATAGGTCGTGGCAACACCACCTCGTTGCGTAACAACAACACTTCGTTGATTAATAACAACCGCAACAACTCGCAGAGTACTACCACGAACCGCAACAACTCCTCATCGAGTAACCGCAGTAACTCGTCTTACAACTCGAGTTCATCGTTTAGCTCAGGCTCGTCATTCAGCTCAGGTAGCAGCAGCCGAGGCGGAGGCGGTAGCTATGGAGGCTCTTCGGGCTCTTCACGCAGCGGCGGCTCACGAGGCAGATAAACGGCGGGAATTCACACCCGTAACGGGTGTATTATGAGTGGGATGCAAACCTTGCTAAAGGATGTTTAGCAAGAAAATTATAAAACAGGCGTAACGCCTGAAAAATAAAATTTAAGATGAACGCTTTAAATAAAACATTGTGCTTGGTGGTGGCAGTCATGACGATGGCTACCACCACTTCGGCACAGTATCGCTTCGGCGGTATGATGATGGATCGTGACGGCATGATGGCGGACGATATGTTCACCCTCTCGCAGGTCAATTTCGGCTTCGGCTCGGCACGTTCGATGGCTATGGCGGGAGCCTTCACCTCGTTGGGTGCCGATGTGGCATCTATGGGTATTAACCCTGCGGGCTTGGGTATGTACCGTTCGAGCGATGTCTCTTTCACACCTATGATGAGCTTCAACAACGCCTCGCACAATGTGCGCTCGGTGGGTGAGAACTCGCAGAGTCGTTTTTCGATGAGCAACTTCGCTCTCTCGCTCAACCTCTATGAGAGCAGCCGCACAAGTTTGGTGAGTCTGAATATCGGCTTCGGCTATAACCGCGTGGCAGATTTCAACTACAATTATAGCTTCTCCTCGCAGAGCGCCCCTTCTGCCGATCCGATGAATGGTCAGCCCTATCGCTCGATCTTGGATGCCTTCACGGCTCAGCTGGGCGTGGCAAATGGCGGTCAGGGACTCTTCCCAACTGCCGATGGCTTGATCTGCACGCCTGCCAACTCATATTTCTGGGGTGGTATTTTGGCGTACAACAACTATCTCATAGATGATTTCGAGGATGAGTTTGGGCCCTATTGGACTACAGCCGAGCGTCTCGGAGCAAATGCTTCGGTAGGTCACTTGGGCGAGTTGGAGAGCCGTGGCTCTATCGGCGAGTATGACTTCTCGTTGGGCTTGAATGTGGACAATAAGCTCTACTTCGGTGCTACACTTGGTCTGCAGGTGGTGGATTGGACACGCCAATTCTTCTATGGCGAGGATTATATCTACAACGGCTCGGCGGCTGTCGATAGCGCAGGTTATCCGCTTGCAACACCTGCATCGTGGATGGATTATAATCAGGCTGTGAAGGTCGAGGGTACAGGCGTGAATCTTAAGTTGGGTATGATCTACCGCCCTGTGGAGTCTTTGCGCTTGGGCGTGGCACTCCACACCCCCACATACTACTCGCTCGAACGCCGCTATCAGGCATTTATGAGCAGTAACTTCGAGCCTGAGGGCTTCGTTACAGATGCGCTGGACGATACGGCTGAGAATAGCTGGGATTTCTGCTCGCCTACACGTCTGATGTTTGGTGCTTCGTACTCGTTTGGACGCTTCGCCATCATCTCGGTGGATTACGAGCGCGACTGGTATAACGGCATCAGAGTCAAGAACATACCTATCGGCTTCGACCTCTCGAAGGATGACTACAAATATGAGATCAAACAGAATTACAAAGGCTCCAACACCTTGCGCGTGGGTGCCGAACTCAAGCCGCTGCCTATGTTGGCTTTGCGTGCAGGATACGGCATCTCGGGCGATGCTCTGAGAGAGGATAAGAGCCTCTATTATAACTCTCCGATCAACTATCGCACAACCTGCTTCTCGTTGGGTTTGGGTATGGCTTTTGGTCGTCTGACGGTGGATTTAGCTTATCAGAACATTAAGAACTTCCAGACCGACTATATGCTCTACTACGCCGAGAATACATCGGCTTCGAGCGTAATGGAGCTTTTCGATACAGCAAGCCCTATGTATCGCACCGACCTGACTCGCAACTATGCGATCCTGAGCTTGGGTTATAAATTCTAAATTTCAAGTTGCGGGCGATGAAGAGACTTATGGTGTTGTTTGTCGGCATGATTGCGCTGGCAGGATGCTCCTCGAAGGCGGAACTTAGGGTAGCGACCTTCAACATACGTTACGATTCGGCAGCAGATGCACAGAGTGGCGATAGCTGGGCGGAGCGTAAGGGGGCGGTGGCAGAGCTTATCACCTCGCACGACTTCGACATTGTGGGTACGCAGGAGGGCGATGCCCGTCAGATTGAGGATCTATCCACGCTGATGTCGGAGTATGACCACATAGGTCATTCCTATGGCGGAGCTCGGGGCGATCTGCATACGGCTACGATCTTCTATAAGCGCGCTAAGTTAGAGCTGCTGGATGAGGGTACTTTCTGGTATAGCCCCACGCCCGAGGTGGAGAGCTTAGGCTGGGATGCCACCGACCTGAGATTGTGCCATTGGGGTAAATTCCGCGAGAAGAGTTCGGCGAAGGAGTTTTTCTTCTTGAATTCGCACCTCTATTGGCGTCTGAAGGAGGCGAAGGCTAATTCGGGCAAGGTGCATATCGAGATGATAAGTAAGATCGCGGGCGAAGATGTTGTGGTGAGCGTGGGAGATTTCAATTCGGAAGAGAATACCACTCAGGTGAAGGATATTCTATCTCAGCTCAAGGATTCACGCGCCGTGAGCCAAACCCCTCCGCAGGGGTGTTTCGACACCAATCTTGGTGGCGGAAATTTCGTAGGACCAGCTAAGGGCAGGATTGATTATATATTTGTCTCGCCGCAGGTCAGCGTCAAGGATTATAAGGTCGTGGAGGATAAACGCGAGAGTGGTCACTACCCATCGGATCATCTTCCGATAGTGTGTAATATAGAGTTTTAGGCTACCAAAACAGCCAAAAAATGGAATAAAATCCTGCGCGAAGTTAAAAAATCGGCTGAGATAGCGTAGGTTAAACAAAAAATGGTTACTTTTGTATTTCAATACAAAGTGACCATTTTTTATTAATTCATAATTCAAAATTCAAGATTCAAAATCGGGTTTTGGATTATGATTGATAAAATGGGCGTTGCGCCTATCACCCGTAACGGGTGTTTTGTTAGAGGGATGCTATTTTTGCTGAAATAAGTTGTGCGTGAGCCTCAAACTCGGCAGAAACGAATGTTTAAGAGCGTAAGAAGACCTGTGTTGTGACAGTAGATGGAAACTTTCCAATAAAAAATTAGTGTAGATAAGCCAATCTGCACTCGCTTAATCGCAATTTTTTATTTTGAATTTTGAACTTTGAATTTCTAAAGATATGGCAGTAGAACTTAAAGATCTGACCAAAGTAGAGGATAACTACTCGAAATGGTATAATGAGCTTGTCGTAAAGGCAGGTTTGGCTGAGAACTCAGCCGTTAGAGGATGTATGGTCATCAAACCTTATGGTTATGCCATCTGGGAGAAGATGCAGCGCGTATTGGACGATATGTTCAAGCAGACAGGACACGAGAATGCATACTTCCCGCTATTTATCCCTAAATCATTCTTCTCGCGTGAGGCTTCACACGTTGAGGGCTTCGCCAAGGAGTGTGCCGTGGTGACTCACTACCGCTTGATGAATGATCCTGAGGGTAAGGGCATCGTTGTTGACCCTGAGGCTCGTCTTGAGGAGGAGCTTATCGTGCGTCCTACATCCGAAACTATCATCTGGAACACATACAAGAATTGGATCACTTCGTACCGCGACCTGCCAATCCTCTGCAACCAGTGGGCTAACGTAGTGCGTTGGGAGATGCGTACACGTCTATTCCTGCGTACCGCCGAGTTCCTCTGGCAGGAGGGTCATACGGCACACGCCACTCGCGAGGAGGCTATCGCCGAGGCAGAGAAGATGGTACACGTATATGAGACTTTCGCTCAGGATTATATGGGCGTGCCTGTGGTGGTTGGTCACAAGTCACCAAACGAGCGTTTTGCAGGTGCTGAGGATACCTTGACTATCGAGGCTTTGATGCAGGACGGCAAGGCTTTGCAGAGTGGTACATCACACTTCCTGGGTCAGAACTTCGCCAAGGCGTTTGACGTGACCTACACCAACAAAGAGGGTAAGCAGGAGTATGTATGGGCTACATCGTGGGGTGTATCTACTCGCTTGATGGGTGCCTTGATCATGGCTCACTCAGATAACAATGGTTTGGTTTTGCCTCCAAAGTTGGCTCCAATTCAGGTGGCTATGGTACCTATCTATAAGGGTGACGAGCAGTTGGCTCAGATGAAGGAGAAGATGGAGGCTATCGCCGCTGAGATGCGCAAGTTGGGTATCTCGGTTAAGGTCGATGCGCGCGACAATGTGCGTTCAGGCTTCAAGTTTGCTGAGTATGAGTTGAAGGGTGTGCCTGTGCGCTTGGCTATGGGTCCACGCGATATGCAGAACGGCACAATCGAGGTTGCCCGCCGCGACACCTTGACCAAGGAGACCGTATCGCAGGAGGGTATAGCTCAGTATGTGGCAAATCTTTTGGATGAGATTCAGGCTAATATCTATAAGAAGGCTCTCGATTATCGTAACTCGATGATTACCGAGGTCAATAGCTGGGAGGAGTTCTTGGATGTATTGGAGAATAAGGGTGGATTTATCTCGGCTCACTGGGATGGAACAGTGGAGACTGAGGTTGCCATCAAGGAGGCTACCAAGGCTACTATCCGTTGTATTCCTTTGGATGCCAAGCCAGAGGAGGGCAAGTGTGTCTTCTCAGGTAAGCCATCTTCATGCCGCGTATTATTTGCTAAGAGCTATTAATTCTTAAATAGCTTTTAGAGGTTAAAACGGTGAGTTTTTTCGAACTCACCGTTTTTTTAATTCAAAATTCACCCGTAACGGGTGTTTTGTTAGAGGGATGCCATTTTTGCTAAAGGATGTTTGGCGAGATGATTTAATAAAACAGGCGTTACGCCTGCGTCATTCCACCGAGCGTGAGCGAGGATTGGAATCTCTACAATTTTTTAAAACGTGTGAAGCTTGCCATCTATTAGCACAACACAGGTTTTCTTACGCTCTTAAACTTTCGTTTCTGCTACTTTTTAGCGTTAAAAAGTAGCGCAAAAAGACGCTCGGTGAAGCATTTTTGGGTGCATAAAGCGCAATTTCCTAAAACGGATGCTGCGCATTTTTGAAGCAATCAAAAAGTCTCCGTTTCTTAACGGAAATTACCCTTTCTGCCCTCTTCCCAAAAACGCTTCTGCCGAGATCAAGCTGACGCACAACAAATTTCAGCAAAAAAAGCTTCCCACTCATAAAACACCTCTTAGAGGTGTCATGCCACAGCCGAGCCAGAGCGAGTGCTGATTGGCATCTCTACACTCAGTTTTTAATTGGTAGGTTTCCATCTATTGTCACAACGCAGATTTTCTTACGCTCTTAAACATTCGTTTATGCCACCTTTTGCCGCCAAAAGGGTGGCGCCAAAACCGCTCGGTGAATCATTTTTGGGTGCATAAAGCGCAATTTCCTAAAACGGATGCTGCGCATTTTTGAAGCAATCAA
>JAFXLG010000046.1 GCA_017531305.1 Alistipes sp.
CCCTTCTGGATAGCACGGGTGATCTCCCACAACTTCTCCTGATACTCGGGGTGGTTGCGGATAAGCTCCAAACGCTTCAGCGCACCGATTACCATAGGCATGGGCAATGACTTTGCATAGAGCTGTGAACGCATGTTGTAACGGAAAAGGTTGATGAGCCAACGTGGACCGCTGACAAATGCGCCGATACCAGCCATAGACTTAGCGAATGTGTTGAAGAGTACATCCACACCATCAACTACACCGAAGTGAGCTGCAGTACCGCGACCACCAGGACCCATAGTACCGAAACCGTGTGCATCGTCAACCAACAGACGGAAGTTGAAGTCCTGCTTAGCCTTCACGATAACATCCAAGAAGCCCAAGTCACCCTTCATGCCGAATACACCCTCGGTGATTACGAGTACACCACCACGCTGCTCTTCAGCAAGCTCAGTAGCGTGCTTAAGCTGCAAGCGGAGAGACTCCTCGTTGTTGTGACCGTAAACGAAACGCTTACCCTTGTGCATACGCAAACCATCGATGATACAAGCGTGGCACTCAGCATCGTAAACCACTACATCGCGTGGAGTGAGCAAGCAGTCGATGATAGAGATCATACCCTGATAGCCGAAGTTCAGAAGGAAAGCATCCTCCTTACCAACGAACTCAGCCAACTCACGCTCCAACTGCTCATGATACTTAGTCTGACCACTCATCATACGAGCACCCATAGGTGCAGCCATACCGAACTGCTTAGCACCCTCAGCATCAGCCTCTCGTACCTCAGGATGGTTAGCCAATCCCAAGTAGTTGTTCAAGCTCCAGTTCAATACCTCATGACCACGGAACTTCATGTGAGGACCAATCTCTCCCTCCAACTTAGGGAATGCAAAATAACCGTGTACCAACTGCATGTACTGACCGATTGGACCACCGGTATTTTTCTCTAATCTTTCAAAAATATCTACCATAGTATTTTATATTGAGTTATTAGTTCTTCGTTTTGCTTTGCAAATATAACGAAAAAAGTGATATGCTCTCTATTTGTAAGCTACAAATTGTCCAAAGTGGCGGTGAAAATAGGTATTTATACCTATTGTGCGAAGAAATGAGCGTTGAAAATATCGGCTCTATTGTGAGAAACCAGATTTTTTCTTATCTTCGCATATAGTTTAAACCTTAAAATTATGAAGTATAATAGAATTCTCCTTAAGCTGAGTGGTGAGTCGCTTCAGGGCGCACAAAAATATGGTCTTTCGACAGATGTTTTGCAGTCGTATGCCGAGCAGATTAAAGCTGTAGCAGAGAGTGGCGTACAGATAGGTATCGTGATCGGTGGAGGTAATATCTTCCGCGGTTTGCAGGGTGCCAAAAAGGGATTCGACCGTGTGAAGGGCGATCAGATGGGTATGTTGGCTACCATCATCAACTCACTCGCGTTGCAGTCGGCTTTGGAGGATAACGGCGTGAAGGCTAAGGTTTTGACCTCTATCCGCATGGAGCCTATCGGCGAGTATTACTCTAAGGCTAAGGCTATCGAATATCTTGAGGCAGGATATGTAGTGATCATCGGTGGTGGTACTTCTAATCCTTACTTCTCGACCGATACAGCATCGGCTTTGCGCGGTATTGAGATCGAGGCGGAGGTGATGTTCAAGGGCACTCGTGTCGATGGTGTCTATACCGCCGACCCAGAGAAGGATCCTACGGCTCAGAAGTTCGATAAGATCACATTCGATGAGGTATATAACCGTGACCTGAAGGTGATGGATATGACAGCCTTCACATTGTGCAAGGAGAACGGGCTGGATATCATTGTATTTGATATGGATACCGAGGGTAATCTCCAGCGAGTTTTGGATGGCGAGCCTATCGGTACTTTGGTCTGCAAGGAGTAGGTTTCGAGAAGTAGGAAGAGATTTTTTTATCGGGCGGGCATGAAAATTGAACGTAGCCCGATGAGTAATAATTTATAAATTGAGAATTTTGGTTATGAGAAAGAACAGTTTTATGAGCAAGCTATTTTCATCGTTGGTAGTGATGTTTATGCTTTTGGCGATGCCTACATTTGTTCAGGCGCAGAGCAAGGAGAAGAGTGATGATATTGCTGCTACCACGTTGATCCATAAGGGCGATAAAGCTCCCGATTTTACTGTAGAGATGGTCGATGGCTCGAAGATTACACTCTCAGAGCTTAAGGGTAAGGTGGTTGTAGTGAATTTCTGGGCTACATGGTGTCCTCCATGCCGTGAGGAGTTGACTCATGTCGAGAAGGAGCTTATCAATCGTTTCAAGGGTAAGCCATTCGTTTTCCTTCCTATCTCGCGTGGCGAGAAGAAGGCTACCGTAGAGGCTTTCCGCAAGAAGATGCACTACACCTTCCCAATGGGATTGGATCCTCAGCAGACAATCTATAAGAAGTATGCTTCGAACTATATTCCTCGCAACTTCGTGGTAGGTAAGGATGGTAAGGTTATCTATACATCTGTAGGCTTTACTCCTGAGGAGTTTAAGGAGATGATCGAGGTAATCAATAAGGCTCTTTAAGCGATTAGGCAGTCTTTGCATTAAAAAAGAAATAATTAATAAAAACTACTATGGATACAAAAACTATTATCAATGAAGCGACTAACCGTATGCAGCGTACGGTAGATCATCTTGAGGAGGAGTTGTTGAACATTCGTGCTGGTAAGGCTTCAACAAATGTGCTTAATAGCGTATTTGTCGATTACTATGGCTCTCAGACACCAGTGTCGGGCGTAGCAAGTGTTACCGTGCCAGATGCTCGTACAATTTTGATCCAGCCATGGGATAAGAATATGATTCGTCCTATCGAGAAGGCAATCATCGACTCGAATATCGGTCTTACTCCATCTAATAACGGTGAGCAGATACGTCTTACTATTCCACCTCTTACAGAGGAGCGCCGTAAGGAGCTTGTAAAGCAGGTGAAGGGTGCTGGCGAGAATGCCCGTATCAGCTTGCGTAATGCACGCCGCGATGCTGTCGAGGCATTTAAGAAGGCTCAGAAAGAGGGTATGCCTGAGGATGAGGCTAAGGATGGCGAGACACAGGCACAAAAGCTTCTGGAGAAGTTCTCTAAGAAGCTCGATGAGCTGATGGCAGTCAAGGAGAAGGATATCATGACAGTATAATCTGTGATAAATGTAATTTTACAAAGGCGGACTTGCGTGGTCCGCTTTTGTATATATAACCCCAGAGAGATAAACCTAAAATTGAGATAAACCATGAAACGTGTTATATGTTTGGTTTTTGCGGTGATGGCATGTATGGTTGCCATGGCGCAGCAGGTACGCGAGGTGCAGCACTTTGCCCACCGAGGTAGTCGCTACGAATTTGATGAGAATACACTTTCGGCTTTTCAGGGCACTTACGAGAAGGGTATCCGTGGTTATGAGACCGATATTCGTATGACCAAGGATGGTGAGCTGGTTGTCAATCATGATGCATCGCTCAAGCGTACGGCAGGTGTCGATATCGTGGTGGAGCAGGCAACACGCAAGGAGCTAAAGAAGGTGAAGAGTCTCAAGGGTAATCCTGTGTTGTTCCTCGATGAGCTTTGCAAGTGGCTCTCGAAGCGCGATGGTCTGTATGTGGAGTTTGAGATGAAGTCGAATGACTATACCGAGGAGCAGCTCAAGGTCTATTGCGACAAGCTCTACAAGATGGCTATGGATAAGAAGCCAGCTAATTCGACCTATCTTTTCACTTCGTTCGATCAGCGTGCATTGCGCACAATGAAGCAGTTGCATCCCGATGCCGATATCATGTATATCATCGGTAAACCCGTAAGCGATGAAAATATCAAGACTGCGTTGGAGCTTGGCTCGAAGCGTCTGGCATGTAATATGAATGGCACAAGTCGCGCCATGGTGCAGAAGGCTCATAAGGCAGGTTTGATCGTATCACTCTGGCCAGGAGGCGGAATCGAGGATTTCCAGCTGGGTGTAGCTTTGGGTGCTGATGCTCTCTGCTGCGATAAGGCTGTCGAGGTGATGGAGTTTGCCAAGAAGTATATGCCATGGGTGAAGTTGGAGAAGCACAAGTAGGCAGATAGTTATTGATGCTTTGGGGGAATAGATAATGGTGTCAACATTTTCTTGTTGACGCCATTTTTTTGTATTGTTATGAGGTGATTTATAAAGTAGAACTATACTTACGGAAGAAGGTTATCAAGTCTTCGTTAGTCTAATTCTGGATTAATAAAAAACTGTCGTGATCTGAGGATCACGACAGTTCTATTTATTAAGTAACTTAAAGTCTTACTCTACACGACCTGCAGAACCCAAAACGTTCTCGCACTTGTGCTTGTAAAGCTTCTTCAACTCCTCACGAGCTGGACCCAAATACTTACGTGGATCGAACTCTGCTGGGTTGTCAACGAAGATCTTACGTACCATTGCAGTCATAGCCAAACGACCGTCTGAGTCGATGTTGATCTTACATACTGCTGACTTAGCAGCCTGACGCAACTGCTCCTCTGGAATACCTACTGCATCCTTCAATGCACCACCGTGAGTGTTGATGATCTTAACATACTCCTGTGGAACTGAAGAAGAACCGTGAAGAACGATAGGGAAGCCAGG